>JANQSZ010000029.1 GCA_028279045.1 Candidatus Nanoarchaeia archaeon | reverse complement strand
AGAAAAAAGTGGTTTGCTTGGATCATGCTTGATTGTTTGCTCAGCAACACGGTGTTCTTCCCAGCGCTTATGCGCTTTAGACTCAATTTCTTTGAAATCGTACCTATCGAGGAACATAGCTATTGGTCACGACAATTTGCTTATAAAGATTTGTAGAATTACCGAATAGGAGTGCCACAATTAAGGCAGATGTGTGTGTTCTCTTTTTCTTCGTACCGTGTATTGGAACCATAGTCCAATGCTTCCTCGCAGTTCGTGCACTTCGGCTCGAGAAAGTTTACTGATTGGAAGAAGTTTAGTTCATTCATGCTGTTGTTTAGTGTTGAAGCTAATATAAAAATATGGTATATAATTTATAGAAAATTTTGGATTTATCCGAAAATCTGCTTGAATGACCACCAGAATAGGCCAATTGCAAGTGCAAGGGCTATCCAGTTAGAAATGTCTTTAACATCGACGAAGAAAAAGTCTGCGAAAAAGCTACCCCGCTTATCCATGGGACCCTTAGAGGAATAAATCTATTTATTCTTAGTGGTGCAACTCTGTAGTGGGAAATAAAGTATATATAGTTTCACGATGACCCTGTGTATTTAAGGGAGTATAGGGGCTCTTAATGAAGAAAACTGTAACACCAAACGAAGCTCATAGAATTCTGTCGAAGGTTCCAGCAGAGGTTAATTTCTGGTTATGTACGAATGATATGTTGCCAGACATCCAGAGTTTAGCTGCAACACTCGCGAAGATTGATGACGATGTGTTTCGGTATCATGTAAACCGGGACAAGAATGACTTCGAAGTATGGATTCGGGACATTATTCAAGATAAAGAGCTTGCCCGAGAAATTTCTAGAGTAAAGACAAAAGAGACACTGCAGCGGAAGATCGCTGAGCGCGTTGCAGAATTACGATCACTCGAAGCAAAGCTACCAAAGAAGAAGGTTGCTAAGCCGAAGAAGAAAGCTGCTAAGAAGAAAGCAAAGAAGAAGGCAGCTAAGAAGAAGCCGAAAAAGAAAGCTGCGAAAAAGAAAGCGAAGAAGAAGCCGAAGAAGGCCAAAAAGAAAGCTCCGAAGAAAGCCAAGAAAAAAGCAAAGAAGAAGGCGCCAAAGCGGAAAGCCAAGAAAGTAGCTAAGAAAGCGAAAAAGAAGGCTCCGAAGAAGGCCAAAAAGAAGGCTGGCAAGAAGAAGCCTGCTAAGCGCCGCAAACGGTAACCTTTTTAAAGCACCTGTTTTTCTCTCTCACTATGGTAAAACGAATAGGTACTGCAAGGCGAAAAACACGCCAGAAGCTCAGCATCCCGAAGAGGGAGAGGGGAAGAATCGCTATTCGGCGCATTCTGTCGACTTTTAACGTAGGAGACAAGATAGCACTCAAAATCGATCCATCCTTCCGTAAAGGCCAATATTTTCCACGATTCCATGGCTTGGCTGGAGAAGTCAAGAGCCAGAGAGGAGCTTGTTACGAAGTCGAGATTACCGATATCAACAAGAAAAAGAGAGTGATTGTGCACCCTGCACACTTGAAACGACTATGAAACCAGAAATTGTTAGCGAAGAACCACTTCTTATGGCAGAGCTTAAAAGCGAGCTTGACAAGATCAAGAAACGCGATGAGGAACCTAATTTCCGTGTTGCGAAGACTGAAGAATACTTGGATGCGTTCGTCGAGCAAAAGCCTACGAAAGCACGAGAATTGGTAAAGAAGCTACAGGACCTTGATATTCCACGATTGAAAGACATTCACATTTACAAATTGGTTGATTTGATGCCTGCTTCAGTAAATGAAGCACAGGTTATCCTTCAAGGATACTCAGTGGCGGTTTCACAAGACAACCTTAAGAAAGTTATTTCTGCTCTAAACGAGTAAGTATTGTGCAAACATATATAAGCGCGATTACACTAATAGCTCTTGCTCATGAGTTGGGTGAGGGGCCATGGAACGTCGACAAGTACACGAAGAACACGCAATAGTTTTGGATTTCTTGCCGAACGGCTATCCCTACGATACTCGGCCGAGCCACATGAAAACACCAATCATACAAGCGATTGGTAAGAATCATTTTGTACTTCTTGAATTAGTTCCGAAAAAAGAAATTAGTTTGCAACCGCACGATGAAGTGTATTTAGGAGAAGGTAAACGAGACCAAATACACCACATTAATGGTCGTTTGTCGCCGGCAAAGATGACTCCAACAGCGCGGAGCGAATTGGAATATGTGCTTGCTGACATTGTGAAGAAAGAAGAACAAAAGTTTGTTTCGTTTTTCAACACTGCACAACCATTGAGTACGAGAATGCATTCGCTAGAGTTAATTCCAGGAATGGGAAAGAAGCGAATGTGGGAGATTCTCGACGAGAGACGAAAAGAAGAGTTTGCTAGTTTTGAAGACTTGCGGAAACGCGTCAAGTTAATTCCAGATCCAGAAAAAGCAGTTGTTAAACGGATTTTGGAAGAAATTGCAGGAAATGAGAAACACTGTATCTTTGTTAAGCAATAGATTGTTTAATTCTAATGAGTTCTGAGACAAGGTTTCTGACCATTTTCACGTCGTGGTCAAGGTCTTGATCGTAACGTCCTTCTTCTTGCATATTGCTTACAAATAGTGCAAGACGTTTCTCAATATTTTCTAAACAAGAAATATGATCGTTAATTGTTTTTTTGTCAGTGTACTTCTTTTCTTTGAGAAATGTTTTGATTTGTCGAATAGATTCAGCGTCGTAATGAGGGAGATCGTCGTAGAATGAACTACTATGAAACTCGATATCGTCGACAGATCGTCCGTAATGTTCGAAATCTTCTGGCATTCTATTTCAAACGATCCCGTACTTTAAATAATTGATGTAAACGATCACGGATTCTCTCTAAGTAAATGAGAAGATCCTTATCTGTTATTCTCGTCGAGGATTCCTGCGAAACTACTGCTGCGATGCGTTGTTCGAGTTGTTCTAAACAAGAAATGTGATCGGTAACTTGATCGATATCTTTGTAGCCGTTCTCGGCGAGCAATTTTTCAATTTGATGCAGTGTTTCTCGGTCGTAGACAGGGATTTCATAGATGTAGCTACTGTGTTTGTCTGAGATGGCTTCCTTCGAGAGATCGGAGCCAGTTATGTACTCGTCATCGACTGCCATAGGATATGGGAAGGAATTGGCCTTTATAAAGAAATACTATATAGCTCACTTTTGAAAATTCGTTGTTTGAACTAGTATAGACTTGTGTAAATCTGGGGCTTTTTGCTATACCTTTGACTGGTGCCTAACAAGGTTTTGAGCGTATTTTGGGCAATTTTACTTGATTTGGCCTGTTTTGGGGTGTTTTGTGAGCATACCCTTGATTGTTGCATGCTAACCAGCGCATAATCTCACCTTTGAACACTCACTTTTCGCATTTTGCTAGCTGAACCAGTATAGTTTTCCCCCTATCTTGGGCATTTTCCCTATATGGGTGTACTTTGAGCATTTAATTTCAATATTGAAAATAATAAATACCGCCATAATGGGTCAAAAATAGAACATATATTTCCTAGTGGTCATGTATGATTCTATATTACATGGTATGCTATAGAACATTTAGGAATTATCTAAAACTATTGTACTATAATGGAAGCAATAAATACGCTAAATAACTAATACTTTTATTGCATACTGCAGTACATAAATTATATAAAGGTAACCTTGATTAGCCTGTTTTTTGGTGTTACGAAACAATGGAAAACCCCTACTTGGTTCAATATTCCGAGCCGTACATGCACAAACTGTTTGATTTTGCAGGCATAGCTCGAAATGTGATGAAATATGGGCTTTTAGCGCCTGAAATCGTACTTTCTAGAGTTGAGAAGACTCACCTTCCGCGGCCATTTGGCACTGGAGCAGAGTCATTTCCACACCCGATCCGCAGAGAAGATTGGGTTGAGTGTCATTATCCTGACACCATGCCTGATATGAGCCTTTTCAGAACACCATTCGAGCGCTATTCAGCAGAAGACAGGCAATTTCTTGACGATTTAAGCATCTAGAGGGCTTTGAACAGCCTTTAACTCTTCGTTCGATACAGAAGTATAGATTTGCGTTGTTTGCAGGTTAGAATGGCCTAGCAATTCTTGGATTTTGCGCAAATCAACCCCGTTTTGGAGTAGATGAGTAGCAAATGAATGCCGTAAGGTGTGCGGGGTTACTTTTTTGTGTACACCAGCGTTCTTAGCGGCTGTAGAAACGATTTTTTGGGCGTTTCTGGGTGTAAGGGGGCCATTTTTCGTGCTAAATACGTGCTCGTGCGGCTCTTTTTTGAGCTTTGAGACCTCATCACCAACTTTTCTGGAAATAATGAACATTCTATCCTTTCCACCCTTACCTCCGCGGACCCAACCGACGTTTTGCTCAAGGTCGAAATCGCTCATTTTGAGGCTTAGAGCCTCTGAAACGCGTAATCCTGAGGAATACAGAAGCTTGATCAAGAGTTTTGATTTTCTGGTTCGTGCAGCTCGTACTAAGCTGCCGATTTCATCCCGTGAAAGCACTGTAGGAAGGGATTTTCGCCTCTTTGGAGGCTTAGCAGTCACTATTTTCTTGTCTAGAACAGTATCATAGTGGAATTTCAGGGCTGCGCGAGCCAGTGCTACACTACTGGGAGCTTGTTTTTGCCCTAGTAAATGGCCCAAATAGGCCTTAATATCGGCTTCCTCTATCTGATCTGGAGTCTTCTTAGAGAAGTTGAGAAACTGCTGATTATGCAGCATATAGGAATCTACTGTGTTCTGCGAAAAGCCGCGTAGTCGTATCTCTGCTTCCAGTTCATTCAGCACTAAAAAATCACCTCTGTGGGAGGTGTAATTCTGAAATTACTGGTATAAATATGTTTGGAAAAGTGCGCATAATGCGAGAATTATCTGATTACTTCTTCTAATGGTCTGCCATCAATCTCAAGGTAATAGCGTTTGCCGTCATGCTCAATGAACGTTTCAGGCTGGCTTCCTTGAAGGACATTTTCTTGTTGTTCAGTAAGACCTGCCTGAGCTTCAGCAATCCGAACATCATTGACAGATGGCCCGAATGAATTAAAAATTGCAGCAAACCCGCTCAAAATTCCATAAGCAGCAATACCTACCCCGATACCGCCACCAGCCAAAATACCCCCTAGAGTAACCCCGGGGCTGTTGTACCAACGATCCGCATCATCCCCTGAATAAGTTATTGACATAATCTGAGAAAGTGTGCATCCTCTATATAATTTTTTCTTCCATCTTCGCTAGAGTTCGCGTAACCGCCATTAAACGAACTCTGTTTATAAGTAAAATTTTGATGGCCGGAAATGGGTCGAAAAAGTAGGGGTTTTACGTTGAATCCCGGTCTCTTTCTTCAATACTTTCGTACCAAGCTTCTCTGTTTAGATTGAAGCCGTAGCTAATCGCTGTACCTGCAAGGGCAGCCTCTAGCATCGCAAGCCCAAGATCTACCGGATCTGGAATGTAATCGTCATATGATCTTAGAAAACTTGCCGCTGCGTTTCCTTCTATCCTATCAGCAGGTTGCTCACTGAAATTAGTTGATCCTACAATAACTGAGGTACCTGCATGCAATAGCAGAGTCAGTCCAGCTAAACCTGAAACTGCTGCACCCACGTATTTGGCTCGGACTGACATGCTTTGAGGGACGTCGCCTGGATTGAAAGATTTTTTGGTCACTACGCTTATAAGAGTAAACTGATCTCGATATTTTATGGGCCAAGAGTATCAAAACGAGGGATTTGGAAGTAGAAGATACGACCGGATTAAAATTGGGTCTATTGAAAAAAGTAAGGCACCAACAGGGCCACACGTGAAAAGTGAAGTTGAGCGTGAACACAACAGGGCAGGCCGAGGACGCATTACAAATTTTTCTGCTCACGAAGATGTTGGCCTTTTAGTACAAGCTTACGGGGAATTCTATGACGGCGTTGTTGTCGAAGAAAGAGCGTTTGATGTATCTGGCAGAGAATACGCAGGCGGAATTGCACTGTACATAGAAGGAACTGAAGTTCCATCAAACAAGTACGATGCGTACCTGCGTTATCAAGAATTGGTTGCTGAAAGAGATCAGTGATTTCATTCTAACCAAAGGTTATTAAACACTAAACTTTTTCAACCTCTTATGACAATCGGAGCATTCTCAGTAAGTTTAGCAGTAAAAGACTTAGCAGCGTCGAAAGAGTTCTACGAAAAGTTGGGTTTTGAGAAGTTTGGCGGTGATGAATCGCAGAACTGGTTGATCATGAAGAATGGCGAGCACATTATTGGATTGTTTCAGGGAATGTTTGAAAAAAACATGTTGACGTTTAATCCTGGATGGGATCAAAGTGCGCAGAACGTTGAATCTTTTGTTGACGTTCGGGAATTGCAAAAGAAATTGAAAGAACAAGGCATTGATACCGGCGAGGATATTGATTCTGAATCAGGACCTGGAAGTTTTTCTATAGTCGACCCCGACGGAAATCCGATATTGTTTGATCAACACAGATAGTTATGCTACTTTTAGTTGAGAATATCTTTCAAATCTTTCATAGAAATCTGTAATTGGAATTTCTAATCTCTCGACGAGCTCATCGTTGTGATGTTTATATAAATGATGACCAGTGATACCAAATATTGCAATCAGCGTGGGTACACCGACGACAGAACCTATTTGCGTACTCAAGGCGCTGCTAAATGCTGCAAGTAATCCAAGTTTTTTGTACAGCGCAGCGTTTTCAAACGGCGGAAGAGTAATAATATCTCGCGCAATGTAAAACCCTTCTTCACCCTCGAGAAAGTTACGTATATCGATTGCTAACTCACTTGCAAATGCAACATCTCCAATTTCACTAATTGTGTTTTCGTCAGCGTTTCTTCTTTTGTTAAGAACTCTTTTTACTTTTCCTTTAAACTCCTCGTCTCTAAACAACAAACTTCCTTTGCCATCCCGACGGAGAATTGTGTAATTAGCTACAAAGTGAGTGAAACCAAGACGATTTTCTAAATTCATCGCAAGGGTTTACAATAAATTTCAGAATATAAAAATGTTGAGAAAATACTAAGCAACTTTATATGCTTCGCACCAAGCTTTAGCTCGTCTACCGAATCTTTCGTAGCCACGATCTTGTAAAGCATTCGCAACAACATGCAATGGCTTCCCTTCTTCACCGCATTCTTGCATTTCTCGATTAACTTCATCAACAAGCGGAGATAAAGGAGTTTCAACAACTTTGCCGAGTCCTTGCGGATGAAAAAGTGCCCTGCTATGCTGGCTATAGACAAACGTACCACTATGAATGTTGTTCGCTTCAAGGAATCGATCAATTGTCTGTTCTGCTGTCATGTTGCCTCTTAATAGGGACAAATATCAAGCTGGGCGAACAAATAGGGGTTTTTAAGCTTTACGGAGAATTACTGAAGGCGTTCTACTCTGCCCTGCTCAATGAGCTCGCGTGGGATGACAAGTGGCTCATCATAAGTAATCTGGTGACCGCCTGCAAGGTAAATTCCAGGCATCTCATTGTGAGGTTCACGTGCACGCAAATTCTTGGCAAAAGCATATGATCCTGATTGAATTCTAACTCCTTCATCACACACTTCTGCACAATTTGCAATAACATAACGATCGTGAAAAGTGAGGCCATCTTCGCTTGCCTTAACACCATCAACACCATGAACAACAAACACACTTGATTTAGTACGTCCTTCTAACGATTGAGGATCAGTCACTGGTTCGAATTCCTTAAGCGGAGAAACAGCACGCATAACGTCATTAGTACTCGTTTCGTTCGCAACAACATTTACCATTATGCTGCCGACTATGTAAAAAGTGGTTTAAATATTTTGTGTACAGGATTATGTTCAACCTAAAATTAACAGACCTGCTACAATGAGCGCAGCGCCGAGGAAATTCAAGGAATGTACTAAGACCATCTGTCTATTATTCTCTCTTGCGTGTCTCCACCAAAACAAACTTGTTATGGTGAACGCTGCCCAAGCGAGAAAAGGAATGCCGGATGTTGTATGGAACACCCAGACTTGTGCTGTTTTGAAAAACACCATAATTGGTGCAAGCAGGCTGAGATAAATTGCGTATTTGCCTGCGAAATTTGTGACCTCTTTCACTGTGATGGGTTTACGATGCGCGTACTGCGCGTGCTTTCTTTTACGAGAATGATCTTGATACTTGACTCTTGCAGATTTAGCTAAACGTTGTGAAGCTAGCGAAGACGTAATCAGAGCGCTCCGGCTAACTTGCATTACATTCGTCATAGGAGATTGTATATCGAAACTTTGGCTTTATAAGTTTTGCGGAAATACAGACACTAGTATATAAAAATGTATACTGAAAATAAATCAAGCGAAGGGTTGTATTGAGTATTTTCCATATTGAAAATAAATACTGAATCATGCCCGAACTTTTATAAGGAGTCCGAGCATACCGAACAGATGGCAGAATTGTACAAAGAGTTCCTGAACGTCATGCAAGAAATTCTGGAATATCGGAAGATGCTATCTGTCAAACACTATCTCCTTGGCATTCTCGTTATACTAATCATGCTTGTATTAGGATTGTCTTTAGTTGATTTCTTCATCATTGCCGTGCTTGGTGTGCTTGCTTCGTATTCAACTATATACAAGCGCTACATTCGCGTACCGAGTTCTGTTGAACTGGTAACGCTAGGGACGTTTGTTACAGCGATTGCATACGGTCCGTTGATTGGTGCGTTGTTTGGAATTATTACAACGTTGACAAGTGAATTAATTAGTGCAGCGTTTGACATGAACACACTATTTTACATGGTGTCGCGCGCAATTGCAGCAGTTGTTGTGTACTTCTTGTATGCAAGCGGCGCAGGATTAGGCGTTGTTTGGTTAGGATTGATCATGTTGTTTGTATTCAACTTAATTTCAATGCCAATCTATTTACTTGGTGGCGATCCAGAAATCAGAATTAAGGCGTTGTACTTTATTGTAACAAACACTGTTTGGAACATCATTATCTTTATCTTGGCAGGCGACGTGCTACTAGATATAGCATTGTAACTGCAAACACACTACCGAGGACAATGTAATAGAGATAGGGGTTTTGTTCTTCAAATACTGTTCCTTGATTTTCTACAGCGCGTTCAAGTTGTACGCGTACTGGGAAACCGCCGAGTTCGCTCACTTGGAATCCGGAAAGAAATGTTTTCTCTGCTGAACACGGCAAACCACCAGAGCCATCGGGGAAGCCAGAGAAAGAAGATGTGCGTGCAGATGTAGAATATGCGCCGCACTCCATGCCGCCAGTTTCTTCTAGAATAAGTACGCCGTTATCTTCGTATTGGACATCGAATGTAAAATAATCTTGTTCGTTTGCAACATAATTGTACCATTGCAAAATTGTTCTGCCTGCTTCAACACATTCGTAATGCGAACGGGTGATGTCGCAGACTTTCTCCCAATCAATTCTGTTTACGCGGAGAACGTGTGCTGATGTTAAAGAAAACTTACCACCATCCCAATCTGCATTGTTGTTATTGTCTGCGGTGTGGACGTTAACAGTTATTACGTTGTTACCGTCAACTTTCTTGTTGTCGCTAAACCAGATATGAGTAGCGTCCTGCGCTGTGACTGCTGTTGCTAGCAGCAAGAGAGCTATGAGGAAAATAACTGGTTTCATACGAGAAGAGACTGGAGAATTGCTTATAAAACTGTGGTTTAATTTGTATCTTCCCAGAGTTCTATCTTGTTGCCGTCCAAATCATTACACCAGGCAAACTTGCCTTCTGGGAAGTTCTTTGGTCCGTCAACTTCAATACCTTTTGATCGGAGGTGATCAATAACTTTTTGCAAATCAAACACGCGGTAATTTACAGCAACAATACCTTGCAACGGATTGCCGGCTTTTCTTTTCATTATTCCCCAAGCAGTGTATGCTTTATTTCCGGTATCTTTTTCTTTGTAGTAAAAAGAAATGTAATACGTATCGTGTTCTTTACTGTAGTCGTACTGAATACCTAAATGTTCCTTGTACCACTCAGCCAAAGTCTTTGGATCTTTAGAATAAATGAAAACTCCGCCGAGATTAGCAACCATGTTTTGCATGCTGATAGAATGTTTTTAGAATTTAAGAAGTTATAGGTTGAGTGGATCGTGTGATCCTGTGTCATATGATTCTGCCTGAGCCCGTGATTCTGGTATAGGAACTGTTGGCTTTGGTCCTGTCCAGGCATAGCGCACTCTGTTAAAATATTCATCAACAGGGCGCCTTCCTTCATCAATGCCATCATTTACTTCCTCATGACTAACTGTTTTGAATGGAGCTGTTCCCTTTTGAAATGTAGCAACAGCAATTTCCATAGGAGTTCCTGTCAGCCAGCTAAACGCTGCACCAACTCCATTTTCAAGAGGAAGCCATAAGCCACTCACTCGTGCAGTTGCCCATGAATAGCTTGCAGTCTTGCCGCCCATTTCACTTGCGCCGAGTTGACCGATTCGCGATAGTGCGTATGATGGAGCACGAGCAGTTGCCCCAACAGCTGCACCTGCAAGACTTGGATCCATACCATCTGGTGCAGGCGTGTCGATATTACCTGTTGCGAATACATATGCCGTCATGCCCAGTGCCAAGGTGGCTGGTGCAACTGTTCTGGTAGCAGTACGCCAATTCATATGTAAAATCTTAGAAACATAGTTCTTTGCGGCTCCTGGAAGTGCTCTTATAGGATCAACTATTGCTGCATCTCCTACAGCACCCATTCTTTCAAGATAACTCCTTTCAAGAAGATCTTCGAGCCCCACATCACCACTAACCATATGCCTATCTAACCCCTTTTTGCATATAAAGCTTCTGCATATATTACGCTAGAGCATGCTCAAGAAAACCAGTTTCTTCGATCGCATCTACGAAATGTTGGTAGATTTCAAGAGAGCGTGCAGCGATAAGAGGAGTCTGTATTTTCGGTTCCAAATCATATGTGAATCGCGTGCCTTCGACACTGCCTACCCAACCACCAGCTGCCTCAAGAATTGCTTGCGGACCACAAATGTCCCAGGTGTTGAGATATTTCCGATGCATGATTCGCACATCAGCTGAATCTTCTGCAAGACGCATGAAACGTAATCCTTCACTTCCGTGATTTGCGTGTGTTCCAAAATCCATTTCATCAACAAACGCTTTTACCCATTCAGGATTTCTGTCAGGATGCATGCGATCCATCAAACGATCATACGAAACTGCAGCTTGTCCGCCGGTTAATTGATGTGTTCTTCCTCGGCTACTTCGTAGTGCTTTTTTTCCAGCAACACCAGCATACAAATCACCATTTGCAGGAGCGTAAAGAACACCAAGTTCTGGATCACCATCAATTGCTAACCCAATTTGAATTGCGAATTGACCGCTGCGACTAATGAATCCTTTTGTTCCGTCAATCGGATCAACATACCATGTTCTTTCTTGTACAGTTCTGTCATCTGATTCTTCTGTAACTAAACCATCCGAAGGATATGTCTGTTGAATTGCTGTAGAAATAAAATCATTGATCTCTAAATCTCCTGGCGTAACTTCAGAGCCATCCGGCTTTCTTTTTGGAAAGATTCGTGGACCGTCGTAAATCGGTTCTGCGAGTTTCCACGCTTCTCTTGCAATTTTTATTGCAAATTCAAGTTCTTCTTCAAGTGTACTCATAGAAAAAAGTGGTGGAATTCGCTATATAAAATCGTCGTATAAGGTATTTAAACCGTTGTTTCAATCTTGACGGAAAAAAACCTGATACATTGTCCTGGGATGTTTCAGGCAGTTCTCAGCAATTCCTGCGATATACCCCAAAGATTCAGAAGGCTTTCTTATCCCTTCCACACGAGTTTCATGGGCGTAGGGAGATAGCTGAGCATGCTCTGGATCTCTGAAGTCTCTCACTTGATCATTAGCAATCCTACGTCCTTCCTGAAACCTTGTGATTACATCGAGAGTCATGAAGAGAAGTAGCTAAAAGTAACTTATAAAATTTTCTTCATCAGTTTTGTATTTTCTTTTTGTAAATGACAATTGCAGTTACGAGCATGAACAGGAACGGTGTTGCTATTGCTAATCTCTGGACGATGTGCGGGAACGGAACAAGATGGCTGAGTTCTAAATAGAGATAAGTAAAGAGTGCAGTGCTAATGGTAAAACCGAATGCTGCGTACACCCACTTCATACCGAAGTCTTTACTCTTAGCAAAATATAATGCAAAGAAGACGAATGCAACGATTGCCAAATAGAGCGCGTTGTCGCTGAAGAACTCATGTAGTTCGCCGCCTTGCGTTGTTGTAATACAACCAGGATCGCACGGGAAAAAAGTAATGAGCAGCATGCTTAATCCGCCAAGAATGATGAATAATCCACCGACTTTGCCTGCCCAATGATCGTTTAGTACGCGGAACAAGCCAATGCCGTAGAGCAGATAGAGAATTCCGGGAATGAGGAATGCGAAAATATTTGCTGGAAGTTGAACGGGGCTTTCTCGCGCGCCGAGCTCGCTGATGTAATTACTTGACTGGGTAAAATCGGGAAGAATGAAACCGAAAGCGATGATTGTTGCAAGTAACACTAACGGAGAAGCCATTCCTGCAATAATCAGGAGCTTGTTCAGCATTTTAACGCAGTGTTTTGACCATCAAGTAGATAGACGGTACGAGGAACACGACAGCATACCAGATTGTGTCGAGGGTCAGTATTGGAGCGTAGAGCTTAGCCAATAACAAACCAAACGCAACCATGCTAATCTTCAACAAAGAAATGTCGTACCACTGCAACTTGTCCTTCTTTGCGTCATACCATTTCGCTAAAATCATAGAATGTATCTGGTAGTTGGAGTATAAATAGTTACCTGTACTTCCAGAATGTGAAACCTGCGTAGGCTATTGATATTGGGAACGCGAGGAAGATTAGGGAGACGCCGATGATGAAAAACACTGCTTCTTCAATTCCTGTTAGAGCGTAAAAGAAATTGTGGATGATTGCTGCGAGTACACCTACAAGAAGAATGATAATGACGTATGCGATTGCTTTGCGTTGCTTTGGATGCATGATGTTTGTAATGTTGGGAGCTATATAATTATTGTGAAGATTTAAATAATTCAAAGACATTTTAGGAGTATGGCAAAGAAAGTACCAGTTGCAAAAAAGAAAGATGACTCCACTGGTTTGCTCATCGGAGGAGGTGTAGTCCTCGGAATGGGTGTTGGGTTCTTGATAGGCAATATTCCAGCAGGACTATTCATCGGGCTTGGATTGGGATTGATCGGGGCTTTTGTTTTTCGAAACAAGTAAGCAAATCTTTTTAATCTGAGCTACACTGAACTACAGTATGAAGTATCACACACAAATCATGGTTCGGTCACTAGCTGCTTTTATTGCATTACTTGCTGGTGGACTGGTGTTTTTCTCCTATTTGATACTGCAGCGGTTGACTCTTGCAGAAGGACCTATTGAAATCTGGAATTTTACACAAGAAATCACTGCAGGAGAAGACTTAGCTGGAGTGTTTATTGCAGAAGCAGGGAAGACAATTAGCATGGGAAACGAGATGTTTCTTTATGCTGCTGGAGCTGCACTCTTATTGGCGATTGGGTTATATTTGTTGACTGATAAAATTTGGGCAATAGCTAGCGGAGTTATTGTACTGATTGTTCTTGTTGGAGTTGCGTTCTTGGTTAATGACTACGTGAGTGATGTTGATGAACGGTACCTTCTAACTGAACGGTTACCCGTAGCAGAGAAATTATTCTTGGAAGCGCAATATCCTGGCGTTGTGTACTATGATTATCACGATGGACGATCACTTGAAGACGAAAGCATGGAACTGTCGTTCAAAACAAACAATGCGCGAGATACAGTTGTGTTGTTTTACGAAGGAAAAGAATTTGTTGCTGTCTACGACACAGACCAGTACACAACAATGAAGAAAGGAGATTATTACTTGATTGTTGAAAAATCAGAAGCAGGACGGTTTGTGCGGGTCGGTAGAGAAAGTGAAAACAGCCCCATATCCTAATACGAAATAGCTCTGTGCAATTCAGCCTGGCTTTTTCCGATCTCCTGACCAAAGCGTTCATCCACCATCTCGTTAAGATCTCCTGCAGCTGCAGCAATTCCTACAAGTTGCTCGGTGACCTCATGTGCATATCGAGGCGCGCCACTCGTGAAAGGAACTGATATCTTCACTTGTGAATCTTCAGTAGGGGACAAGAAAGGTCCAATTAGATGATACTTGGCGTCTCTGCCTTCCAGGGTTGTCGCCTTTGAAGCAACACCGCGCACAATTCCCGATCTAACTGCATTGTGAAGCTCTGTCCTTCCGGCAAAGGCATAAAGATCAACAGAATCATACACTGGATCTTGTGGAGCCCCATCTTCAGAACCTACGGTTGGAAATCTTTGCAGCAAAACTCCAAATCCATTAATGCTAAATCTATGAAGCCTGTCTTCCTCAAAAAAATCATATTCAGCACCAGACTCCTTTGCTAGTTCAAGTCCAAATGAATTCCTTTGTTCAGGTTGCCAAATACGGCTTGCAACATTGTAGTCAGGAGACTCACCAAAACTTTCGAAAACTGCTGATTCTGCAGCTTGTAAAATTTCGGCGTGAGCTTGTAAGAGTTCCTGCACACTAGGCTTAGTAAATATTCTAATAGCATTCAAAGCACTGCCCCTTGTTTCTAAAAAAAGACTCTCGTAGTTATCAGGAAATTCCCGGGGATCAAACTGTTCTGAGTGTGATGACCCTTTAAGAGAATAAGTACTTCGACCAAACCTGCCAATGTATCTCCCTCCCACTTCTGCGCCATTTGCAATGGCTTCCAATTCTCCGCCAGTTTCTTGGTCGGAGAACGCTTCAAAAGGAAGTCCTGTTGCTCGTACAAGTGCATTTGCCACAATTTCATCATAAGAAAAAGAAAACCCAGCAGTTGTTACAGGTTTCTCACCAAAGCTAAGATGCAATGAACCCATCACTTGCTCATTATCTGTAAGCGTCATTTCACCAATATCAGCACCCGGAAAACCAAAACTGATTCTGTTCATTGAAGCAGTTTCCTCAGAATCATATGCATCCACTATGAATCGGTCTCTGAGATTTTTTCCGATAGCAGAAAGTTCATCCGCTTTTAGTCCCTCTTCAGTGTCAGAAGTATCTGTTCTTGCCATAAAAAAATGTAATCAAATGAAGTTATTAAATGTTGTGCATCACTCATCTTCGCTTTCCCACGCTGCATCGTAACACGTTCGCAACGAATGTATTTCTTCGAAACTCATGTTACGAATTGCAACAAGATGTTTGTGTATCATGCTGTTTCTGTAGTATTCGAGTATTAATATTGTGTTGAATAGAATATTCTTATTGGAATGGTGCGCCGGCGCTGGGAGATTCAACTCACCGGCCAGTCTAGTGACCGAAAAGTTTTTGAACCCAGGAGTCCTTATGGACACTTAGTTCTCAACTAAGCGGCTTGCCAGACTTGCCTACGCCGGCACAATTTCTTTTATTCTTTCATCATTAAAAACAGCTACGGTAACGTGTCTAGTGGCCTGTGCAAACTTCCGATCTCGTCGGAAGATGTTCGAATAGGGAAAGATATAATAAGCTCAAAAACAATCAACACCTATGGCAACACTTAACGTGTTTCGTGCAGCGAAGTTAACAGGAGTGTTAATAGGCAGTGTTGGATTGCTTGCAGGAATAGTGTATTCTTTTGGTGGGCTACTCATTGATGGACTCGTGAGTGCAGGTCTGATGACTTCTTCAGAAACACCTGGACTGAGTAGTGGAACGTTACTTGCGTTTGGCGCTTTGATTGGCATGCCACTAATCGGTGCTGTAGTTGGGTTTGTTGCTGGACTTGTCGGAGCACTTGTATACAATGTACTTGTAAAGTTTGGAATCGATTTGAGAATTGAATAATCCTACGCGTTTATTCTGATTGTTCTCCCAAGTTACCTTCAAACCAGCGTTGATATTCATCCTTCTGGATTTCAAGAAAAGCAGCAGTCATAGAGAGAACGACTTCTTTCGGAATATTGCCGTCTTGCCAACCAAAACCAAACCTCGTAGGTGAGTCAGGACCTAAGTCCTCAATAAAGAATTGAAATCTACTCGTCTTCATCATCCAGCCCCATAAATTTTCTAATACGGGGGATGTCTTCCTTCGAGTAGTTCTTGCTTAAGTACAGAACTCCAGGTTTGAGATATTTCATATTCCCCTTTGATTGTTCCATGTATAAATAAGTATCTTTGGAGTTCTTAATGTTTGCTTAGATTGAGTCGGAAAATCGACGCTATTTCTTCAAATCGCTATAGAACTCGTCTTTAAACCTGCGAAGTAGGGCTTCTAGTCTCGCCATAATAATCTCCTTAGGAACGCCAACACTACCCCAACGCATACTATACGTATTTCTATCTTGCTCAATCATCAGAACAAACTTACTGTCGTTTTTCATGAAGCTCCTTCAAGACTTCATCAAAAACCGACGGATCGAACGCTACATCAGTTGGTTGAAAATTAACATACCATATGCCTTCCTTCATGACGTTTGATGAATCTTTCATGTATAAATAGTTATCTTTGGGATTCAAAAGAATTGTTGGGAAGAATTCGGAAGATTTCCTAAGAACGCTTAATATTGGTTAGGCGAAGGTTACTAAGATTTCTCTTTCCTTGCTACTTCAATCACAAACTTTGGTATGGTGAACAATGTTATAAACATCAACGCGAATAGATAGGTTACAAAGTTCTGTTTACTATCTTGCAAATCCTCTTCACTCATAAATTCATAGGCTAGGTTTTTTTCTAGGCAAACAGGCTCGTTACCCTGGATCCCAGTTATCTTAAATGAAATTACCTCAGTGCTTTCGAAGGAGAAGAACGAAAAATCTGGGTTGTGGTCACCAATGAATATTTCAACGTTAGAGGAACTTTCATTCAAATTACCTAAAACAAAGCCTTCACTAGTCAGTATGCTAGTTTCAGCAGACACGTTTGTAATGCCCCAAGGTAGCAGATTGCAATATAGTACTCTTTCGGCCACAACTCTGTTGGAGGGCGTCCCACAGTTTAGCCAATAGGTAGCCGAAGGAGAAAAGTTATCACACCAATCTAGTTCAGTCATCAGGGAAGGGTTTAATTCATAGTTATTCGAAATGAAAGTGAGTCCTATCGTCAAAACAAGTAATGACAAAACTACTACGAACAGTACCATTGGTTTAATGGGCGCCTTCCATGAATTGATCACCCTTGGCGCAGTAAGAACCACAGAACCCCAAAACCAAACGGCTCCTCTCACAGATGGGTCTAGCAAAAACAACAGGACGAGCAGAACCAGGTATATATTCACAGTGTCATGAACTTCATTTCGTAGCAGAACAATTATGGCGTACACCAATAGAAAAGCACCCACAATCCACCCCAGCGATTCCGTGAACAAATCCCATGAATCAGCCCCAATAGCTTCCGGAAGAACACTGCCAGTTATCGGCAATAGTTGTCCTAGAAAATGAAACAAGAGAATTATTAGTGCAACAAAAACCACAAGTTCAGTAACCTTTCGTCTCACTTTAACATCAAAAAGATTAGGAAGAGAGTACCAATTCCAGACTAGTACACAAAACCTCAGCGACGATACTGTTATTTTTTTGACCCTAGCTTTTACCGTACGAAACATAAGTGTGCCTCAATTCATAAACTTACTTTGATAGTGCTTTGCTATTTGTATTAGTAATCTCCACGTAATACGATTTAGTTTGGACCCAGTAAGCACAATCAAATCGGGTTAACTTTGAAATTCTATCGGAACAATAGCCATGCAATGAGTCATATCGCAATTGAATAACCCACTGCCTTCAGATCTTTCATTATTGATAAGCCAACCTCTTCAACATTATCCTTAACACTTTTGTAAATCATTCCAGACACATCTGTTGGTAGATCAACCCCTTCTTTAAAAATACAACACACCCGGCCCCTTCCAAGTTTGCCTACAAAGTACCCAAACTCAAAGATAACATTTTGTCTCGCTCTAAAATTGATTTTTCTTTCATTCTCTTCTTTAATTCCTTCTGCAGAGGAATAACCGATGTCATCTGGAGTAAGCAAAATGATCGCGTAGCCAACTTTACTGTGCTTTTCAAACTTTTCAATCACAGTTCTACCTTCATCTGGTTGCCTATGTAAGACTATCGGAGTTAGGCCACGTTCCTTCAAGAATATTTCGACTTGTTGTTTTAATTTTTCATCGTGACCATGAACAATGAAGACTTCCTTGCCCAATGAAGCTGTACTAGGTGCAGTTTTTTCTTCATCATTGCCAATACCCAAGTCCATCAAATCTATTCCTGACCTAATTGCTCCTAGAAAGTACGCATGAGCTTTATTGAAATTGCTAGAGGGGTATCCCAGAACTCTTACTTCTCCCCCTTTTTGATAATTTTGATAAACCGCACTGCTCTGGCCAAAGGCCTTCTCTATGATGGTTGAGACTCGGGTTCGCCAGCTGATGTACTCGGAACTATATGATTCTGGATACCCCATCAAACTTATCATAGCAAAATTGGAGAAGTTGAAACTTTTTCCCTCCTCAAGAAGAATCTCTAATTTCTGTCGAATTTTGTCCTTCATTTGACCAGCAAAGATTGTTGAATTTATAACACTTCTGTATCCGTCGAGCGACATTTGACCCTCCAAGGTTTCAAACCCAAATTGACGAGAATCACTACCAATCCAGGACGAGAACCTTCAGTTCGAATTATATAATGCATATAAAATAGTTATTTATAGTTGCGTGGTATGGCTCTTTTTGAGAATGCCACAAAATCTTGATTTACCGAAGCACATTCCTTGGCAGAGATTGGCGTATTCTCCAGATCTGATTGTTACAAGTGCTGCCGGCAGTGCCACATCGTTTAGCAACGCTTCACCTCATCGTTGGATGAGTTCAATTTCTGCGTTTGGCTATGCTGTTCCAGAAGCAGAATCTCAGGAAGACTATCCCGAGCGGAGAATATTTTATGTTAAGCTTTCTGCAAGTATTACAGGTGCAAATTGGGTTAATGGCGCTTTCGCAGATAAATCAGGGAAACGGCTCGACATTGGTAAAATGGGTTCCGGAACTACAACATTCCAGTCGTCGTTGCTTGAGCAGGCTGTTACACAGATGCATGCTTACCTTCCGGCACAAGGAGCAATTGTTGATGTAGCAGTTTTCCCAAAGAGACCAGGAACAGAGCTTGACGATTACCCCTATATACATGATATTGAACCGAAAAAAAGAGAATTGTATGAAGCTGGATCTTTGAGTGGTGAGATACTGGGAGGATCTGATTCTACAATCCGATTAGATAAAGCAATTACCACGAGCTTGGGGGCTGAAGAAATAAGGTTGGCCAATAACGGTTTGCAGTCGACTTATGATATATCGAGAGTCCAGAAAGACGAGGACGATCCTAGTGTGGACAAAGTTGATATGGCAATTAACGACAAATTTATATCGGGTATTGAAGATAGAACTGGATTTGGAGCAGATTTTGCAACAAATAGCCGAGAGACGCAAAGCCACACAACACAACTAAGCCATATTTACCAACCGCTTATTGCATACAATATTGGTGTCAACAATGCGTCTTGGGTATTAACGCCACGACCGAGGACTGTTGATTCCGAGAATGTCTTCATTTATGTATCACAACCTGATGAATCAGGAAAGATACTTGTAGGAAGGCAGTTGGAAGGAATTCAAGAATTCTTTCTTGTTGTTAACGCACCCAAATCAGTAGATGAGCTGTGTATTGAAGCATCTATTGACACAGGGCACGATATGATGCTTGGAGCAAATGTGCAAGCAAGTGCTGTTGGTCGCACATTTAGTTTGCGCAGAACCATTCATTCTTGCTTCCAACTCGGTGATGGCGGCCTGATATCACAACCACTGCCAGCAGAAGAATGGCAATTTAGTCCATATGTCACGTCGATGAGCGGAACGTACATACCTCCAGTAAGTATTGACATAAATGCCCTGTCCAATCCACTCTACAAAGCGGAAGCGTCTCAACAACTCGGCCGAAGAAATCAACTCATGATGCGTGCTGTTCAAGAAGGAAGGGCTGCTGGATTTGAACCGCAACTGATTTCAGAAACCCCTTTATTTCAAGAATTGCTTTCACAAGCTGCTTCTGAAGTCAATTTACCTTTGTCAGCACTAGCAGGAGCACTCCCAAAACGTCTCATAGACCAATTGGCCAGAAGAGGTGTTACCAATTACTCAGACATCATTGATTCCGAAGAGGAAGATCCGAAAATCCAGTTGGCCGCTAGCAAACTAGAGAAAGTAATTGCAAAAACGGCCACCTCAGTCAGTAGACTCAATAGACGATCTTCTTAGCTTTATTTCTCATTCCTATGCCAGCAAACCTTGCTTTGGATGCACGAGTACAATATCAACATCTACGATCGGAATATACTTCTGGAAACGCTAGCTCGCATTTACAGTTTCAACTTCGTGACAAATTGTTAGACGTTATCTCAGATGTACCCGAACCTGACATCATATCAGATTTAACAGCTCTGATTGGCCCAGAAGCTGTTCAATCAAGAATTGAGCAACTGCAAAAAGATCAAACAGCACAGCAAGGGTATTCGAATCTGTCTCAGTATCTTACGGGAGCAGAAAGTTTAGATGGGATTGTTGATTTCAATAAAGGTCTTAGTCCAAAAAAGAATGTTGGAAATGTTGAAGTATCAAGCGGGCAGTATACTCATTCGGAAACGGATTTGTTTCTCAAAGGAAGGGGAATTAATTTTACTTTTGAGAGAACCTATCGAAGCCAAGTTGTTTATAGCGGTCCGCTTGGCGGTAACTGGGATCATTCGTACAACTTATGGCTTCGTGTTGAGAACGGCGGAAATCAAATTGCTCGTTCGAATGGAAGCTTGAGAGAAGATACATACACATTTGATTTTAATTCGCAAATCTATTTTGCTCCAGATGGTTCTACATCAACCCTTCAACAAATTGGGAATTCATTTGTAATGGAAGCATCAAATGGAGATACGTATACGTATGATGCTTTAAATGCAGGTACCATGTATAGAGTGACAAGTATTGAAGATCGTTATGGAAATACTCTGACATTCATTTATGATCTGGGCACAGAATTATTGCAAAGCGTCGTAGATTCACTTGGGAGATCAATAAATTTCACTCATGACGACAAAAAAAGAATTAAGAGTGTCACGCAGGGAGAACGAACAGTTGAATATGAGTATGATCAGCATAATAATTTGACACAGGTTGTAAAACCTAAACCTGCGGCACATGAAGATCCAGCGGTACGATCTTACGAATACGTTACTGCATTCTCTGGTCGGTTTACTCACAATTTAGAAAGAATTGTTGACGGCGAAGGTAACCACATACTTGAAAACGAATATGGAACAACTCCTGGACAAGAAGATTTTAATCATGTGGTGCGTCAGCGGATTGCTGCTGGAGAACTAATTTATAATTATGTGACGCTCAATCCATTAAATAGCGGATTGGGATTGAACGAACCAATAACTGAGACAATCGTAAAACATCGAAACGGCCACATAGTTCGTTACCAATTTAATGCAGATGGTAAGGAAGTTCACAAGATTGAATCTATGCTGACTGCAGGCGGAAGTCTTCAAACTACCGAAACATCATCAGAATACAATGAAGATGGGCAACTAGTTTCTCACAAAGACGAACTTGGAAACATCAAGAAAACAGTTCACTATAGAGATTGGCATCTGGTACCTCAAAATCCGACACCAGAACAACGACGTAAATTCACAGAAGTCATTATGGAAATTCGACAGAGTGAGAATAGTGCTACTGTGCTTGGACTTAATCCTCCGATTATTGATCCAGAAGATATAGTTGTTGAGTTTGAGCATCACCCTCTATATTCTGATGTTGTTTCTCGAACAGATCCACGTGACCCGAGTTGGCAAACGAAATTTGTTTACTCAAATGACGCTAGTGGGGCAATTGTGGAAGACCCACAAGGAAAATTCCTGAGAAGAATAGTTTTACCTCAGACTACATTACCTGACGGCAGTGTTCAAAATAATTCCATAGAGTACGAATACAACGATCACGGACAAATTACTGCTGAAAAAAGACCGAGAAGTACAGCAATCGTAAATGGAACTGTTGTTGTAAATCAGGCAGAAACTAGCGAGAGCAGATTTTACTATTTTACAGCGGCCCAAGATCCTCAGAAACAAGGCTACTTACGACAAATCAGAGCCGGAGCTGGATCTTCTGATTCTATTGATATCCATTTTAACGTTGACGAACGCGGTAATGTTGTAAAGCTAAGAAATGGTCGAAAACTTGATTTTGTTTTTGCGTATGATTTGCTTGATCAAGTAACCAGCGTTTCATCTCCCTTTCATGGTGCGACAACAGAGTACGAATACAATGATAATGGACGATTAGTTGGTGTTAGCGAGCATGTAAAAGACCCTGGGAGTAGATTTATATCAAGTGCACCTTTTGTGATGCGTTTTGACTACGACCATAATGACAACCTTACTGAAGTAATCCGAGAAGCTCTCGGAGATTTTCCAGGAACTAAATCTAAAAGAACCTTCACACCGTCAGATATGGTCGACTTTATCACTGATGAAGATTCAAATGTAAAACATCTTTTGTACAATGATAAAGATCTTGTATCTGGCATTGTTGAAGGATATGGATCGCCAAATCAAGCCCACTGGAACATCGAATATGATGGGCGAGGGCAACCTATTGCATTGATTGACGCAAATGGGAACAAATGGGAACTTGAATACGATGAATTCTCTCGAGTTACGAATCAATCCGCTCCAAATGGCACCAACAGAGCGTTAACATATGATAAACTTGGAAATGTTACGAGTGCTACGGTGACTGACTCCAGTGGAACTGTACTATTTCATCAAGAAAATACCTTCGACGAACTAAGTAGATTAGTTGCAAGGGATGATTTCTTGTTTCAGGATGGAGATTTGCAAACATCTCAAATTGTTCGACATGCGTTTTACTACGATGAGCATAACAATCGCATAAGAACTGTAGCCGATGCTAGCGGTATAGATGCAATATTTGATACAATCTTTGATGTTCATGGAAGACCTATTAAATTGGTTGATTCGGAAGGGAATTCAGTCGAACGCGAATATGACGAAAATAGCAATCTTATCAAGCAAATAGATACGCATTTGGGACTTGGAAATAATCCATCTTACTATGTTACAGAATATTCGTACAACGAGCTTGACCTCGTAGAATCTGTTACAACAAATTTAGGAAATACAGTTATCCGTACATATGACAGTAGAGGTTTATTGAAAGCAGAGCGTGATCCTCTTGGGATACGCACAACCTTCATTCATGATCCTGCAGGTAGGTTAATTCGAACAGTTCAGGATGTTCAAGGTACACCTCTTCAAACAGAATTCAAATACACTGGAACAGATAGAATTGCTACGATTTTGGACGCTTTGGACAGAGAACTCAGTTTTGAATATGATGAACTGGGAAGAACAATTTCTATCACTCACCCTGATGGATTAGGACCTACCTTGCAATACGATGGTAACGGAAATCCTGTCATTGAAAATTTACCAAATGGTTTGCGCATCATTCGTGTTTTTGATGAAATGAACTTGCTTGCTGAATTGCAGGTTGATGATAATAACGTAGCGGGAAATCCTGTGGTTGGTTCACATCAAGAAACTTATTATTATGATGGTCTTGGTAGATTGATAGAGGCAAGTAACAGTGAAAGTGCTGTTCAACTGTTGTACGATTCTGTGGGAAATCTTGTTTTGCAATCACAAAATGGACATGAAGTTTCATCTGAGTTTGACGCGCTTGGCAGAAGAACAAGCTTGACGTTCCCCGATCAGAGAAGAGTTGCGTTTGAGCATGACAAGATGGGCAGACTTGAACGAATTACAAATGAAGTTAATGGAACCTCTTATCCAGGCGCATTAAACCCGAATGATATTGTTGCCCAGATTGCATATAATGGATCAAGAGTCGGGATCATGGTTACGCCTTTTGGAACGTTTTCTTTTACCTATGATGGCGATCAACGTACAATTCAGAGCGAATTCACTCATGTGAATGCAGAGCATATTTCGCTCGTATCTCTGAAGGATGCTGCAAATCGAGAGAAGTTATCTCAACAAATAGATTCAGATGGATCTATTTCACAAACCCGACTGTATGATGCGCACGGGCGATTGATTGAATCAAAAGAGGATGCAAATGCTGTCCCGATTGCAGTAAATGGGCTAATACCGTCATCAGTTCCTGTTTCTGAAATTCAATCGTCTCCTCTGCAAGCAGATGTTGAAGCACTAATAGCAGCAGTTCCCAATCTTCAAGGAGCTGTTCGTACTTTTGAGTATGATTTGTTAGGAAATAGAACAAGAACAACTGTAACTGGAGAGAATGATATTGTGTATGATACTAATGACCTGAATCAATATAGCGCAGTTCAGAATGTCATCCATGTTTATGACGCGGTAGGAAATCTTGTTGATGATGGAACTCATCAATATTTCTATGACTATGCTAATCGACTTGTCCGTGTAGATAATATGAGTGGGAGCACAATCGCTGAATACAGTTACGATGCACTTGGAAGACGAATTGCTGTTTCGCATGGCCAAGAGCTTGATACGTTGGTGTACGACAATCGAAATGTAATAGACATAGTTGATGAACAGGGTGAAGCACAACAATTTGTTTTTGGACCGTTCTTCCAAAAACCTTTAGTGGTTTCAGCAGACGGACAGGAGCGGTACTACATGCATGATCTATCACAAAATGTGCATGCACTAATCGATGAAAATGGCGTTGCAGAATCTTTGCATCATTCTCCTTTTGGAGAATTACTTGGCGGACAGAGCACTAACCCGTTTACCTTTGCCTCACAGTTTACTGATTCCGTAACGGGTCTTGTTAATTTTGGTGCTCGTTCTTATTCACCAAAATTGGGACGATTCCTTCAACGAGATCCGATTAACTTTGCAGATGGATTAAATATCTATGAGTATGCCAGTAATGATCCCGTGAATAGAATGGATTTTTTTGGTTTGAAAGACGGAGGAGGTGATGGAGGTGGAGGCGGCTCAGGAAATGGTGGCGGATCTGGATCGGGTAGCTCTGGCAATGGTACCTCTGGAGGCAACTCACAGCCTAACAGCACAGATCCAAGCTCAGGTAGCTCTTCTGGAGGAGAAACTGGCGGAAAGGTAGGTGCCGAAACTGCGAAAATACAAGAGGCTGGTACTACAGCGGCGAAAGCGGGCACGGATGTAACTAGTCAGCAAAGTGACCATATTTGGGACGATCCTGATGTCTATAATCCCGAAAGACCCTTAGTGAGTCGGCTAGATGATAATGAACCTGGTAAGGATGCTGACATCGAAGAGCCAGTTTTTGAGCCTATCAACCCAGTAACAAATACAGATCCGAATCCCTTTGTACGTTGGTTTCAAATGTATGATCCGTTGAAAGAATTCTCCACATTGGATTTGAAAACCATAAGGAAATTGGCTAATGACTTTGCAAATAAATATCCGGGAGATGATATCACAAGCAAAGTATCCAAAGCAAATTCAGATGTAATTAGTAACCGGAATAATCTTTTTGAGCTAAGCCAAAGCCAAGGGCTAGCAGCATTAAACAGGTACTTACATGTTCGAGAAAGAGCAGGCCTGTCACCCCTTTGGGGATACGGACTTGCTTGGTTATCTGTGCCAGAGTTTGCTATAAAGTCAACGTGGAACTATCTTTTCCTGGGCATGGATTCATATCCCTTAAAAGGCTCGAATTTTCCAGCATCGAAGCCGCATCCTTTAAGTGTGGCTTCCTCTTGGATGGGATTGTACGATGGAACGATGGACTTCATTGAAGATCTTGCTTATTCATGGTAGTACATAACTATAATGAATAAACTAATTATAATTTGGTTCCATAGACCTTCGCATAACAGCAGTTATGAGGACTTAGGAATTCTTCCGACGGTTTCAGAAATCAACTTTATCTACTGCCCGTAGCATAAATGCACGTGGCTCTGAAAATTCTTCTAAATCAAACACTTTTGAATATCCAAGACTGTGTTTCAGTTCTGCCATGTACGTCGGCAAAGAGGATGTGGAGCGAGACCCTACAGTTTCATTAAGTTCGGTGAGTGGCACCCTTTCGTTTACGTGACCAAGCAAGTGCACGAGTGCTTTGTAACCAAACGTCCTGCGATTTGCAAACCCTGCACCAGGAATATGCCACGCATACGAATCAAGGTTACGATGAGGCATGGAAAGATAAAACAGACTAACACCTATATCTTGTGGTGGTCCGAACGCAATATCACCGATATCAACGCGCTGCCCGTTCTGCACTGCCTCAAGAGCCTCATCAAGTGATGCATTTGACATACAGAAGAGAAATGAAGTGTCCTTCTTATTGATTCCGGATGTTCTCACTGGACAATCGGAAGATATTCGTCGTCGAGGTTTTCACTGGACACGATTCTAGTGCGCGTAGAGAATAAAAAGAAAGCCGACATAAAATAATTTGTGCCGGCGCGTGGCCATTGGCGAGGCCGCTAAGCTGAAACCTTAGTGCCCGTTAGGGCTTCTGGGTTCAAATACTTTGTGGTTACGAGCCAAGAGTTGAAATTCCCAGCGCCGGCGCACTTCTACCACAACCTACTTAAGCAGTTCTTCATTTCTTTGCGCTATGTTAACTGAACTTCTTGAGCATATAAAAGGGTTCGAAGACCAATTGGACTTCCGGCCGAATCAATATCCCATCCACCTTGAGCGAAAGCGTAACGCAGATGAGGTGCAAGTCAGAATTCTCGCTGTCTACGGAGCAGGAGTGGCAGACCGCAAAGAAGATCGGGCGCATGCTGTATTTGAGGCTACGGAGCACGCAGAAGAGTACATTCAGGAAGCTGGTTTAGAGCTAGATGTTGTCCACGCAACTGATAATGGTGCGGCGCGGATGGAAATCACAGGCACAGTATCTTTGGATGAAGCACAGAATTTGGCAGATGCATTGCAGGAAGGCAGCTTTCCATATGTCTCGCCAGTGGCAAAGCATGGCAATAACACTGTTGCCTTTTACAACGGGAACGGTATGAAAGGTGAAACACTTTTTGACGAGATCAAAACCAAGACGTTGGCGGATCTCAGAAGATAATATTCTTTAATTACTCGGGCTATAGCCATGCAATTGCTCGAATTGTTCTGCCCAACGCATCTGGAATTTGACTGCTTCGCCGCCGTCGGATTCGGCAAGTAAGACTCCTGCGTGGAGGTTGTATAAGTTCTGTTCAACTGAACGGGCTTGATCTGCATCGAAGAAACCAAAACGAAGTTTGTGAGGTTCTAAAGCAAGTACATGGTAAGATATTTGTTGGGTTGCTGGAGCACCGTACAACCATGTTTGCAACCGGGCGTCGGTAAGGTATTCTTTGCACGCATCAGTAAGATTGAGTGGCGCAATAAGATTTCCAAGAATTCCCAGCATACCTTTAGTGAACTCGCTATTCCTGTAGCGCTCGATTTGCTCGGCAGACGCTGAGATAACAACTTCATCGCCGACTATTTCTTTTAGTGCTTCGCGAGCTTGGGTATCCATTTCCATTCCATCCAATACGTCTGCGACAGACTCTGTTCTCTTCAGTTCCCAGACTTGGACAAAATCATCGACACTTTGACGAATACTCATGAAGAAAGTGAATTGGTTTGTGTTTTTAAGGTGTGCGTAAGTTTATATACAGAATTCGGACTCTTTGGGATATGCAAGAGTTCAATGAGGACCTGGAAGAAAAGGTGCCTGTTCGTAGTAGACGATGGTTTCTCGGTGGACTAGGTGCGGTTAGTGTGACCGCACTCTTGGCATCTACAGGTTTCTTTGCATATCGATTCACCTCTGACGAATTAAGGGAGTGGCAAGTCGAACGCCTTTTGAATGAATGGAAGATAGAAAATGAAGTTAGCGCAGCTCAACAAATAGGCGGTCACGAAATCTATTGGTCTGAAGGATTTTCACATGAACGGCTAGGCCATACAACAGGTCTAATCTACAGCGGAGAAGTACATAGCTACATTACGCTGTTTCCCCTCACTATTGATATTGCAATGATCGGATTGCTGCTGACTGAGGATCCTGAGGCGCGGAAGATTCTCGGCGAATATGATGTAGAGAAACCAAGTGATCTGTTCAGACATGACAGAAATTTCTACAAAAGCACTGTTGCTCATGAATTGGAACATGCAGATGAAAACGCAATAAGTTATGATTTAGATCAGTATACGTCGAAGATAACTGAGGAAAATATTGTTGGTATAGAGTATGGAGCTAATTTGGCGCAAATAGCGTACAGTCCTGAACCACGTCTCGCTCTTGCCCTAGATTTGAACAATCACAGAACTGCTAGAAAATCTAGTTTCAAAAAAATACACGACCTCTTAATTGGAAACCTACGGGAGCGCGCGGGAACATCGCTCGTCGAAGTAGATGACTTGAGTGGGTTAGCAGAGCAACTGTTAGATGAACACTTTATGGCGAACTACGGCGTAAAATATTCTACCAACAGAGATGTTACAGCACTTGAAGAAGGATTTGCATTTGTTGACCGCATTGCTGCAGAACGAGTTACTCGCCCCACTTCTTATTCTGCTTAGAACGCTGCACGATTTCTTTGATGCGCTTCTGTTTTGTTTCTGGGAGTTTAGCGGTGAGGAGCCAGATGATGTAGATTCTTTTGTAAGAAGGAGCGAGGTTTGCAAAGTTCTCTTTTGCTTTCTTGTTTTTGTTTAGTGCAGCTTGGAGTTCCTTGGGAACAGGAAGAACTTTTGGAAACGGTTTAGGAGTTGACTTCAGAAGTGCACGTTTGTATGCCTCCAAACCGGCTTTGGTCATCTTTCTTTTGGCAATCATTTCTTTGGCGTACTTTAATGTGTTTTCACTCCAGCCAGCGTTTGGTTTGCGTTTTACAAAAGTATGACCATATTTGTCGTCGTCGACCGTCTTGACTGTTGTGTCGATCCAACCGAAACAAATTGCTTCTTTCATACAAGCTAAGTGAGGAACAACTTTGTGGCCAGTGTGTTTTTTGTACTTGACAACAAAGACGCGATCTTCTTTTTTGTGGTTTGCTTTTAGCCACGCGCGGAAATCTTTCGCGTCCGTAACGAGAATCTCTTGCATAGAGAACTTGTAATTGAGAATTATAAATAGCTATCGTATTGAGCGCGTACTGCGTCAGGGTTTCGGCCCATGTAGCCGAATACAACAACACTGAATGCTTCGCGGTCTTCGTGAGTAAGACCATATTCTTCTACAATTTCACCATACACTAGAACAAGTGAGCCAGCAGTTTTACTTGTCATTCCTTTGTCAGTGAAGCGATTAGCTAATTGTTCAAGCGCTCCGAAATAAATTGGATCTTTCAGATCATGCGTTCTAAATCTTCTGGTCAATCGTTGGACAGCATAGACAACATCATCCATATCATCCCTAGATGGCCTTTTGATTGGATTTCGTGTGGCGTTCATACCTCAAGCGAAGCTATTCTCGTTTATAAAGCTTACACCTTGGTCTGAATAGGAGAATGAGGAGGACAGTTACGAGGAACACAGGCCAGTTTTCGAACTTGCCTAGTGCAAGGCGGGTTAGTAGGATTGGTGAAAGCGTATCGCCTTCTTCTACACGCAGCTGGCTGACTGCTTCTTGATGAGTGGCAGAGTACTCTTGCAGTCTTGTCTGGAGGTCTTGATTGTATTCTTCAAGCGTGATTGATTCGTTGTAGTACTTATTCCAGATGACTTCTGAATAGGATTGCCAGAACTGATTGTTTTGTTCGTAGGAGAGGAAGTGCAAATACGCGTCATCTTGAGATGTTGGCCACTCGAGTACTGGTTGGGCATCAACAGGTTGCCCTGTTAATGAATCGAACGCGTCCAGTAATTTTGTTTGTGTATGAATATCGCGGGTGTAGAGCCAGTAGTTTACTGAAAACTCATCGCGGATGAATTCGAAAAAGGTTGGGCGGCGATAAATGTCGAAATTTTGTGGCGGGAAAATCATGGTGATGTCGCCGATGTGTGCGTTTACGGTGTTGAGCAAGTGCGGAGGGGCAAGATACTCTGTTACATTTGCACTTGGAGACAAGTCGAGAGACTCAATGAGTTTTTTTGAACCTGGACTGTCGAATGTAACTGCACGGGAATCTGATTGAGCAGCTTGTAATTCAGCAAGTGCAGCACCGAGGGAATGGCCTGTGTGGAGTATTGGGGTTTCTGAATTGTTTATTCTGGCTACAACTTGTTGAGTGAAGATTTGCGAGGAGTCAAATTGAGAAGGGATGTTACCTAGCGAGAGTGTGATATCTGCAAGGAGATCTGAAGGGATAAAATAGTAGGAGAGCAAGTCGTCAGTACCGCGGTGCGCGATGATTACCGTATTTTCCTGATCATTCCAATAGGCAACACCGTAGTAGCCGTTACCGTAATGACCTGATATCATGAGCACTTCCCAACCAATTGGAGGGGTGCCGCCGTCATCCTGGTATGCTTGCTGGCTCATAACTGCAAACTCGTACGGAGTTGGTTCTGCTACTACTGTAATTGCTAGCAGAATAAAGAGTGCTGGCAGTATGACGAGTTTCATACAGTGAGAAATTAATATTCCCTTCTTAAATGTTAGGTAGCTTTCCTAAATTCTAGAATGCCGACAATAAGCAAGACAAATCCTGCTAGTAAGAAGACAGACCCTGTTCGGAACGGGCTGATGCCTGCTGCGAGGAATGCAACGCCGACATACAAGAGTACTGCGGTGATAAGACCGCCCACAATTAATGTTAGTGCTTTTACTGAGGTCATTTCATGTAGTACTTTCGTTTTTTCTCTGGGAACTTTTCGATAGCATATCGCAACATTGTGCGGGGCATTGTTTTATAGTGTTTCTTGAGGAATTTTTCTTCTGCTGCAAGGTTTTTGTTACCTATTTCGCGGAGCACCCACCCAACTGCTTTGTGGATTAAGTCGTGGTCGTCATGCACAAGAATCTCTGCTAATTTAAGTGCGTCTTTGAAGTCGTTGTCTTTGATGTAAGCAAACGTAGCAATGATTGCAATGCGTCGTTCCCATAAATTCTTTGACCGTGCAAACTTGTAGAGGAGTTTTCTGTCTTTGTCTTTCAAGTATTCTCCAAGAATTTTGTGGGCAGATGAATCAACCAAATCCCAGTTGTTAATCTGTCGGCGATTCTTGACATAGAAATCAGCGATCTCTTTCTTGTTGTCAGCTTTGGTGTACTTATCTACGAGAATGAACACTGCTGTTAATCGATCCTCGTGAACTTTGCTGTTCAGGAGAATCTCTATCTGCTTTAGAGAAATGTCCTTGTACTTTTTAGCTACCCTACGCTGATCTGGTACTGCAACGGCAATAAATACATCTCCTTCGCCATACTGGCCAGGGCCTGTTTTGAAGAAATTCTGGTAAATAGCTACTTTTTCTTTACGGGCATGCTTGCGGAGTTCTTTTTGAATTGCGGTAGCGCTCATTCTGCCATGGATTCTTTGAACTCTTCAAGCTCGAGAAGAGCTGGTTCAATCTTGATGATATCAAGAAGCGATACAATCCCCACGACAACGTCTCCCCGAATAACAGGAAGATGACGGATGTTATGCTTACCCATGACAACCATTGCATCATACACATCCTTATCTGGTTCAATGCTGATCAATGGAGCAGACATGATGTCTTCTACTTGAAGATCGTTAGGATTCTGAATTGCTGCGACTATCTTTCTGGTTATGTCTTGTTCTGTTAAGATGCCGACAACACCCTCTGTACCGGACACAATAGCGCTGCCTATCTTTTTGTCATTCATTTTCTGAGCGCATACTGTAACAGATACTTCTGGCTCAATAACAATCACGTTCTCTGACATGATTGCTTCCACTTTGTAGTTTGTTTGCATGTAATAAAGAAAGTATTTCCTGTTTATAAATTATGCCTGCTTAGGTGTAAGTAGTGTTTTGTATGCAGGCCAATTGATGTAGACCAAAAAGAGATAGAGTAGTGCGATTGGAAGTAAGAACGGAATGCTTTCAAGATGTAAAAAGATGTGGAACAACGTCCAGTTCAGTACTAATGGCGCAAGTATAACCAACGAGAGCGGCACAAAGTAATTCGACACCAACATCGCACCAACGAGGAGCATAACAAGACCCATGACAGGCATAACGTAGCCAGTTGCCAGTAACGCACCTAGAAATGCGTCTCCTGCTTCACCAAACGAGCCACCAGTCATAAACTGGAGGAATACGTTCAGGCCGAAGCCGATCAACATGATGCCCAGCAAGAGCCGTGCAACCAAGACTACGATCTTGTTCATAAGAGAGTGGGTAGAATTTGATATTTAAAAAGGTGTCTACTGAGGCTCTTCTGGACAGGCGTCCTCAGCGATCTCCATGTAGATCTGTTCGAGGTCTGCTGCATCACCAGTACTGTAGTAGTGATTTGCGTCAGTAGCCATGTCTGTAAGGAGTCCTTCTGTGAATGCATTTACACCTAGTCCGATCGCATAGATACGTACACCGTTATTCTTGGCATCAGTAGCCTGGGTTAGTGCATAGTTGGTACAGTCGTTTGGTGATTGCGGGTCTACAAAGCAGAATCCGTTCGGCCAAGTATTCGGAGCGCCGTCACTCAAGATAATGAGTACTGGATTTGTTTCTCCGTTCAGTTCTGTGCTAGACACTAGGACACCGTCTCCCAGATTTGTCTGGCCCGCAGCTTGCAAGCTGTTGATTGCATTCATAATTGCGACTTTGTCATCAGACAATCCTTGGTCTAGGGTTGCTGTATTGTTGAAAGAGGCGACACCAACAAGGCCTTCTGTATAGTCAACTGCGTTAACGAATGCTTTTGCACCGTTCTTCGCATCAATAAGTTTCTGTATAGGGCTTCCCATACTTCCTGATCTATCAATTAGGAGCATTGCACTGATGTCTGCGTGGCAGACAGGAGGTTCTTCAATTTGACAACGTTGGTCACAGCCATCGCCATCGATGACGTTACCGTCATCACACTGTTCGACAACTCCTTGGCCATTTGGTTGCTGGATTGTTCCGTCGCCACAGAATGTTAGCTGACAAACGTTGTTACAACCGTTTGTGCCGTCGTTGTTACCGTCATCACACTGTTCGTTTTGGCCGTAGCCGTTTGGAGCTTGAACAACCTCATCACCACAGTATGTAAGCTGACATTCAGCAGTACACTCACTGCTTCCTTGTAAGCCATCATCACACTGTTCGCTTTCTTGGTTTACTTCGTTGTCTCCACAGAATGGGAGGCCAACGAGTGTACATTGTTCTGAACATTCTTGATTTTCGCCAACGCCATCTTGACCGTCACATTCTTCGTGACCATCATTTTGTGGACCGCCGGTTCCTGCATCGTTAGGAGACTGCTTAATTCCGTCTCCGCAATATGTTAATTCTTCAAGTGTACAGGATGCTGAACATTGCTGGTTCGGACCAACGCCTGCATCACCGTCACACTGTTCGCCTTCATCTAATTCGCCGTTACCGCAAAGACATGCAGCGTTTGAAATTTCTTCATAGACTGCTGCGAGTTCTTCTGAGGAAGGAGCGAAGAAGTAATGATCGTTCGTACTTGCGACGTCCTTCAGGAGATCTTCGGTGAAATTGTTCACACCGAGGCCGATAGTGAAGACTGTGATGTCGTCAGCCTTAGCAAGATCTGCTTGGTCGAGTGCGTATTCAGTACACGTCGTTGGATTCATAGGATCTACGAAACAGAATCCACCAGGGTGCACGTTAGGAGCACCGTCGCTCAAAATAATCATGATTGGTTTGTTTGCACCGTTGTTTAGTTCGGTACGGCCGGTTAGGATACCATCTCCTAATGCTGTTGGACCGTTTGCGTTCAAACTGTTAATTGCAGCTACAACAGCTGCTTGATTGTCAGTAAGTGGTTGATCAAGGGATGCGTTCTGTGCAAAGGAAGCAACACCAGAGGTGTCTTGCGCAAAGTTTTGCGAATTAACGAATGCAATTGCTGCGTCTTTTGCATCTTGGAACTTACTTTCTGGTGCGGACATGCTACCCGATCGGTCGATTACGAACATGACATCTAGCGAGTTTTCACAAATGTCTTCAACAGTACATTCTGCTGAGCAACCGTCTCCGTTGTCGTTGTTTCCGTCGTCACATTCTTCACCTAAGTTAGGATGGAGGATGCCGTCACCACAGAATTCAATTTGACATTCTGCGTTACAGCCATCGCCATCTTCATTGTTGCCATCATCGCACGCTTCTCCTAGGCCTTCTTGTAGAATGTCATCGCCACAGAACTCAACTGTACATTCAGCTGAGCAGCCGTCACCATCAACTAAGTTGCCATCATCACATTCTTCGCCAACATCGAGGCGCTCGTTGCCGCACTCTTCAATACGACACTTGTGATCACAACCGTCTCCGTCAACAGCGTTGCCATCTTCACATTGTTCAAACTGGCCTTGGCCGTTTGGTGATTGAATAATATCATCGCCACAGAACGTTTCAGTACAGAGTGGAGTACATTGATCATCAGAGTCTAAGTTTCCATCGTCGCAGGCTTCGTAGCCATCGTTTTGTGGCCCGCCTAGTCCTTCACCATTTGGTGATTGAACAGAAGCATCTCCACAGAATGTGTGCTGACATTGTGCGTCACATTGATCAGTTGGCTCTGGGCCAACATCACAATCTTCGCCTTCGTCTACAATGTAATCGCCACAGAATGGTACAGTACAATCATTACGGCAGTCGTCATTGTTGTCATCATTGCCGTCATCACATGCCTCACCTGGCTGTTGGATGCCGTCACCACAGATTTCGTATTGGCAAGAGGATGAACAACCATCATTATCATCTAGGTTACCATCATCACACTGCTCACCCAAGTTAGGATGTACGATGCCGTCGCCGCAGATTTCATACTGACATTGCTGATCGCAACCATCAAAATCATCTACGTTGCCGTCGTCACATTGTTCGTGAACGCCGAGTCCGTTTGGTGTTTGTACTTGGCCGTCACCGCAGAAGGTGAATTGACAAACGTTGTTACAACCATTTGTACCATCGTTATTGCCATCATCACATACTTCAGATTGGCCGTTACTGTTAGGATCTTGAATTTCTCCATCTCCGCAGAAGGTTAGTGTACATTCGTTTGTACATTCATCATCGTTGATGTCGTTTCCGTCATCGCATTCTTCTCCTACATCGTGGATACCATCGCCACACATTGGGATGGTACAGTCGTTACGACAGGAATCATCGTTGTTATCATTACCATCGTCACACTGCTCATTATCTTGCTTAATGCCATCTCCACATTCTTCTGGAAGACAGACTGAGGAACATCCATCGTTGTTGTCGGTATTACCGTCATCACAGACTTCGAATACACCTTCACCGTTTGGTGATTGAACAACGCCATCGCCACACACTGTATTCATACAGTTCACATCACAGGTTGCACTGCCGCCAGGGCCATCGTCACACTGCTCACCAGCGTCTACGATTTCATCGCCACAGTAAGGAACAGTACAATCGTTACGACAATCATCATTGTTGTCTAGGTTGCCATCATCACATTGTTCTGATTCTCCTAGACCGTTAGGATCTTGAGGAATTCCATCGCCGCAGAAGGTGTATTGACACTGAGCATCACACAATTCATTACCTTGTGGACCTGCGTCACAATCTTCACCATCGTCTACGATGTAATCTCCACAAATTGGTACAGTACAATCATTACGGCAGTCGTCATTGTTGTCATCATTGCCGTCATCACAGGCTTCACCCGGCTGTTGGATACCATCTCCACAGATTTCGTATTGACAGGAAGATGAACAACCATCATTATCATCTAAATTACCGTCATCACACTGCTCACCTAAGTTAGGATGAACAATACCATCACCACAAATCTCATACTGACATTGCTGGTCACAACCATCAAAATCATCTACGTTTCCGTCATCACACTGCTCGAATACACCGAGACCGTTAGGAGATTGAACTTGGCCATCGCCACAGAATGTTAGCTGACAGACGTTATTACAGCCGTTTGTGCTGTCGTTGTTACCGTCGTCGCACACTTCAGATTGGCCATCGCCATTAGGATCTTGAATTACACCATCACCACAGAACGTGGTTGTACAGGAATTCGTACATTCATCATCGTCAATATCGTTACCGTCATCACATTCTTCACCTGGGTGAACGATTCCGTCACCGCAGATTTCTGTGATACATTCAGCAGAACAACCATCGTCATCGACATTGTTGCCATCATCACATTGTTCGCCATCATCTTTGATACCGTCACCGCAGAACGGAGCAGAACAGTCATTTCGGCAATCGTCGTTGTTGTCATCATTGCCGTCATCACACTCTTCGTCATCATCTTGGATGCCATCTCCACAGAAAGGCGCAGTACAATCGTTACGACATTCATCGAAGTTGTCATCGTTACCATCGTCGCACTCTTCGCCTGCATCAATAATACCGTTTCCACATTCTTCAACAGTACACAATGCTGAGCAACCATCACCATCAACTAGATTGCCATCATCACACTCTTCGCCAACATCTAGTCGACCGTTGCCGCACTCTTCAATACGACATTTATGATCACAACCATCTCCGTCCACAGCGTTACCATCTTCACACTCTTCAAACTGGCCGTTGCCGTTAGGTGATTGAATAATATCGTCACCGCAGAATGTCTTTGTACACAATGGTGTACAAGCATCATCGTAAGCTAGGTTGCCGTCATCGCAGGCCTCATAGCCATCATCAAGTGGGCCACCAGTTCCCTCACCGTTTGGTGATTGAACAGAAGCATCTCCACAGAACGTATGCAAACATTGAGCATCACATTGCTCAGAACCGTTAGGTCCGTCGTCACAATCCTCGCCTTCGTCTACAATGTAATCACCGCAAATTGAATATGTACAGTCGTTGCGACATGCATCATTATTGTTATCGTTGCCGTCGTCACACATTTCCGACTGGCCTAAGCCGTTAGGATCTTGAACGACACCGTCACCGCAGAAGGTAAACGTACATTCAGGCGTACATTGATCAGAGCCATTAGGACCATCATCACAATCCTCGCCATCATCTAGGATGTAGTCGCCACAGAACGGAACAGTACAATCGTTTCGGCAGTCATCGTTATTGTCAAAGTTGCCATCATCGCATTCTTCGTAACCGTCGTCGTTAGGGCCGCCTTGCCCTTCACCGTTTGGTGATTGAACTATTTCATCTCCACAAAAAGTGTAATTACATTCGTTTGTACATTCATCATCGTTGTTATCGTTACCATCATCACACTGCTCACCATCGTCAACAACGCCATCACCACAGAAAGCCAATGGACAGTATGCTACACGGCCGACTGCACCAGAGCCGGAAAGAATAACAACAAGGCTATCTGTCGAGTCATCCAAAGGATGTACTTGAACAGAATTATCTCCTGTGTCTGGAATATTAACATCTGATTCGTCTGTTGAAATAGTACCGCTGGTTTCTTCAATGTCAACAATAACTACTTCTGTAAGTTGAACATTGTCTCCGAAGTCGAAAACAAATCGTCCTCCTTGAGATTCGTCGTCAGGATCATCGACAAGGTCATCGTTGTTGTTGTCAACAACATCCTCGGCAACGATAAGAATATTATCCATTGCTACCTGGTTGGATGCACCAGCATCGCCGATACCAGGGCCACCATACAATTCGTTTGGTGTTCCCAAGTCTTCATCCTGGCCAGTTGGGTTTGCAGAATCAAATACAATACATTCATCAGGACCATTGTTATTATTACAGAAAATTTCAACGCCGCTGATTTGTGTATTTACAATTTCACCAGCATCAAGGTCTTCGAAATCAATAATGTGAATGTCATCACATACTTCTTCTTGACAGAAAGCAGAACAGCCATCGCCGTCTTCGTTGTTTCCGTCATCACAAGTTTCCCATTCTTGGTTGACTTCGCCGTCGCCACAAAGAAGTTCTTCTTCTGGGCATTCGAAGTTCATCCAGTAGACGCTATCTTGCGTTTCTACAGAGAAAACGTGGGAACCAGATTCTGTTACAGTAAACTCATCAACAACAACACCCTGTGTTCCAACAGGAAGCGGTTGTGTGAATGTGTCATCATAAACTGAACCAGAAGGACCTGTAACGTCGACGTTAAGCACGCGGTTGTCTTGTCCACCGCCATTGTGCTTTGTGTATTTGTCGAAAACTACATATGAGTATTCTCCTGGAGTAAGGAACATTTCATTTGAGTCGCCATCATCGTAGACGACTTCAAGAGTGGATAAGTCAAAGACAGGGTTTGCTTCATCTTGTGCAATATATCCCTGGACAGAACGTGCATTCCAGTCTGCAGTACCTGAGATTTCAACAACATCGCCAGGACTGGTTTCGATAGACCATATCTTGATTGCGAAAGGAGATGCTTCGTCAGCTTCTAATGTTAAAGGAGCATTTGCACCATTTACTTTAGCTGACAATGAAGCGTGAGCTCGTGCGAAAATAAGTACTTGATCGCGGTCAACTTCAAATGTTGTTGCGATCGGTTGTGTTTGGATACCTTGGTAAAGGTAGAGTTCGCCTTCACCAGTACACGTGTTGATACCACGCTCAACCATATCAAGCTGACGTTGATTCAAAATGATGATCTCACGATCTGGCTTGTTGCTTGTGAGTTGAACGCCCCCGTTGCTGTTGACGTTATCTTCATCAAATGCATAAAAGTCATCAAGCGTGTTAACATTTTGATTGTACTGATCATTATAGAGTGGTTCTGCCCAACCATCACCATCGATGGTCTCTTCAGAATAATCATAGCTTCCTAAAGGAAGGTTGTCGAATTCAACACATTGTGCCTCATCGCCATTCTGGAAAACCTGCGTATTAAGATCAAGAGGAGTTTCAAAGGTTACTGTTTCATCAAAGTTGTTTGGGCCTGTGATGTCGATTTCAAACGAATCACCTACATAGTCAATACCATCGTTGACTTCTCCATCATCTGCGATTACTTTACAGACTGTTAGCGAACCTGTATCGTGCTGACCGCCTGTTCCGCTTACTGGAAATGTGGTCAATAGGGACATGACTAGAAGAAAAATGGTGAATGATGTTCGAATCTTAGTAATGTCTAACTCCCCCAAGTATACTGTAGTTGCGGAATGCACGGATGTTTTTATATTTTTGCAATTGCTCGACGAGGGATTCGTCCGGACCTAGGGACGAAAACCCTAGATCACGGATACATCGAACATTGGTCTGAACTCTGGTTCGCTGTACTCTTTAGTCAAGTATTGGACGAATTTCTTGTTGTCCTGTACATCATCTTGCTCTTCTGAATGCAAGATAACTACTGTAAACAGGCCATCTCCGCTTGCGAGTTCTTCCCGTGTCTCATTAAACAGGTCAAAGACATGATGCGATTCTGGAATACCGCCCTGCACCATTGTTGGAATGGTGAAGACATCTGCAAGCGAACAATCTCCATCGAGTGGCTGGTTTTGCCAATCAATTGTTACTTCAATAAAGTCATGATCTGGACAGTACCAGACTTCCAAATCTGTTCCCGGTGCTTCGCTTCCTGTGTAGAACACCGTGATATCCAAGTCTGCATCGCTGATGTTTTGGCCGACAAGACCGGAAACATCTAAACGGACGTAGCTTCGATCACGACCGCCATCTTTCGGATTCACCATCATGTATCTTCCAAGTCCGAAGTTTGTATCTGGTTGTGCTTGTGCAACTTTGGCATCGCCAGGAACGATTCCTGTTTCGATGTTGAAACAACCACAGTTATCTGGTGAACAGATGTCGATGGTGTTTTCATCGTTGTCATCACAATCGATGTCTTCATCACATTCAGCACCGCACAATCCTTCTACACATTCGTAGACAAGTGGATCTGGCTCACACATACAGATGTTGTTACAATCACCAAACTCGTCGCGGACAGCAGCTTGGTTGCCGAGGCATTCAAGCTGGGATTGACCGCAGAGATTGTTGTTGCCGGATCCTGGAAGTTCACATACTTCATTTAGTCCT
>JANQSZ010000021.1 GCA_028279045.1 Candidatus Nanoarchaeia archaeon | reverse complement strand
TAACACTTGTCGAAGGTTGCTTGACCAATAATGCTGTTGCCTTTCCGGACGCGCTCAATGTTGTTGCACGCTTCGTGATCTCTTGTTAACACTGCAACGTCCCGAACGCAAATGTTTGGTTCTTCCAGACCAGACATCTTCTTACAAATTTCTGCATCAAGATCTTGGATAGCGAGTTCACGGTAGCAATCATTGCGTTCTGAATTGGAAGGTTGAGAGCTACAGAATTCATCGGTGTAAACAAGTTCTGAGATGAGTGCATCTTCTGGCTGCGTACATGCAACTAGTGCAATTAATGCTAGGATTGCTAGGATTTTCCAATTCATGCTTAAAAAGAGTTGAAATTGTCTTTATAAGGGTTACTGACGCCGTAGTCGGAAGCCGAGGAAGAGGGTTAGAATGGTGATGAGGATAATAACCGCGCCGGTTACACTCTTAGGAGTTGTTTGTGTTAGCTGGTCAGCAGCAACCACTTGACCGGTGATGATTGGCGCTTCTGGTTCATCTTGTGGAACGATCACTTCTTCACTGCCGCACGGACGCTCTAGAAGTGGCTTGTATGGATCTTCTGTGCAGCCGTTGATTAATTCGCATGTTCGCGTTTCAACACCATTAACGCATGAAGACCAGAAATCACAGATGTATTCACCAACACACTCAGGGAGATCTAAGTTTGAATTTGAACCGCCGGAACCGCCGCCAGAATTTTGTTCTGGTTCTGTTTCATTTACTGGTTGAGATTCATTAAATGTACCGCCGCCTGGGCCGCCTTCATCGTTGTCACCACCAGAACCTGTTGATGGCGGCGGGTGTGGAGAAGAAACGCAGTTAGTATCTTTTTGGTCGAACTCACTGCAATCATAATAATTGCCATAACCATCTGCGTCGATGTCAACCCAACTCAAGATGTCATTTGGATAAACATCACAATGATCTGTCCAACCATCACCGTCGGAATCTGGATCTTGATAGTTTTCATCGATGACACAAGAATTTCCGGAAACAGTGTAACGAGAATACACACATTCACCATCGGTTGGAATGCATTCGCGATTTGCTGAAGGATTAACACAATCAAACGCGCCTTCGCATCCTGTCGGCGTGTCGTACTGCCCTGCCTCAAGATTTGACAGTGCATACCCGCGAGACGAACTGATTACTGAGTTGACGATAGGAACGGTGAGTTGTTTTGTTTTTTCATCTTCTAAATTGATGAGAGTGATGGTGTGCTCATCACCAGCATAGCCAGATCCGTAGAAACAGACAAGCTCGGTTGTTTCAAAATTCTTCTTTGGCACAACACTTTCGCCGGCCCAGAATTCATCGCAATCAATCCACTGAATCCAGGCAGCTTGCGCTACAGAAACTGAGATGAGTAGGATTGCAATATAGAGCCCTAACTTCACAGATCTATTCTGGGGTTTTGGGTTTAAAAGATTGACTCGGTTTAGTTAGAAGATAGGAATCAATAAGAAGGGAGAGCGCTTACCTAGCTGTATGGCAAAACATCAAACAAACATATCCTGCGGAAGTGGAGGAGCTGTGTACGGACTTGGCGTGCTGGGTGCGGCGGTGTACTACATCTCAACTGCAACTGGTTTCTGGAACGGCGCACTCGGACTGTTGAAAGCATTCTTCTGGCCAGCATTTCTGGTATTTGAACTGCTAGCGTTTTTGGCGTAAGAATCTAGGCAACTTTCAGTAGAAGAGATTCATCGTTATTTCTAGGGCTGTTTAACTTATCAGACACTTGATAAACTTCCATCTTACCTTGAAACGGCTGGAGTAGATCTGGATGTGGCTCGGTCAGCCAGGTTTTTTCTTGCTTTTTGGTCAGAATAACCGGCATACGGTCATGAATTTTCTGTACAGTCTCGTTTGGCTTTGTTGTGATAATGGTAAAGGAGACTATGTCTTGATTATCGCGCTTCCAGTGCTCCCATAGACCAGCGAAGGAGAATATTTGGTTCTTTGGCAGCTGAAACCTCATAGGAATCTTTTTGGTTCCTTCTTTTTTCCACTCAAAGAAACTGTCTGCAGGAATAAGACAGCGTCTCTTTTCGAGCGCTCTAGCGAAACTTGGCTTGCTGGCAATAGTTTCTGAGCGAGCATTTATGAGTTTGTAGCCGATTTTGACATCTTTGGCCCAGCTCGGTATCAATCCCCAACGTGCAATTGTGAGCTTTTTTGGCTCATCATTCGTTAGTATCGGAAGATTTTGTGTCGGTGCAGCGTTGTAGTTAGGTGTCCAATCTACTTTTTGAGGCTCGAGACCGTAGTGCTCGATGAGCTCCTTAACGGATGCTGTTATTGTGAATCGTCCGCACATGTTTAGGTGTTATTATTTCCGGGCTTTTTAATATTGCGAATTCAGTAAGAGTGCTCTGCCGTTCTGCCCTACTTCGATCCTCGATGTACTCCTTCGTGATATCAAATGACATGAGTACCATATGCAATGCTCTCACTAATTTTTTACGGTATTCTGCAGTATCAGGATTGTTTTTGTATTCTTGTTCCAGCACTGGGCCTTTTGTTGAATAAATGAACGAGATGTATTGGCCAGGATTAACTTTGATTCCTTCTGCCTTGAGTTTTTCTGTAATAATTTTCTGCGGAACGTTATGCTTGTAAGATTCCTGCGCTATCTTAATGTTCACGAGCAGCCATTTTGGATCAAGATTAGGTAATTGATTGAGAACATGACGAAGTGTTCTGCAATATTCGGGAACTGCACGGAGAATGTCAGATTTAGTGTTGCGTTGTGCCATGTCTTCCAAAATATTCTGTTGAAAATACTTCACAACCAGAGGCGTGTTGCGCTGCCGCACTTCAATACCACGCGCTTTAACCTCATTGTTTTCGTACGCACCAAAATACCGTGCAGGAACAGGACGCTCTTCCTCCAATAAACTCGGGAGAAAACACACCCACTTGAATATGCCGTCGTAACCGACAGGTATGCCTGACTGTTGCTTGAGTTTCTCACAGTACTTATCAATCTCTTCTGGAGTCATATTCTTCTTCGTAAGAAAAATTGAATCAACAATGCCGTGCACAACAGTAAAACCGCACTCTTCCGCAAGCTGCGCAGCACCCATCAATATTTCTCTGGCGTATGCGCACACAGCCATATGTGACGTAGCGAGACCAAGCTTAAACTCGCGAAAACGCAAGTATCCATTGCTTGAAACAAGAACCCACTTCAGGCCAACAGCACGAGCTTTACTAACTGCAGACGGGTTTGCCTTGTACTGCATACGACGATCAATAAATGGCTTAATTGACCGGGGAATCAATCCTTTGTACCGATGGGAAATTCTGACAGGAATTCCTGGCACGTCAGAAAACGGCCCTCTTTTCGTAAGAATCATATCAGCACTGACATTGTGATTATACATGATCCACGGAAACATGCTTGTGAAATCAATTTCAACGACATTCTTATGAAAGCCAACCAACGGATCGAATGTGTGTCCTGCGCGATCAGATTTTAGCAATTCATGCATTGATAACGGCTTGTCTATCGGCTTTTCCTTGTACGGAACGAGGAAGTGTTCCCGATACATCTCGCGCATTAACTTAGATTGGAACACAAAACCAAAACTCCGTGATGCGGCATCTTGAAAACGAGCGCCAGAAATTTGAACGAGCTCGACAAGCGCTTCCACATCACATTCGTGACCTATCGTCGCTGATGTATCAACCAAGAATCTGCCATGGAGCTTAATTGCATAATCACGGTAATTAACATTACCATAGGTGTAGAATGCTCGCCCTCCTTTGTACTTAATGGGAACAGCATCCCAGCGATGAAACGCACAATACAATCCTTTTGACTTAATGCGCGCGTCAAGAATTGGTAGGTTAGCGTATGCGTACTCCATGATAATAACGTCAGGATCCTGCCTACGAAAATATTCTGTGAAACGGAGCAGTATGTCAAACTCATCACCACTGAATTCCTTTTTGTCAGCAACAATTCTTGAAATGATATTATTCTTAACAACAGTACGCAAATTCATCCGAGTAAGTACTGCTGGATTTCCTTCTCGATCGCTGCAAGGAATGAGATTATTGCTGTATAGAAATTGCTGTTCAGGTTTGATATCAGCATTAAACAACGGAATGCGGTGTTTTGTTTCCTTTTCAAATGAGTAAATGAAACGCTCAAACAAACCAATGTCTTCAATAATCACTTCGTACACACGCTTCCACTTGCGCAGATACGTAAGCTTCCACACAACTTCATAAGGAATGTTGTGTTTCAATAGATACTGTTCTGCTTCCTTGCAGAACTCAATGTAAATCGCTGCCTTGTACGGAAACGTTATCCTCTTGTCCTCTGGAGTCTTGAGCCATACTGCGATAGAATTCCCTGTCCTGTACGCGTCCACGAGATATGTCATCAATCCTCTTCTCCTGCTCGAGCAATATGGCGAGTAATAAGAATGCCCACGTGTGAATGCTGGACGTGTAGCTCAAGCTACCATAGTGTTTGAGAGGTTTTTTGAGCAACTGTTCCAATATCTCCCTGTCATGTGGACGTAGTGCTTTGCTGTAACTTCTCAATTCCTCTCGAATGATATCAAAGGCAATTCGTTGACTCCAGACGGTATGTCCCATATAACATCACAATATTTTTTTGCAAGTGCTTCCTGATCCTGAACAATGCCAATCACCACTTCATACTTGGTAGAGAGTTTTGCTATCAAGATCCAAGCATGCTCGAAAATGTTCTTATTCTCTTCCGTATCCTGGTAATTGAACAAACCGCGCGGCGTTGTAATAACAACACGCTTAATCCCTTTTTGCGATGCGAAGGTGTCAATCTGCTTGAGCACATCACGGAAAGTGTAGATCAGCTCGACTTCCATCACGTATGTATCATGAAACTGGTCTGCGTGTTGCATAACCCTATGCGGATTTGCACAGTTCGCACAATCAATAATCAATGATGGCTGTTCTTGGAAGGCTTGCTGGAGTAAGATCCAGTTAACAGCCTTGTGGCTACCTTGCAGTCCAATCAATGTCATAGAATCTCAGAAATTCATTACCTTAAATGCGCTACGCGCAGTTGTCCAGTGGAAAATATGCCCCGTTCGGGATTCGAACCCGAGTCCCAGCCTCGAGAAGGCCGGATGATTGGCCGGACTACACCAACGGGGCGCAATAGTGAAAAATCAGAAGGCGTTTAAAAAGGTTATGGGAGCTTCTTACCTTTTTCTCCAGCATACTCATAGTTGTCTAGCCTGCGGACTGGCTTCTCATCCATCTCCTCATGGAGGTGAGCAACAATACCAGGAGTTCGGGCAATGATAAAGAGTCCTTTGCCGACGCGCCAGTCAAACTGCATGTCAGAAATAATTGCTGCAATAGCACCATCAACGTTTAATGGAAGTTGTTTCTCGGTTTGAGCGAGCAATTCGTTTTGGATATCTTGGGCTTTGTCGCAATATTCGGCAGCGATGCCGAGCTCTTCTGCGATTTGCAACAGTTTTTGAGCACGAGGATCTGCGCTCTTGTAAATTTTATGACCATAGCCAGGGATGCGTTTCTTTTGTTCTACGAATTGTTTTACGATTTGAGCTGCAGGAGTATCTTTGTTTTGTTGCAACATTTTTGCAGCGCCTTCGATTGCACCACCGTGAAAATCACCGATAGATAAAATTCCTGCGGCAACACCAGCTTGTAGTGGCGAACCGCCGCTCAATGCTGTACGTGCAGAAGTTATTGAAGCTACGGCAATGCCGTGGTCAATACTGGATACAAAAATAGCGTTGAGCATTTTTGTTTGTTGTTCATTTGGAAGATGACCTTGTAAGAGAAGAAAGATGGTTTCGGTAAATGATTTGTGCTGCATTAGCTCTTCGAGATCATATCCTCGAATGACTGCGCCATTCGGGTTCGAGTCTGAGATTTTTGTTTTCCAATCCATAGTACTTGTCCTGCTTTGTTTCTATTTATTGATTGCGTTCTTGATGAGTTCTCCTAGTTCGTGATGCTGTTCTGCCACGAGTACGCCTGCTTCTCTTAGTAATTGTTTCTTTTTCGAGGGTAAGCCGCGCTCGCCTTCGATTAATGCGCCGGCGTGGCCAAACTTAATGCCTTTAGGAAATTGCTCTGCGAACGTGCCGCCAATGAACGCAGCAATTGGTTTTGTCAACTTGCCTGCACTTACAGCAGCAGCAATTTTATCTTCATACGTGCCGCCTAGCTCGCCGAAAATGACAACTCCTTTTGTTTCTGGATCTTTTTCGAACAGTTCGAGATAGTCAACGAAGTCCATGCCGACTAATTGGTCACCGCCCATGCCGATGACAGTAGATTGACCGAGTCCTGCTTGCTTCACTACCCAAGCGGTTTCATTTGTCATGCCACCGCTCTTTGAAATGATGCCTATCGGGCCGGGTGTGTAAATTTCATTCACTTGATCGTTTTCTCCGCCGATGACGGAAACTCTTGCTTTACCTGGAGAGATTATGCCGACAGAACTTGGGCCTGAAAGTATGATGTCTTTACTTTTTGCTAAACCAATGAGTTCTGCTGAATCCTTGATTGGAATTCCCTCGGTTAAAATGTTGATGAAACGAATATTGTTCTCAATTGCTTCCTTGATTGCAAACTTTGCAAACTTTGGAGGTACGACCACCAGGGTTGCTTGAACGTTAGGGAAATCTTTCAATGCATCTTGTACGTGATTGTAGACAGGAATCCCTTCAACCTCCTGGCCGCCTTTTCCTGGCGTGACACCGGCGACAACTTTCGTGCCGTACTCTTTCATCAAGCGAACAGCACGGGAGCCTTCCTTACCAGTAGCTCCTTGTACGACAACTTCGGTATTTTCGTCAATTAGAATTGCCATATGCTTTCTCCGTGATAATTTTAGCTGTTTGTGTCATTGGTGTTTCTTTACCAAAGACTTGTAGGTTGAGATTGTGTTGTTCTGCTGCTTCCTCAAGGAGTTGAATTCCTTCTTTTTCGTTTGGTCCAGAGCGGCGGACAACTATTGGGAAATCTGGTTTTATTTCTTCGAGTGCTTGTACGACACCTTGCATGGTTGCGTCGACTTTGGTGAAATTTGCAATAGCGCCGACAATCCAGAGTCCTTTGAGCGGTTTAGAGAGAATGACTTTTGTTAATTCGTATACTTTTTCTGTTGGTGGATTACCAGAATATTCAGTGTAGTTTGCTGGCTTGCCACCTGCTGCAAGAAGAGCGTCCATGCACGTGATGCTTCCGCCGCCACCTGCTGCTAAGAAGCCGATGTCGCCGTCAAGCTCCATGTACTTTATTGTGCCGCGGTGATCAGCATCGTTGATTGTTTTTACTTTTTGTTCGCGTTCTGACATAGTGCCTGCGCCAGGTGTTCTTGGTGGATATGTGCGACCTTCATGTTTGTAGAATGCATCGTCATCTAAATCAATGACTGCGTCGAGAGCAATTGGTTTGTTGTTAACAATTGCTAATGGGTTGATTTCAAGGAGACGGCAGTCTTGCTCAGCGAACACTTGATACAACGGCCAGGTGTCAAAAGGAACTTTGTTATCATCTGTAGTGTAAATGCCACAACCTGGGTCAAGAGGAATTTTCGTGATGTTTTTGTTTTCAATTTCAACTCCGCCCTGATCAGAATAAAGTAAAACTGGTCCACCTGTATCTGTATCGTAGGTGAATGCGATGTAATGTAAGCTGTTTGAATCTACTTTTTCCTCAACAAGAATCTTGTCGACTTTTTCTTTCAAAATTGTTGAGTGGAGCATTTCTTGGATTGCTTGCGCTGCCTCTCCTGGAGTGCTGCAGACCTTCACGCCGCCTGCCTTACCACGACCGCCGGCAAGGATCTGGGCTTTGACTACCGTGAACTTCGGAGGCTCTGCGCTGCTCAAGAGTTGAGATTCTGGAACTGCAATGCCGTGTTTCTTCAAGAGTTCCTTTGCTTCGTATTCGTAGAGTCGCATAGCACTGCGGAGAATTTTGTCCTATATAATGATACCTTACAGTTGTTCTATAACGGTATAAAAAAAATAAAAGTGGGCTTGCGACAAACTCGACAAGAGTCTCGTAGCCGCAAGCCACCATGGGCTTGCGGGGCTTTGAACCCCGGACCTCCGGCTGTCTTCGACAGAACGCTATCATATAAGACCGGCGCTCTGGACCAGGCTGAGCTACAAGCCCACAAGAGTAAGAGAGAAATAGTGCTTTTATAAAGTTATTCAGGAGTTGTTGACCTTTCATTATCTATACGTATAAGATCGCCGTTGTTGTTAATGAAATATGCAGCGCTGTGTGTTTGCAGAAATCTCGCTTCTATACGGTGATTATGTTCGCCATTTTGTGAGAATCCACCCAGTTGCAAATCGTAGCCTGGTGACTCTCTGAGAAGTTCATCTAGCTCTTCGTAAAGCAAGCTCGTATTTTCGTCTTCAGCATTGATATCAATTGGGAACGTAACTCTCCCCTGCCTGCTGGATAGCCAGATTGAAATCCCGTATGCTGTTGAAGCAAACATTTTCAGATTGGCTTGATAGTGATCACCATGCCCATAATCTGGCATACCTTCAGGGGTATGAAGGGTCCGTAGATCGCGAATCCTTTCTACTAGATTCCGTGCACCATCAGCCAATTTCATCGCAACTCAAAGTATGCAGTAGCCGGGATTCGAACCCGGATTACAGCCTTGGCAAGGCTGTGTCCTAACCGTTAGACTACTACTGCCTAGCCTCTTGCGAGTATGGTTCTTTATATAAAGGTTATCGGTAGATTTAAAGACTGCTATTTGTTCGCTGAGTATATGAAAATGTATATTGCAGCTGTGTTGATGGCGCTGGCACTTACTGGATTAGTGCTGGGAGCAAGCATTCTGGTTACAGCAGATGAGCCTGTAGAAGTTGATGAATTAGTAGTTGTTGAACTGCCAGAAGAAGAACCTCAGTATGGCTGTGATTTACCGATATTTCACCAAGATGAACCAAGCGTCAATCGATGACGATCATTTCTCGCAATCTTATTTGGCCGCTCGATCTGTGCAAATGCCTTGATGTCCAAATTTGTTTGAAGTTCTAGCGCTTTTAATCCTGTATAGGTGTCTGGGTCCTCTGGATCAAAAACCGGAATCTCCAGCGTGCGCAAGCCATACTCTCCGCCAATATCACCAACTGATGGAACGCCCTTATCTGTTGCGTCATCAAACGGAAGAAGTGCAACAGGCTGACTATCGGTCCTCAAGTCAGCAGCAGCCTCGAACACCGGCGGTTGGAAAAGACCTGTAACACCGGGAATGTAGACTGGGACGCCACCATACGGCGAATGACCCTCTGAGATCTGCTCAAAACCAACATTCCACAGCAATGTTGGGCCACCAAATTTGTCGATGGCAAACTCACCTTCTGCTTTGCAAATACTTTTGTAGAGTGCTTTTGCGAAAATCCCTGAAAATGAATTATCGTCACCTTGGCCATAGAGCACCAGTCCATGCTGCTCTTCCCATTTTATTCTGAGAGGTTTTGTTGCACCCTGATGCTCCTCAAAATCCTGTGCAGAAACAGAATGAATCTCGCCTGAAGCTATAGCTTCTTCAAGTGATCCTGGCGAAATGGGAAAGCGAGAGTACTCCTGCAGGCTTGGTGTCTCTGCAAGCGTAGAAGTCAAGGCCATTCGATGAATTGCATACACGCCTCGCACTGGGCTGCGACCCTTTTCAGGAAGCTGAACAGCTGGTGCTGATGCGAATTTTCTGTTCGTAGCGGCTATGAGCTGCCTGCCGAAGGAATTGTACCGTAATTGCTGAGGTCGAATACTCATAGTTGGTAGAGTTCATGTACCAGATTTAACTTTTTCCAAACAGAACCTTTTTATACGTTTAAAGGGAAATCACTAGTGAGGTGATAGTGTGCAAACATTTGACGTTATAGTCATTGGAGCAGGTTCTGGACTGCATGTTGCTGATGCAGCAGCAGAGCAAAAGTTGAAAGTGGCGGTTATTGAAGCAGGTCCTATGGGAGGTACGTGTCTGAATCGCGGCTGCATTCCATCAAAGATGGTTATTCATTCTGCAGATGTCATGGAAACAATTCAAAATGCTGAGAAATTTGGCATAAAAGTTTCAGGAGCGAAAACTAATTTTGCTGCAATCACAAAAAGAGTGTCTTCAATTGTTGACAAAGATGCGAAAGACATTGAAGATGCACTGATGAAGGATAAGAACATCACGTTGTTTAAAGGAACTGCACGCTTTACTGGGGATTATACTTTAGAAGTGAACAAGCAGAAAATAAAAGGAAAGAAAATTGTTATTGCAGCAGGAACGCGGGAATTCATTCCACCTGTTGAAGGATTGGAAAGTTCTGGATATATTACGAGCACGGAAGCATTGCGGTTGAAGAATCAGCCGAAGCACTTGATCATTATTGGCGGCGGGTACATTGCTGCAGAAATGGCACACTTCTACGGAATGATGGGAACGAAGATTACTATTTTCCAACGGGACAAGTTTATGATTCCTCGAGAAGATGGAGAAGTTGCAGAAGCGTTTACGAAAGCGTTTTCTAAAAAGTATGAAGTGATTACCGAAGCGAGCGTTAATAAAGTTGAGAAGAAAGGAAAGAACTTTGTTGTGCACGCCGGTAAGAAGAAGGTTACGGGCGATCAATTGTTAGTGGCGACGGGTCGTGTACCGAATACTGATATTCTTGAAGTTGGGAAGACTGCAGTTAAAATGAGTAAGCGCGGTTTTATCGAAGTGGATGAATACATGGAAACGTCGCAGAAAAATGTTTACGCTTTGGGAGATATTGCAGGCGTGTACTTGTTTAAACACTCTGCCAATCTAGAAGCGCAGTACGTTTCTCATAATTTGTTTAGTAAAAAGAAGTCAAAAGTCAATTATGATGCAATGCCACACGCTGTGTTCAGCTCGCCGCAAATTGCTGGCGTGGGAATGACAGAAGAACAACTCGTAGAGAAGAAGATTAAGTATAGCGTTGGACGGTACGAGTATATTCATACTGGTATGGGCGCTGCTATTGACGAGCAGGACGGATTTGTGAAAGTACTTGTGGATCCGAAAACGAATAAAATTCTTGGTTGTCATATCATGGGAAAAGATGCGAGCACGTTGATTCATGAAGTGTTAGTTGCGATGCGAACCGAAGGAACGCTGTCGCCAATTAGGAGAACAGTGCACATTCACCCTGCATTAAATGAAGTTGTGCAGCGAGCGTTCTTCAACATAGAATGATTATTGCTGATGTAATCGGACTTGTCTTTGGTGTTATACTTATTGCAATAGCATTGTTGAAACTTCCAGATCTGAAAGGGTTTGTGAAGCAGTTTCGGCAATATGATGTTGTTGCTGCACGGATTTCTTGGTATGGCTACGTGTATCCTGCAATAGAATTTCTTTTAGGTGTAGGATTTTTGTTTCATCCCGATGTTCGTGTACCTGCGTTCTGGACGCTAGTGTTTACTGCCATCGGTACGGTTGGGATACTACGGGTGTTGAACAGGAAAATAGTTGTGCAGTGTGTTTGCTACGGAACAAAACTTGCAATGCCAGTTGACAAGAAAACACTGTGGACAGATTACGTTACGATATTCTTGATGATACTAATTCTTGTGCTCTAGTACCCGAGCGCAGTCATGATCCAGAACGCGACTAAGGAAACTGTCCAGAGAGTTGCGGTGAACACACCCCACCAGAAAACGCGCTTGTGAAAGTTGTCGTTGAAAAATGGTTTGCCTTTGTCTGTGATGAAATAGAAAATCACTTGCATAAGCCAGAACGTTAAGTTGAGAGCTCCTGTTAACCAACCCCAAACGTAAAAAATCCATTTCCAGCCTTGAATGTCTGCGGGCATAGAGATACTTTGTTGTGTGGGTATTAAAAGATTTGCACAAAAGGAAGAACGGGCCCACCGATTCCCACCTCCCGCTAACGTGTGAGATCAACGAAAAGAAGAATGGGCCCACCCAGATTCGAACTGGGGACATCCACCTTGTAAGGGTGGCGTCATAAACCACTAGACTATGGGCCCGTGAAGGTATTGACTCTTGAGGTATTTAAAAAGGTTATGGGTGGATAGGTTTATAAATTCAGATTTTAATAGGTAATCTATGGTCGACCAGATATTCAAAATCCTGCTTGAGGGCGATGAAGTCACGTGGCAGGAGCTTCTAACGAACTTGGTAAAGGAAGAGAAGATGGATCCGTGGGATCTTGACGTGTCGTTGCTTGCGAAGAAGTATATTGAAATGGTCAAGAAGATGAAAGAGCTTGACTTTCGGATTAGCGGGAAAGTTGTGCTTGCTGCTGCAATCTTGTTGAAGCTGAAGTCAAACAGATTGTTGGGGGAAGAGATTGATGAACTTGATCGGTTGATGAACCCGCAGGATGATGACATCGAAGGATTCTATGATGAATTAGAAATTGAACGGTTGAAAGAACGACCGCCGAATGACTCGCAGCCGTTAGTGCCGAGGACACCGCAACCGCGGAAAAGAAAAGTTTCGATTTACGATTTGGTTACGGCGCTGAATAAAGCGTTGGAAGTTAAAGAAAGAAGAACGTTGCGGAACTTGCCTGTAACCGATATTCAGCATCCCAGAAAAACTATTGACATTCATGAATTCATGACCGGATTGTTTGGACGATTGATGGGTGTGTTTAATCGCGGTAAAGGGAAAATTGAATTCAATGAAGTGCTGCGAAATAAAACACGAGAAGAAAAATTCTACACATTCATATCAGCGTTGCACTTAGCGAATATTGACCAACGTGAGATTGACCTACACCAGGATGAGCCTTTTGGGAGAATAACGATTACCAAAGGAGACCCGAGCAAAGCGATCAAGGTTGCTAAGGAAGAAGCTGAGAACCCAGAAGATGCTGAGGACGCTGAGTTCGAGGATGCGGACGAAGCTGAGAAGCAAGAATAGGTTTAAATAGGCTCAATTATTGCCAATTTCTATGAATATAGCTGAACACGGTATTAAGATCTTCTCTGGTTCTGCAAGTCAAGAACTGACTGAGAAGATCTGTCAGAAGCTCGACATTCCTGTAGCGCAAGCAAAAACAGGGCGTTTTCCAAACGGAGAAGCCATGGTTGAAATTCTTGAATCGGTGCGCGGAGAGGATTGCTTCATTGTACAGAGTACGTGTCCCCCTGTTGATCAGAACTTGATGGAACTCATGCTGATGGTAGATGCGTTAAAGAGAGCGAATGCACATTCTATTGTTGCAATTATTCCCTACTTTGGATATTCTAAACAAGACAAGAAAAAGACAGGACGGGAGCCGATTAGTGCCAAGGTTGTTGCGAACATGTTGGAAACTGTTGGTGTGGAGCACTTGATTACGATTGATTTACATGCAACACAAATCGAAGGATTCTTTAGCATTCCTGTTGATAATTTGACATCAGTGCAATTATTTGCAGATTACTTTTTGAAAGAAAACATTGGAGACGTTGCTGTTGTTGCGCCAGATGCTGGCGGAACGAAGCGAGCACGGAACTTAGCAAATGCAATGGAAGCACGGCGCTTAGCGATTATTGACAAGCATCGTAAAGATTACTCCAAAGCGCAGTCCATGAATGTTGTTGGACTCGTTACAGATATGCACGCTGTTCTTATTGATGACTTCATTGATACTGGAGGTACGATGGTGGAAGCAGTTAAGGCATTGCACGGGCATGAAGCAAATTCGGTTCGGATTGCGATTACGCACCCGCTCTTAACACCGCCGGCACCAGAACGATTACGGAATTCACAGATAGAAGAATTAGTTGTTACCGACACTATTCCGATCCCTGCAGATCGGATGTTTGATCGCATTAAGGTATTGACGGTAGCTGACATGTTGGCAGATGCAATACAACGAATTGTCGGCAAATCATCATTAGAAGTATACAGGACAAACAGATGACAGACGAAGACAAACTACGAGAACTTATGATGGAAATGCAATTTCTTGCGCAGCAGCTCGGACAGTTGCAACAGCAAGTTGAAATGTTTCAAGACCGGATTAATCAAATTAGTGTGCTGAAACAAGGAATAGACGACGTTAAAAAGAATGATGGTGGCGATGTATTGTTGCCGATTAGCGATGGTATCTTTGCAAAAGGGACGATCTCTAATAAAGAGAGTTTAATTGTGAATGTCGGTGCTGATGTCATGGTCGAGAAGACGTTTGACGAAACGAAAACGATGTTAGACGAACGATCTGTGGACATGAACACTGCTGTTGACGAGATCAACAAGAAAATCGAAGAACTCCGAAACCGCGGGAAAGAAATTGAAGGCGAGATGGAGCAAGCAAAGTAACCATGTTTAAATTTCTCAAGAAAAAACTCAAGGACGCGATCTCTGGAGCTGCTGAAGAAGTAGAAGAAGAGGCAAAAAAGGAAGCGCCTGAGGTTGAGCAAGAAGTAAAAGAAGCAGTTGAAACTCCTGTTGAAGTTGAGGAGCCGAAGGTTGAAACGGAAGAGCCGGAAGTAGAAGAGGCTGATGAAGTTGAAGAACCCGAAGTTTCCGTCGAGGAACCTGAAGTTGCTGAAGAACCGAAAGTTGAAGAAGCACCTGAAGAACCTGAACCGGTCGAAGTTCCTGCAGCAGAACCTGTTGAAGAAGCTAAAGTTGAACCTTTTGTTGAAGAAATTATTGAGAAGAAAGAAAAGAAAGGATTCTTTGGACGTGTTGCGGAGAAAGTTAGTTCTGGCGTAACGACAACAGAGCTTACTGAAGAGAAATTTGAGAAACTCTTCTGGGAGTTGGAAGTTGTGCTACTTGAAAACGGGGTAGCGGTAGAAGTTATTGAGAAGATCAAAGAATCATTGCAAGAACAACTTGTTGGCAATCCGTTGCCGCGAGGAAAGATTGCAGAAAAGATTACTGAAGCGTTGCGAACTAGTGTGAGTGACTTGTTTACGACGAAGCCTGTTGATATCGTGGCTGCTGTAAAGGATAAGAAGCCGTATGTTATTGTGTTTGCCGGTATTAATGGGTCTGGTAAAACAACGACGATAGCGAAAGTTGCTAAGTTGTTGCAGGATAATGATTTGAGTTGTGTTATGGCTGCCGGCGATACGTTTAGAGCTGCGGCAATACACCAACTTGAAGAGCACGCAAATGCGTTGAATGTTCGGTTGATTAAGCATGATTATGGAAGCGATCCGGCAGCTGTTGCGTATGACGCTGTACAATATGCAGTGTCGAAGAATATTGATGCTGTACTTGTTGATACTGCTGGACGGCTCCACAGCAATCAGAACTTAATGGATGAAATGCGGAAAGTTATTCGTGTGGCGAGGCCGGACTTGACTGTGTTTGTTGGAGAAAGTATTACAGGAAATGATTGTGTTGAACAAGCGCGCGAGTTTAATAATGCGGTGGGCATTGATGGCATTATCTTGACGAAAGCTGATGTCGACGAGAAAGGAGGCGCTGCGATTTCTATTAGCTATATTACTGGAAAGCCGATTCTGTATCTTGGAATGGGGCAAGAATACGGAGATTTGAAGCAGTTTGATTCTGAATTTGTACTTGAATCTTTAGGGTTGGAAAGTTAGTGAAATTCTACAGCGCCTGCGCGGTACGTTCCTTTGTGTAAAGTAACAGGACGCCAGTCATCTTGCACAAGATCTGCTTGCAACCACTCTGCGAGCTCTTCTGGGTTGCCTATGGTGGCCGATAATGCAAGGAGCTGTGCATTGGGAACAATTTCGCGGAGCATTGTTAGTAAGATTTCTAGCGTAGGGCCGCGAGACGGGTCGTTCAATAGGTGAACCTCATCGACGACAATCACTGCTAAGCTGGAAAGCCACGGAGCGTGGTGGCGGATTAAGGAATCGAGTTTTTCTGCGGTGCACACAATGATGTCGTAATCGGCAAGATAAGAATCTGTGCTGTCGATATCGCCGGAGGAATGAGCGACTTTGGCTACTGATTTGTAGCGTTCTTGGAAATCACGATGCTTTTCTGCTGCTAATGCTCTTAGAGGGACAACGTAGACTGCTTTCCCTTTGTTATTGAGGATTGCATTCATCATCGCAAGCTCTGCGATTAATGTTTTTCCAGAAGAAGTTGGTGTGGTAACGAGCAAGCTTTTACCGTCTAACAAGCCGGCGTCCACAGATTTCTCCTGAGCTGGACGCAGCTCATCAATAAAAGAAAGTAAAGAAAAAAGTTTTTCGGGTAGCTTTAACGATGTAAGTTTCATATCAGGAATGGAGATGAAACAATCATCGTTGCAATCAAAATCGCTACGGTGTTCAGCACCTTAATCAGCGGATTGATAGCAGGACCTGATGTATCCTTGAACGGATCTCCAACAGTATCGCCTACAACAGCTGCTTTGTGTGCTTCGCTTCCTTTGCCGCCAAGGTTACCATCTTCGATGAACTTCTTTGCGTTGTCCCATGCGCCACCAGAGTTGGTCATGGTAATTGCTAAAAGTAAACCAGTAACGATAGAACCGGCAAGTAAACCGCCGAGTGCTTCTGCTCCGAGGACGAATCCAACGATAACAGGAGAGAACACTGCAAGGATTCCTGGAAGGAACAATTCGCGAATAGCTGACTTTGTGCTGATATCAACACAGCGTGAATAGTCAGGCTTTGCTTTCCCTTCCATGATACCTTTGATGTCCTTGAACTGGCGTCGTACTTCTTCAACCATGGCAAATGCAGCTTTTGACACTGCGTTCATTGTCATCGCTGAGAAGATGAACGGAAGCATACCACCGATGAACAATCCAGCAACAACACGAGCGTCAAGCAAGTTGATTGTTACGAGACCGATTTCTTCGCTGTACGCAACGAAGAGCGATAGTGCTGCCAATGCGGCAGAACCGATTGCGAAACCTTTGGTAACTGCTTTGGTTGTGTTACCAACAGCATCCAACGGATCTGTAATACCGCGAACCTTTGATGGCATTTCTGCCATCTCTGCGATACCACCTGCATTATCGGTAATTGGGCCGAACGTATCGACAGCTACAATAATACCTGACATGGACAACATTGCCATTGCTGCAACTGCAATACCGTACACACCACCGAAGTGATATGATATCAAAATACCTGCTACAATAACTAGCAGCGGAACAAAGGTGCTTTGGAAGCCCTTTGAGATACCGGAAATGATAACCGTTGCAGGGCCTGTCTTTGCAGATTCTGCAATTTGTTGTACAGGCTTACGGTTCGTTGCGGTGTAGTATTCAGTAATCCAACCGATTGCGATTGTAACAAATAATCCGACAAGTGATGCAAGGAACAAGTCGATGCTGTCGAACAACTTAGTTGTTACGAAATAGAAACCGATTGCGCTCAACAATGCGCTGATCATGATTCCTCTATTGAGGACAGACCACACTTTGTTCTTGTTCGCGGTTGATACGAATAGTGTGCTTACGATACTTCCTACAATACCGACACCGGCAATTGCAAGCGGGAAGAGAACATATTCTGGGCCTAATGCGATACCAAGTAACATGGTTGCGATTAAGGTTACGGTATAAGACTCGAACAAGTCTGCTGCCATACCTGCGCAATCTCCTACGTTGTCACCGACTTGGTCAGCGATAACAGCTGGGTTACGTGGATCGTCTTCAGGAATGCCCTTTTCTACTTTTCCGACAAGATCAGCACCGACATCTGCACCCTTTGTGTAGATACCGCCACCAACTCGGGCGAACAAACTGATAAGGCTGGCACCGAAGCCAAATCCGATAAGGAGTTTAGGATCTTCGTACCACATGAACAATAATGTTACACCAACAAGGCCAAGACCAACAACTGCGAAACCAGTTACCGAGCCGCCCATGAAAGCTGTTCGGAACGCGTGGCGTAATCCTTTTGTTGCTGCTTGAGCTGTTCTTACATTTGCTCTTACAGAAGTATTCATACCTATGTAACCTGCTAATGCAGAGAGAACTGCACCGACTGCAAACGTAATACTTGTTGCTATGTCGATGAAGAACCCGATTAGGACTGTTAACGCAATTACGAAAATTGCAAGAGTTCTGTACTGTCTATTCAGATATGCTGCTGCTCCCTGTCGAATAGCTTCAGCAATTTCTTTCATCTTTGCTGAGCCTTCAGGAAGGCGCATGATGCTAAATACTAAGTAAATAGCAAAAATCAAACCTGCTAAACCGCCCACCAATGCGATCGCTGTCATAACATCTACCATGTTTTATCCCCCGTTTATCCAATATACGACACTTCGCCATATGGCTGGGTCGTAGGTAAATCTTTCATATCAGCTTTCTTTGAAGCTGCTTCCTTTTCCATTTCTTTAATCTCGGAATCAATCTGTTCAATGTTCAGCTTGAGACCGAATTTATCGTTCAAAATCACAATCATCTCTCTCGCTCCTTTAATGCCGAGATACATTGGATGACCGTACGTCTCTGCAAGGAGAGCAACACCGTCAACGTTTCTGCGTGCGCCTAAGCCGAGTAAAAGACCAGAGACACCGATGATTGGACCAACAACACCAAACAAGTTGGTGTTAATCTTTGTATCTTTGAAAAACACTTTTGCAAATGCTTTTGAGTTTGAAGTACCGTAAATCAACGGTTTCTTAGGAGCGGTTGGCAATCCGATGCCGCCCAGCGTAACAATATGGGTTCCGTTGTACTTCTGGAACACGTTCAATATTGTTTCGGAAAATTCGTAACTGGAAACTTCGTCAATCGGTTGGACGTCGCCTGCTAATAGTAGAATGTCTGGCTTGCCTTCTTTGCCACGTACTAGGTACATGGATAAGGTCGGAAGCTCAACAAGATTGTCTTCGTTAACGAATACAGAATGAGGAAGCTTGTGAGAGAAGATTTCGCAGACTTTGATAGCGTTTAATTGTTCGATCATGAAATCAACAGCTACTTTACCGACGTTGCCAATACCAGGAAGTCCTTCAATAAGTACTGGGTTGTGCGGTTGAATCTTACTTGTGTAGGTAACTTTCCAAGTCATACTAATCCTTGCTCCTTACGTGATTGTTCTTTAACTTTTCTACGATATTTACCGTAGTTGTCTTCAGGGCTGAACTTTGGCGGTCGAGGTGAAGTTGTTTCCTTGCCGCATTCTGGACAAGCTGACTTCATTGTGTACACGCAGCATTTCAAAATGTGTTTCATTGTGCACGCTCGAATGTTCCTTGGCCGCCGCTTTTTTCAATTAGCGAAACAGCAGCGTTTGTTGAATCAGCCAGGATCTTTTCAGCTTTTTTGTAATCAGGAGCTTTAACGCGAACTAAATAGTTTCCGCCACCAAGATAGGATACATTGCTGCCTTCTTTTTCTGCGCTATGGAGCGCTTTCTTTACAGTTTCGAGACCGTCGGGCGCGAATGTTGAAAGAGATAATGTTCCTTTGATCTCAACTTCAGCAGGCTTGATACGTTGCTTGACAACATCATCGAGCTTCTTTGCGACGTCTTTTGGAACGCCGAGTTCTTCAAACGTCGTGTTGTCTTCAACAACTTCCATGAATGCATCGAACAAGTAATCGTAATGTTCGGAAACAGGAGTTGCGATCTGCTCGAAGAGTTTTTGCGGATCTTGTTTCATTTCAGAAGCTAAGTAGTCAATAATTTTTCTTGCTTTAGCTTCTTGCTTGTCTTGCGTGATAACAATTCTTCGCTGGTTATCGGTAACTCTACGCAATGAGAGATCAATATGGCCGCGCTCCTGATTGATACGGAGCACTTTGGTAACAATAATCTTGCCTTCCTTAACGTAATCTCGGATGTTTCTGATTCTACCTGGTGAGACTTCGGAAATGTGAATCATACCAGATTTATTGTAGTTTTTAATTTGAGCAAAGACTGAGTGGCTCTGCACAGAAGTGACCTTGCAGATAACCAGTTCTCCTTCCTCAGGAAAGAGTTTCTTCTTCAGCATTAATCAAGAACCTCAAGGATCTGAGATCGTACTCTAGATCGGCCGCCTGAAGGAGAAGCAAGGACCTTTTGGCATACTAAGCATGGAATTGTCGTAGATGCTTTACCAAAAATTACCTGTTCATTCTTACACTTAGGACAGCGTACCTTGATGAATTTCGATGTGGTTTCCTTAGTTTGTACCATCCTGAGAAGGAAAGGGAGGCCATTTAAAAAGGTTATGGGTGGCTATGTGGATTGCTGATCCTCAAGGCTTTGCCGATACCTTTCTAGTGTATTGTCAGCATCAGGGCGCAGTGGTGTATCTGGATGCATGCGGTGATAACCAACGAGATGAGCAGCAAAAAGTCTTTCATCAGGATCTAATTCGAGTAGCTCTGAAATATCTGCAGCGGATTGAGGTACATAAAAGAGGCCACCGGAGGGAACTCTTCGCCCGAAGTCTTCAAGTCGGGCACTGACGTGGCCGTCTTTCTCCTCTACATCAAGAAGGCGAAGTATATCACCAGCGTAGAAACCCTGTTCTTCCGCAGCAGCTACAGATGTACGGACAAGCTCAACATATGCACGTACAGGATTGTCATGATTGACGTTATCAGGATTCAGACCCCAGCTTAGAACTTCATTCCGGGGAACATGAAACCCTCTATGCAACAAACGAGTCAGGAAGATAGTGCTACGCTCTTTGTCATAACCACCAAGAATCTCAATTCTCGCAGAACTATGAAGTTTCTCAATCATACAGATCCGAGAACTCAGAGAAAGATATAAACTTACTGGAACTCAACACGTCTCGCGCGGAGACCTTGCTTCTGGACATGCATTTTCTTGCACGTACCGCATTCATACCGGAAATCAGTCTTCTTGGTCTGCTTCTTACCGGTCATCTTGAACGCGCTGATCGCTTTCTTAGAATAACGTCCCATCGAGCCGATACCTCTCGCAGATCCACGCTTACGAGCACGTACTTTGGAGCCATACGTCAAGGAAGAAGCGTTCTTCTTCTTGGCAGCAGCTACCTTGTGCTCAGAATGCGATTTGCAATACGGGCAATACCGCTTTTTTAGCTTAGGGACTTTCATAGAGGGAGAGAAATATGGGGTATTTAAAAAGGTTATGGTGTAGAAGCGATGCCGTCAGAGGAGTATACTGTAATCTGAGATGCCCTATCATCTCGCGCTGCAAAAAACCTGCCACCAGGTTTGAGCAATAGAATTGCATCCTCTTCAGGACTTGATACTAGATCATATGGATTATAAGGGCTGAAAGAGAAACGGCTTTCCGGACGCTCTGGAGTAAGCCTCTCAATTATTTCCAGTGTTGGGTCGGTCCAATCGCCAAATCGTGCTGGGCCTGAATTATCGATTACAACATCTGCCCTTCTTCTCGCTCGATGTACAGCTCTACTGAGTGGTACGTTTAACAAATCAACTTTTTCCGATAACATAAGGTTTGCATTATGCAGCAGCCTCTTCGCAACAGGGTCATCAGGGCGATCTGATAAGAAGGCCTCGAGAAATTGAGTAGCCAATTGATATTCAAATGGATCTATGACTATGGGCTTTTTGTCTGGATGATGAGCAATGTAATGATCAACTAAATCACCGAGACCTGCTCCGACTACTGTTAAATCCTCAGCCTGCATCGCTGCAGTAACGATAATCTCATGATACTGCTCAATAGTTCGTGCAGTTGTTGGCATCCCAAGCTCAACCTCAATCCCATCCCACTCAGTTACGCGTGGTGGCGGTACATAGAAATTTGCTATTCCCCCAGGATTAAACAACCATGTACCATGAGGCCAGGGAAATGTTGCTTCATACCCATAAACTGTATGTGTTATTTGTAAATCAGTCATGAGGACGAGTCCATGCGCTTCGTTTATTAAAGATTGTGGATAGGATTTTATAGTCGAAAGGACTCCTCAGTTGCATGCTTAGCGTATCACTTGAAGAATTAGCTATTCCTGGTATTGTATTCCATACGCCGACTGGCTTTAATCGAAAAGCCTTTGGCAAGGAGATTGGATACAAGCGATTTGAAAAATGGGTAAAGTCAGATAAGCCCCAGCAATATGACGAGCTGCGTAATGTATTGCCTCGCAAAGCAGACCTCAGACTCGGAAAAGTTGGAATACGGGGTGTTGATGAAACACGCTGGCTGCCAATCTTTTATTCTGTGATGGACGATCAGGAATTTGGTACAAGCAGGTTTTCTAGTCAACTCGGACCTTTGACTGCTATTGGTATTGATCCTGAGCTTGCTGAAGAAGGAGATGACCTGATGGACAAATTGCATGCTGCAGCGCGAGAACACGGCGTCGATCATGTTCGAGATATGCATGCAAGCGGTGAATTGTTCGTTGAAAGCCCAGCACCACACCCGCCGAAAGTTGGAGGGTATGAAATTACGAATGTACATTCTATGGATACACTCTCGAGCCCGATACTAGTCACGCAAGGAATCTACACATTTGATCTTAGAGGTGGGGAGCATGTTGAGCTTTCCTACATTGCTCAAATCAGACAAGAAGGTAAGGTAAGCGATAGGCATACAATAGATTCGCTGGAAGTGCGTTCACATTATACTACCCCTGAAAGCCCGTTTTCTGATCAGGCAGAAGAAGCTCAAATTGTAGAATTGAGATATGTTGACGAAGCACTTCAAGATGATCCTCGAAGGAGAGTAGATGTTAGCTATGTGGACGGCGTAAATCAAGCGAGAAAAGTGTATTTCGATGAACGCGGGAATCCTACGAATGTTGTTCTGCCTGACAAACCTCCTCTAATGCAAAATATTCCTACCGAAGTGCTCACTGAAGCTGCACAGTCAAACGAAACTCTTTCTGTCAAGAATCTACTTGTCGCCAAAGAATTCGGACTCTACCAAGGGCGCTCTGCACCGATAGATCAAGTGTTCGCGAGAATGCTTCAAGGCGAGTATGAAGCACAGAAGTTAATTCAGGCTCAGCCAGTAGAATAGATCGGTAGAGATAATTCTAAATAGAGAAATTCGTTCGCTTTACGCATGTTAGAGCACATTCTGGCTATTCGAAAAGTAGGAACAGAGCCACTAGGCTCGTTCCCTGTAACGGAAGACTTTGATGAGGATGCTGTGCTTGACTACTTGCGAAGTGAAGAATTCTTGCACTCTGATGGGATAAGTGAAGAAGAACTGCTACGGAAAGGAGCGAAGAGAATGGTGGACCTTCAATTGTATGAGGTTACACTTGACAGAGGAAGTGGGCATGGCATACCGTTTGTTGTGCACAGTTATGAAGGTAGTCCAGATCAGCACCTAGATTACGCGACCTCGGGCAGAGGCTGGGGACTTTCAGACATTATGCGAAGACTTATTGATGCTAATGGATTAAAGACTTTTGAGGAACTTACCCAAAACGAAGATAACCGCCAATACCTCTTTATGCGAGCAGGTCGTCATGATATTGACGATTTCTTAGTCAGTACTGGAAGCCCAAACCTCCCTGAAGGGATGGCATTGCAAGGAGAATTTCATCTCCAGAGTCACCGAGGTTCCCTTACTACTTCAGCTACGCAAGTTTATCCTGCTGGAGAATATGGTGTGCAGTATTCGGCGCACGTTTTCTTCGATGGGAAGCATGAAAAAACGAAGGTTCCTCCAATCCAAAAACTTACAGTAACCAGAACGCGCACAGATCCTGCAGATATTGAAGGGACACCTCGAGTGCAGAGGAAAGTGGAAGAATTCCGTATTAATATTTTTCGGAGTCACTTAGCTACCTACAAATGTGCTGTCAGTTTAACGAATTCATACAAACTGCCTGATGCTGAATTTAATCGCTACGGACTTGAGGTAATGAGTGATGGTTATTCCCACTTCTTTCCCCCAACCCAAATAGCTCTTGCGGACCCAAAACACCGTGACCCTGTCGACCTGAATGCGCTTGCTTCCACGCAGCGACTGGGACTAGAGCCGGGACAGGGATTTGATCCAGGAGAAACACTGTTGAAATTAATGGATAGTATGCCTGCGTACGATCCTGCTTCAGAATTAGTTGTTCCTAGAGAAGTTCAGCATTCCCTTTAGCAACCAGAATCTGGGCTATTTCGTGAGGGAGTTCGACTACTTGGCCTTGAGAAAAGGGTCCGTAGGTTTCGAGTTCCTTGCCAACGAACTCTGCTACGTCATCCAGGAGTTTGAGTCTGGCGAGGGTTTCTGATACTGGTGTCGGCTCTGGAGCTGGCTCAGGTGTTGGCTCTGGTGCTTCAGAAGCAGGAACATCAGTCACTTCACGTTGCGAATAGTTTGGTGCTTCTCCTGCAAGCACCTGATGAAGAATATTGGTTCGGTACTCGTTCAAGTGAGAAGCAGCGCGCTCAAACAAATCGAGTTCTTCCTTGAGCATGGCAGCAGTATCAAGTGCTTCAGAACCGGTTCTGGATTTGATTAGTGCCATGTTGAGAATTTTACGCTCTCGTCTTTCGTACAATTCACGAACTAAGCGGTAGATGTTCTGGAGTTGCTTGGCATTGCGTTCAACTTCGCTACTTTCCAAGCCGCCCTCTTTTGTTAGCGACTCTAATGCAACGCGCTTGTCTTTCAAATATCTTGCAAGATTAGCAAAGAATCCTGGTTCTAACGGTTGTATTGCTTCCCTACCCTTTTCGCGCATTAACAACTCGAATAACGCTTCATAGGTAACGATAATCTCTCTCTCCATTTAGAAATTGGTTAGAACGCTTCTATATAAATTTTCGGTGCGTTTATAAGAGGAGGGAGATAACTTTGGTATATGGAGACCATGCATTTTGAGCAGATACGATTTGAAGATAATGAGGATACGATTAAAGGTATTTTTCTGGATCGATTCTGGTTTAGCATTCCGAAAGATAAACTTGGGGAATGCAAAGTTGAAGATGGCGATGTGAAAGTAAAGAGTGTGAAGAAATTTAATCACTTTTTGGATATTGGATTGGAAAACATGCAGAGTTCTGTAACGCGAAAACCGGCGACGTACATTTACAAAGAAAGGGATGTTCCCTTAATTGGAACAAACTATTTTGGTTTAATTGATAGGGGAACAAACATAATTGAAATTAAACCGATCACTGGATGTAATGAAAATTGTGTGTATTGCAGTGTTGATGAAGGTCCGGCAACGAGGAAAAATAGAGATTTTATCGTCGAGAAAGATTATTTAGTTGAAGAATTTCGAAAACTGGCCAAGTTTAAGGATTGCGAAATAGACGCGCACATTAATGCGCAAGGCGAACCAACATTATACAAACAAATGCCGGAATTAATTCGGGATATTGCTAGTACGCCGAATGTTGGCATGATTTCTATTGATACCAACGCGAGTTTATTGAGTGAAGAAGACATTGATGCAATGGTTGATGCAGGACTGAAACGGTTTAACTTGTCATTCAACGCAATTGGGGTGAAGAAAGCAAAAGTGATGGCAGGACTTGGGAGTTATGATATTGAGACTATCAAGGAAAGAGCGCGGTTTATGGCAACGAAGTGTAAAGTGTTGCTTGCGCCGGTATATGTACAAGGATATAATGATGAAGAGATCGTTCCTATTGTGAAATTTGCTCAGGAAATAGGAGCAGACGTTGGCATACAGAATTTTTTGAGTTACAAAAAAGGGCGGAATCCAGCAAAAGAAAAGAGTTGGGAAGATTTCGAGAAGCTGCTTGATGCATGGGAGAAAGAAACAGGAGCGAAGTTGAAAGTTAGCGCAGGAGATTACAATATCTTTCCAGCGAAGAGCTATCCTAAGCCGTTCAGGAAAGGGCAGACTATTGACGCTGAAATTAAGCTACCAGGACGCTATCCAAGAGAGAAATTAGCTGTGGCTGGTGGGAGAATTATTACTATTCCTAACTGTGATAAAGAAGGAAATGTGAGAGTCAAAATAACTCGTTCTAAACATAATATTTTTTATGGAGAAATACGATAATTAGATTTGACCGAGATGATCTCGAAAATTCCATTCTTTAATTTCCTCTGGTGATGGCTGAGACAATGTCAGTGATCTCATTTCGAGATCAGGGCGCATGTCTTCATTAATCACATCAGCATATTCAGCAGGAAGACTCGGTCTTCGATCACTATCATTAAGATAACCAATGATGCCAATGTTGTCTCTAAAGACCTCATTTACGGTCGGTAATCCTTCCTTTTCCTGGAAGTACCGTACGTGCCATTCTTCTATTACACCTTGATTGAGCGTACTTCTACGGCTTCCTTCTATCTCAACTGAGTGGCGAAACCCATTTGCTGTTTCGTACGACAGTGTGCGATACACAGAGACAGCGTGCCGAGTTTCTTTTGCATTCAGAGTTTTGAGTACCCACATAGAATGAAAGAGTTCGATCTAGACTTAAAAAGATTTGTAGAAAGAAAAAAGAAAAAAAAGAAAAGAAAAAAGTTAGCTAGGTTTAGCTTTCGCTTTCCTCGCCACCTTCTTCAGCTTCGCCTTCGTCTTCCATAGCTTCACCGTCGTCTTCAGTTTCTTCCATGACTTCTTCTTCCTCTTCCATTACTTCTGGCGCAGCCACAGTAATGTCAGTGAAGGAAGTTCCGGAAACTTCAACTTCAGTTCCTTGAAGCGTGTCTTCATATGCGTCGAAGTCAGCAAGTACACGAGCAGATCGTCGCGTATCAAGAGCTGAATAACCTGCTACAAGCAAAGCAACGTTTCCGTTAGTATGCTCGAACAACTTCAGCTTACCCTTACCTTCTTCAAAGCCTTCAGCACAAGTAGCGCTTGTTGTGCCCATTACGTCAGCTGCAGCTGGGTTAGCACAAGGGCCTCCAACCAAGATAACGTGTTGTGCACGAACATCTGATACTTCAGATGCTAGCTTAGCACTACCAACTTCAATAGCTTCGGTGTCGTAGTAGACAATGTCACCTTCTTCTGTTGTTTCAACAGAAGTCTCGACAGCTCCAGCAGTTACAAAGAGCAATGGTAGTCTTTGTGTTCGTGGATACTCAATGTCCACCGTTTCCGGTGCACTTGATGGTGTCTCGAATGTGACAAAGGTTCCGAGGGAAGTAAAGAACTTCTCTACGTCATCTTCGTCTTGTGGTGTAATTGTCGTTAGACCAACTGCACTAGCCGCACTAACTTCGGTACTTGAATCTGTCGATAGCGTGTATGCTATTGAAGATGGAGCCAAGTCGTCGTAGTCGTCAGCGTCAGGCGTGGTGACGTTTACTAATAGACTGTTTGCTCCTGCACCGATGTTCCAGGTTTGCGCACCGCTTAACTCGATCTTTGCACCAGCGTTTGTGTTAATACACACAACATCTCCAGCAGCACCTCCACCGGATACGTTGTATGAATGCGCGCTAGATGCATCCAAGTTAATTGCAATGTCGAAGTCAGCTACAAGGTCACTCGATACGTTGTGAACATTGTATGTTTGTCCACCAACCTTAATAGTTGCATCAGCAGATCCGAAAACAGTTCCACCTGCACCAGCTGCATCAGCTGCTGCGGAATAGGACCGCTCAATTACCTGACCACTACCTAAGTCTTGGAACTTGATAACTGGGTTATCAGCCGAAGACTTATCAGAGCCACGGTATCGGAATGCGTACGTACGTCGTTCACCATCAGATTGAGACTCATCACAAAGGACGAAGTAATCGTCGTCTGAGATAGTTTGGTTCTCGTTAATGATAGTGTCGTCGTCGTTGTCACCTAACTTCGAGCTACTTGCTGCAGATGCGTAAAGCAATGGCAAGTCGACTTCGTTACCGGAACCGTCAGCGAACTGTAGTTCGTACTTTCGGTCACCATTAGTCTTAACGCGAATCATTTCTGTTTCAGCGTCAGCAAGACCTTGGTATTCAATATCCCAAGCTTCTAGAAGAGCTTCTGGTTCTTCCATGTGTTGAGATACTGTTTCACCAGCACCAACATAGATATCATCGTCTGCAGTTGAATTGATATGAATAGAATCAATTCTTACAGTCGTGTTATCGTCAGTACCAATGATGGTAACAGTTGCGTCGTCGATGTTTTCGCTTCCAACTTCTAGTGGTTTTTCACCATCAGTTGAAACTGCAGTGTTTGTATCGTGGAGAACAACTTTTTGAGCTCCTAGATAGAATTCTACCTTACGAACACCACCTGCGAAGTCCTGAGCTAGAATGTCTCTGATACCAACTTCAGTACCGTCAGACAATTTCTCAGTTGAGCCTTCACTCAATGAATCAGTAACTTCACCGTTAACGTTCAACTTTGCAGTTGATGTGCCTACGAAGTCAAGTGTAACGTCGTAGTCAGTTCCGTCAATAGTGTATGTCTTTGATTCACCTTCGTCAAGTACGTCACGAACAGCACCAGCCATTAAGGTTAACTTAACAGCATTGTTAGTTGTTCCGCCAGTTCTTCGAGCTTGAACGATTGTAAAAGTACGACCTAACATCGTAATTTCTTCGTTCTCGAAGTCCCATAGGTATGCACCTGTGGTACTTGCGTCACCGCTAGAGTCTGTTACGTCGGATTCAGCTGACTGTTTAAAGTCAAGCTCGTAACGAGCGATGGTGTCTCCGCTTCCTACATAGAAGAAAGCATCGGTAACATCGTCGTCGTTTTCGACATAATGGACGTACGTTGTCGTTGGGTTATCCCAGTGAAGGAATTGTTCATAATCAAAACTTCCTTCATCGTTTTCGAATGTCTGGTCAGAGAGAGCACCAAGCTCTTCTTCGTCAATAAACGATTGGATCGACCGAATTGTTTCAGTTCCACCGCCGTTTTCAGACAATTCATATTCCTTTGTCGAGGTACCTACTCTCCAAGCGTCACCTTCAACGCTAACAGATGTAGCACCAGATCCGCTGACGGTCTTTCGCACACGGCTTGCAAATTGCAAACTTGTTGCTACGTCAACAGAACCTATTACGTCGCTAGATGCAGCTTCGTCACCCACTACAATGAGTGCATTAAACTTACCATCTTCAACGAATGGAGCCGGATATTCAGATAGGTCTACCGCACTTGCTCCAAGAATGGATGCGCCTACCATTGTAGCACCAGTTCCTAGTGCTGCAATTTTTTTCACAGTTTTACGCAACATCAACCAAACACCTCCATGGTTTTGTCGGTTATCATGTTTTTTTATTCTTTGTGAGATATTTTATCTCATTTGTCGACGCATCATAAAAGACAAACAACCGCGTCGAGTTGTCCATCCAAAAATGTGATCTTATTTATGCTTTGTGAAATTTGTGAGGGCAATCAGTATACTATGAGCTTGACTACCAGCTTTTCCGCTCCCCTTTTCGCTTTCTATAGACACTTTCCATTTAGCACACTAATAAGTGCGAATGTACCTTTTTTGATCTGATGGTATTTAAAGTTTTCGTTTGTATAGGGCATGTTTGAGAGTCATACAGGGTATGATTTTTGAGTCGAGAATACTTGATTCTTATTCTCCTATTTAGGAGTTGAATCCTTATTTGCAATACTGAGCGGGAAGCTTTATAAAGATATCGCTAAATCCAGCTATCAGGCGGGGATGCCGGAGTGGTCAAACGGGCCAGGCTTAGGACCTGGTAGCTTAGCGCTTACGTGGGTTCGAGTCCTACTCCCCGCATTATTCTCTATGGCACTGGAACAAACAGCAGAATTGGAAGGGTATCCATACAGGTATGGACACGAATATAACGGCAGTCTTTGGGGTCTTTGGTGCAACCAACCGGTCACCAACCAACAACTCCTCCATATTGCGCAAGCTGTGAGTCCGGGTTCTGAACTTCTCCCTGTAGAAGGCTGGAGAATTGGCCTACGAGTGCCTGTAGAACGCTCTGCTATTGCCTTTCTCTTTCCGTACCAATCTGAAGTACTGGGGGCAGAATGGAGAGGAATCGGAATAGTTAGTGAAGACAGGCTGCCTGCAGAAGCTGTTAGGCAAGTAGGCAACAGAATACTCATGGAATCCTTTGGATTAGAAAGGGTTGCAGCTAGTAGTGAGGAATATCTTCGGGATGAGCCTCATGGCTTTCGTTCAGTATAATTCTCAGAAACAGGCTCATTCTTTCACTGCTATGACAAACGTCGTGTACTCCCTCCACAACCTTTATAAATGGACCTGGTTTCCGCCAGTGTATGACAGTAACTAACGTTCCTGCTGAGCAATTGATTGCTAGTGTAGCGAAGGAGCTCAAGAAGGAAGAAGCAATGAAAGCCCCTGAATGGGCTGCATACGCGAAAACAGGCGTTCACAAGGAACGGCCACCGCAAGAAGAAGACTGGTGGTACGTACGCTCAGCTGCTATATTGCGTACTGTGAACTTGCGCGGCCCTATCGGCGTAGCGAAGTTGCGTACAAAATATGGCGGACGCAAGCGGCGCGGACACAAGACAGAGCATTTTATGAAAGGTTCAGGCAATATACCGAGAACTATCTTACAACAATTGGAAAAAGCAGGATATGTGCAGCATGTTAAGAAAGGCGTGCACCATGGTCGTGTTACGACAGGAAAAGCACAATCATTGCTGAACAAATACGGACACGATGGACGATCTTCAAGCACTGAAGGAAAAAAAGCTGCAGGAAATGATGCAAGCGCAAAACCAGCAAGCCCACGAGCAGAGTCAAGTGGACCAGCAGATGGAAACGCTGGAGCAAGCGATAAAGCAAGTCCTGACAAAGGAAGCGCGTGAGCGTTTCGGCAGCTTGAAAGCAGCATACCCTGAAAAGGCACAACATGTTGTCATGTTGCTTGCACAAGCAATAAACTCAGGGCAGCTACCTGGACAAATCACCGACGAGCAATTCAAGGAATTGCTTCGCAGGCTGGATTCGGGAAAAAAAGATATTACGATAACAAGAAAATGACGAGATTCAAACTACCAAGTGTAAAAAAGAAGTTGGCTAAAGCAGCTAAGCAAACACGATGGGCTCCTTTCTGGACGGTACCAAAGATGTACGGAAAAGGAAAAAGAGTTCATCCTGGACGACATACGTTCAAGAAGCGAAGCTGGCGACGAACCAAAATAAAGGTATAAAATGGACCGACAATACACTATTTCCCTTCGTAAAGACGTTGCTACTGTGCCTCCGTACAAGAGAGCAAAGAAAGCAGTCAATTCTGTACGTGACTTTTTGAAAAAGCACATGAAAGCTGAAGATGTTCGACTCGGTGTTGAGCTGAACAAGCACTTGTGGTCTCGAGGAATCAAGAATCCTCCAATGAAAGTAAGTGTTAATGTTACTGAAGCTGACGGTGTCGTCTCTGCAGAACTTGTTGGCGTAAAAGTTGAAGAGCCAAAAGTTGAGAAAAAGAAAGCAGAAACACCTGTTGAGAAAGTAAAAGAAAAAGTTGCTGAAAAACAAGCAAAGAAAACTGAAGCGAAAGCTGAAGTAGCACCGAAAGCAACACCGGCTGACGTTAAGCCAAAACCTGCAGCACCAGCTGCACCGGCACCAAAAGCCGAAAAACCTGCGGCAAAGGAACAACCCAAACCTGCACCGAAGGCAAAAAGTGACGAGAAGCAATAAGCTTCATGCTACCATTTGAAAACATCGAACGAGAAATACTCACTCGTAGGGATTCTGAAACTTCTGATAAATTTGGTAAATCACCAGAGAAAAGAACCATAGAAGAACTTCTTGATTTTGGAATTGTTATTATCGATAAACCGAAAGGACCGACGTCGCATCAAACAAGCGCGTACGTAAAAGATGTTTTGCATTTGAAAAAAGCAGGACATTCTGGAACATTAGATCCGGCTGTAACAGGTGTATTGCCGGTTGCAATCGGACGGGCAACAAGAATCGTGCAGTTGCTTTTACCGGCAGGAAAAGTGTACGTTGCGCTAATGCACGTGCACAAAGATGTTCCTGAAGAGAAACTGCGCGAAGTGTTTGAACAGTTCAAAGGAAAAATTACGCAACTTCCTCCTGTTAAGAGCGCTGTAAAGCGTCGGGAACGGGAACGACACATTTACGACATGGACATCATTGAAATTGATGGCAAAGATGTGTTGTTTAGTGTAAGTTGCCAAGCAGGAACGTACATTCGAAAATTAATTTCGGATATGGGAAATAAGATTGGTGGCGCGCACATGGCAGAGTTGCGGAGAACACAAGCAGGACCGTTTACCGAGGAGAAATTGGTGACGTTGCAAGACTTAACAGATGCTTATCATTATTACAACGAGGGAAATGAAAAATATTTGCGAACACTTATTTTGCCGATGGAAGAAGCAACGCAGCACTTACCCAAAATTTGGGTGATGGATTCTGCTGTTAATAGTTTGGTGCATGGCTCGACGCTGAAAGTGCCGGGTATTGCGAAATTACATGACGGAATTGAAGCAGGAGACATGGTTGCAATCATGACATTGAAAGATGAGTTAATTAGTTATGGCAATGCAGAATTGTCAAGTAAAGAAATGCTTGGCGAACGTGGAATCGCTGCGAAGTCACAAAAAGTATTTTTACCAGAAGGAGTATATCCAAAATCAGAATGAAAGAAGTAACCGACGAGAAACTCGACAAATACTTTGCGCTCACTAAAGAAGCGCTTGCGAAAGTAAAGATTCCTGAGAATTTGAACGGGAAAGATAAAAACATTGCAGAAGATTTTTTGCAAATGGCAAAAAGTTACTACAGCGATGCTAAACACTTTCGTGAAAAAGGGGATTACCCGACGGCGCTTGCAGCAGCAAGTTACGCACATGCATGGCTAGATGCTGGTGCGCGGCAAGGTATTTTCGACGTGGATCACGATAGTAGATTGTTTACAGTTGATTAAACGAGTGTCATTGAACATTAGTTGATATTGCAAAGAGTATGGATCCTACTCCTGAGAGAAATGGGACGATCACAGTATTGAATCCGTCAACTGCCAACATCACAAACGCCACTGTGAATGCAAGCACCAAGACAGTGTTTGCCGTTAACATAATGTTCGCTTTTTGTTCCTTGAAAAACTCTAAAAAGTTTCTAGTTTTATTCTTGAATTCATCATTCTGAAGTAAGACTGACACGATTGCCAAAGTCAGAATGAATACTGCTACGTTGAAGAAAATAATTGCTGCCTTGACAAACTGTTCATCACCTAAACTTAACACAAGAAACATCAAACTAAGGAAGTAAATCACGATGCCTTCCAGGTATAATAGCTTACGATAGTTCATCTTTTTTACTCTCACTGGCTTTTTTCATTGATAAATTTATTGCTTGAGGAGCATATATCCCAAGTAATACTGCTCCGTAAATATTGATTTCAGTCACTCTTATCGCTGCCAGCAATACTAAGAGCAGGAACGACATCCAAATGGATACTAGCGCCCTCTCAACGAGGAAATTTGCCCAGCCTTTTCTATTTTTTGGCAGCCATGATTCAGAATCATCCCTGTTTGCAAGGCGTACATATAGCTTCCACCCGTAAAAACCCCACATACCTACAGCAGCCCAGAAATGTACCGATAAATAATTCTTTAACTCTGATAAACTCTCTGTAAACAGTATCGACTTCATAAATTCCTGGAACTGTAAATTGGACCAAGGATCATGATTCAACAGCACGAACCAAATAAAACCAGCTCCCATGATTGATGTTAATGCGAGATAAGAAGTAAACCTTGGCTCCACTATTTGGGATAGATCCGTACCAATTCCCTTGTTACCTGATTCCATTTTTTTGATTAATTAACTGAACTTTATAAGTATTCTGACGGGACAACCCCTTAAACAGCGAGATCAAACCAGTTTGACATCGTTTGCTTTTTCGACGATAAACGTTACGATCAAGTCTAACTGTTCGTTGTAGAAATGATCGTCGCGACGTTCGAAACCGAGCGCGAAAAGGAATTCTTCCATATCCTCGTCGATGAATCTGCAAATAGTGCAGACGCTGTTGCAGTACTCTTCATAATCCAATATTCTTCCATTTATTTCGATGAATGACAAGTTTTTTATCCTCCTTTTTCTTTTACATTGATATGAACCTGCTGTTTGTGTGCAACCAAGGAAAATATCGGAGTAAAACTGCTGCTGAATTGTTGCAGAACGAATTTTCAACAAAATATGCTGGTTTGTTTAGCGATAATCCCCTCGTCGAAAAAGATGTTGAGTGGGCAGACATTGTTTTCTTTATGGAAGAAGAACAACGAGCAAAAGCAGTCGAACGATTTCCGGAAGTGCTGTTGCGGAAACAACTCGTCACGCTTGACATTCCTGATGTGTATTCGTACAACGACAATCGACTCATTTCTCTCCTCCGTCGGAAGATTGCTGAGCAGACCAATCTGCAACTTGCTTGAGTGCTCTTTCTCTTGAAGAAAAGAACCTTGTTTCTGCAACGTGCAATGCAGGCATTCTTCTCGTTACTTTGTACACTATTCCGTTATCTGCAAATTTTTTCAATGATATTTCCCATTCCATGATTGTTAGCCGCGGCAGTTTCCCGACGAAGTTCGAGCTGCCGCGGCACCGAAAGGAGTGTTACGGCGCCGGGGACGGGACTTCCGTGTTACCATTTCGAACCCGCGCACCTTTCGGGTGAAAAGTAACTGACTTCTGAGGCCAGCGCATTAGGCCAGACTCTGCCACCCCGGCTTTACCGCAAAATTTATTAATTTGATTTCCTTACATGTGTTATTGGGTGAAAAGTAACTGGCTGCTGAGGCAGCTGCTTTTTTCTTTCTCATTTTTCTCGAAAAGTTTTTGAACCCAGGAGTCCTTACGGACACTTAGTTCTGAACTAAGCGGCTTGCCAGACTTGCCTACGCCGGCAAAAAACATTCTATGTCGGCACTTCTTCTTATTCGCTACGCGCACCAAAATCGTGTCCAGTGAAATCCTCGACGACGAACATCTTCCGGATGTCCTGTGAGAACGTCCGAAACATTGTTAAAGCAGGGAAAATTTGTTGGTTTATGTTTAATGTTGAAGTAAAATTAAAATGCGAGGATCACGACAAAATTCGTGCGCTTATTCAAGAAAATGAAGGAGTGTTTCACGGAAAAGATCACCAAATTGATACGTACTTTCGGGTTCCGAAAGGGCGGTTGAAGATGCGCGAAGGAAATATCGAGAATGCACTTATCTTTTATCAACGTGGAAATTCTAAGCAACCAGAAACATCAGAGTTTATGCTGTATCAGGGAGACGAACTTGTTGAACTGAAGAAGTTGTTGAGCGCTGCGCTTGGTGTATTGGTTATTGTTGACAAGGTTCGTGAAATTTATTTTATTGATAATGTGAAGCTGCACCTTGATGATGTCAAAGGGCTGGGGAAATTTGTAGAAATTGAAGCTCGTGATTTGCGGGGAACGTACACTGAAGAGCAGTTGCGGGAGCAATGCGAGGAGTACATGAAGCTGTTTGGATTTACGAATGACGATGTTGTTGGGTTGTCGAATAGCGATATGCTGTTACAATGAAAGCGATAATCTACGATATGGACGGCGTGCTTACTGATACAGAAGAATCACAATTTAAAATTCTTCAAGATCTTCTTGCTCAACGCGGCATTCAGTTGAAGGATGAACGCTATGATGATTACATTGGCATACGTAGTGCAACTTTTTTGGAACAGTTCTTCCCACACTTTACTCAGGAAGAGATCGACACCATTATTGAAGAGAAGAATGCCGCGATGCATAAACATGCAGCAAAGTATGTGCGGCCGTTGCCTGGCGCAATTGAAAGCGTGAAGAAGTTGAACGAAACACATACCTTGGGCATTGCATCCCTTTCTAACCGAGTTAATATCGACTTTGTTGTAAAGCTCTTCGGGCTTGAGACCTGCTTTACTGCAACTGTTAGCGGAGATGACGTACGCCACTACAAACCACACCCTGAAATTTATGAAACGTGTGCAGAGAAACTTGGCATTGATGCTGCGGACTGCGTTGCCATAGAAGACAGCGTTGTGGGAGTACAAGCCGCAAAAGCAGCAGGAATGCGCTGCATTGCGGTCTGCTCAACAACTGCTGCTGAATTTCTCAAGGAAGCAGATGTTGTTATTCCGACTCTTGAAGACATTGATGATGCGCTTTCTCAACTAGAATAGCTTCTATCAGGATTGAAGCTACGGTAACTCTTTTAAAAAGGAGCTACTTCTAGTGTTCTATGGCAAAAGAGAACTTTGTTCTTGTATCATTGGATGACAAGAAGGCAAAGACGGTAGCAAATGTTGTGGGTAGTGAGACTGCTCGGAAGATACTAGATGCGCTTGCTGAGAAAGATCAAACAGAAAGTGAACTGGCTAAAGGGTTAGGCATGGCGCTTTCTACTGTTCATTATAATTTGCAGCAGCTTGTTGATGCTGGCCTCGTTGTTGTTGAAGAATTTCACTATAGTAAGAAAGGACGAGAAGTGAATCATTACAAATTGGCTAATAAGTACATCATCATTGCGCCAAAAAATACCGAGGGGCTTGCAAGCAAGTTGAAAGGAATACTGCCTTTGGTTGCGTTAGCTGGCGGAGCTGCTCTGGTGTTGAACTTTTTTCAAAGTGTTCAGTTTGCAAGTGTACAGGAAAAGGCAGTTGCGCCTACAAGCAGGATTGCAGAAGCTGATGCTGCGGAAGCGCTTCCTTTAGCTGCACAAGTAGCGGAAGAATCTGCTGATCAAGCAGCGAACGTTGCTACTTACGGTGGTGATTTGATTGTTGTCGAAGCAAACGCTGCACTCTGGTTTTTGGTCGGTGCACTCTTTATCATTAGTGTTCTTGTTGTATGGCGGGTAGCCAGACATAAGTTTAAATAGATTTGAAGTCTTGAATGGGTATTTATAACTGAAGGTATTCCCTATGATTATGAAAAACGCACATTACTTGATCGCAGGATTGGTTTTGCTCGCTGCATGTGTAGCTACGCCAGAACCAAGTCCAGGGGAAGTTGAAGATACAACGCCTTTCCAAACTATTAAATCATTCAGCTCAAGTCAGGAAATTAAAAACTACCTGCAGGAAAACCAGCAAGAATCCAGCAAATCAAACTTTGGGTTCTTCGGTGGCGGCATGGTAGCTATGAACGACATGGCTGTTCGAACCATGGCAGTAGCTGAATCTGCCGACGGAGCGGCGACTGCTCCAAGCGCAGCTCCAGCAGCCGAGTACTCAGAAACAAATGTACAAGTACAAGGTGTAGATGAAGCAGACTTTGTCAAGAATGACGGCAAGTACATTTACGTATTAAGTGGTACTGTGTTGGCGATTGTGGATGCGTTTCCAGCTGACGATGCTGAAGTGTTGTCGGAAACAGATATTGAAGGAACACCGCAGCAAATGTTTGTTAACGGCGACCGCTTGGTTGTGTTTTCTCGGGACTGGGAAGAACGCATCACCATACCTGAATATGAATTCTTGCCTGTGCCAAGGTCCGAGTCTATTACACGAGTTACCATTTATGACATTAGCGATCGAAGCGATCCAGAGGTTGTTAACGAGTATGAAGTTACTGGTAACTACTTCCAAGCACGCATGATCGGAGATCACGTTTACTTTGTAACGAATGAGAATGTATGGTTCTATAATGACATTTTGCCGATGCCTGCAATCCGAGAAGGTGGTGAAGTATTGGTTGAGCCTCGCGTGTTTTATTTTGATAATCCGGAGCGCAACTACGGATTTAACACCGTAGCAAGCTTTGACATTACGTCAGATGACGATACGATTAACGCAAAGACATACCTGCTTGGTCAAGGAAACACCATGTATGTTTCAGAAGAGAACATCTACATTACCTACCAGAAAAATCCACCGTGGCAATGGTATGAAACCAACAGGGAAGAACGATTCTTTGAAGCTGTTGTGCTCTTTTTGCCGCGCGACGTTCGCGAGGAAATTGAACAGATACGGGACAGCGATATTTCCAAGCCAGAACAATGGGACAAGATTGCTGCTGTCATGCAGAACATGTATAACACCCGCGATGAAGATGAACTTGATGAACTGGTTGAAAGAATTGCAAAAGCAGTTGATGAATACGATGTACGGCAAGAACAAAAACTCAGGCAAACTGTTGTGCATAAAATTGCGATTGATGCAGGAGATATTGATTATGTTACTAGGGGAGAAGTACCTGGACGCGTGCTGAATCAATTTAGCATGGATGAGCATGATGGTAAATTCAGAATTGCAACGACCACTGAACTGTGGAACTCACGATCAGGACGAATTGCGTTCAATAATGTATATGTTTTAGATGAGGACCTTGAAGAACTTGGAAAGCTTGAAGGTATTGCAGAAGACGAGACCATCTTTAGTGCTCGGTTTATGGGAGATCGCCTGTACATGGTTACATTTGAGCGGATTGATCCATTCTTTGTTATTGACCTTAGCGAGGATACGCCGAAAATACTTGGCGAGTTGAAGATACCGGGATTTTCAGACTACTTACATCCTTTTGATGAGAATCACGTGATTGGTGTTGGAAAAGAAACTTCTGACAACCAATGGGGCGGGATATCGATCAAAGGAGTTAAGGTAGCGCTGTTTGATGTTTCTGATGTTAGCAATCCAACAGTACTTGATCAAGTTGAGATTGGAGATCGAGGAACTGATTCAGAAGCTTTGCGCGATCACAAAGCGTTCTTATTTGATAAGGAACGTGAACTGTTAGTGTTGCCGATTCGAGAAATTGTTGACACGAGTTCGTTTGATCCTCGGCGAGGATATGTTAGGCAGAGATACTGGCAGGGTGCATACGTATTTACTCTTAATGAGGATGGATTTGAAGAACGTGGAAAAATAAGTCATGCAAGTAATGAGTATGGCGACCATTACTGGTATAGTTCGCCGTCAGCAGTGCGACGATCACTGTACATGGATGATACGCTGTATACGGTATCGCAAACAGAAATTCACGCGCACGACTTAGATGATCTTGAAAAGATTAGCGAAGTTGACCTGCCGTACGAAGAACGCAAGTACTATCCAGAACCGTACTTCATCGATGAAATTGCGGTAGAAGAAGTTATTGCTCGATAAGTTCTTTTATTATTGGTAAGTCGGCAGCGGTGAAATCTAAATCATTTAGTTCTGGAATAGTTGTCCACTTGGAATCTTGAACTTCGAGATGTTCGACTTCGCCATCTACATAGTCTGTTAGGAAAACGAGTAAGATAATATGGCGCTTGCCGTCTGGTCTGTCGTAGACATGCGAATTAATGGTGAAGAGTTTGTCTACACTAACTGTGATGTTGAGCTCTTCCCTGATTTCTCTGATGAGGGCATCTTCGGGATGCTCGAGAAATTCGATCTTGCCCCCAGGGAACTCCCACTTCCCGGCATCGAAACTGCCTTCTTGGCGCTGAGAGACAAGGATCTTGTCTGCTTTTCTTATGATTGCTGCTGCGACAATGGTCGGTTTCATTGTTGATTGTATTGCGTTGAACTATATAGATGTAATGGGGAATGTATTTAAAATTCAGTTGGTTACATTTGAGGATGGATGAGCAGATACTGCATCAAAGACTGAGAAGAATCCAAGGGGACATAGACTTCTTTACTGATGTCATACGTGAATCTGGTGTGATCGTTTATACTGACAGGGATCCATCGTATGTATTGCTGAGTGATTGGAGAGGCCGCATGCGTGGAACGTTGCGAAAAAGAATTCGCGAACATTCTCTTGTTGCGAATATCTCTGACAGTGTGGAACTCAGAGATGCATTGCTTGCGCATTCGGATGGTGTTATAGGTGTTGTTGAAGGTATTGTGGACGATCTCAATAATGAAACTATTGGTGCTGACCTGAACCCAAGAGCGTCGCGATGGAGACCCTGGAAACTGAGTGAACGAGAAGAAGCAATCTATACAGGGAACTTAAACCTTGCACTGGGAAATTTATATGATGCTGTGCGTCCAGAGCTTTCTTATTCATCACCAGGTTGATCTTCGCAGTTCTTGCACTTTTCCTTTAGTGGTTCGTCGATTTCCATCTTGTCTCCGCAGGATGTACAAAGGTTTGCCATGATAGTTCTCTGGGAAGAATTGTTTAAATTATTTTTGTTAAATAGGTTGAGGTGCGAATGTCCCTTCTAATCCCTCTTCATGTTGGATGCGCTCTGCACGTTCACGGATGCCGCCTTCTGTCAGACGAACGTAATTGCATTCATCACCAAGATACCCATGTCGTTCATGTTCTTCGAAATGTACAAACTCTGATGTTGGTGGGGGATATGATTGTTTACTTTCTTCAACCCAACCTTGCTGTTCAAGGGAAAATGTCAGAAGACTCATAGGAACAAGAATAAAAATCTCAGCCCTGAGCGGATTAAAGCTGCTCTTGCTATCTTTGTCTGCTTGAACAATATATTCCTCAATATCGCAATACGAAAGCCACCGCGGCCTTGCTTGATGTAGTGCTTCCATGTACCACGCTTGATAATCTCTCTCACTGGGCATACCCAAAAAGCATTTAAGGATTCTATTTATTGGTTTTCCTATGCGATGTAGCTGGGCAGGGGACACGGAATTATATCAGAAGTATCATGACGATGAGTGGGGAGTGCCGCTTCACGACGATGGTGGGCTGTTTGAGTTTTTATTGTTAGAAGGAGCTCAAGCAGGACTGAGCTGGGAAACCATACTGAAGAAACGGGATAACTATAGAAAGGCGTTTGATCGATTTAATGCGCGGAAAATAGCGAAGTACGATGAGAAGAAAATCCAAGCGTTGCTGCAGGATGCTGGCATTGTCCGCAACAAGTTAAAAGTGCGGGCTTTCGTAACGAATGCGCAGGTGTTTCTACGGTTGCAGAAAGAACACGGAAGTTTTGATGCATACATTTGGCAGTTTGCGCCGCGAAAAAAGAACTCTTGGAAGCGGATGGAAGACATTCCTGCAATGACAGATGAATCAGATGCGATGAGTAAAGCACTGAAGAAAGAAGGGATGACGTTTGTTGGAAGCACTATTTGCTACGCATTTATGCAGGCTACTGGCATGGTGAATGATCATGTTACTGGCTGTTTTCGGTACACGTACGTAAATAATAAATAGGAGTAGCTTGATTCTTGCTATCATGGGACAATACGACTGGGCATTCTTCATTGGAATCGCAGTAGTTTTCTTAGCTGTCGGCGGCATGCTGGGAGCAACATACTTTGGTACTCCTGCACCAGCACACGACGCTCACGGTGATACACATGAGGAAACTCATGAAGTGCATGATGAACACATGCACACTGAAACTTTAGAAGTTGATTTTGCACCGAGTGTTGAAATCGAGGTGCATGAAGATCCGGAATCAGGATATAACATTCATATTATGACAGAGAATTTTGATTTTTCGCCGGAACGTGCAAGCACTGAGCACGTTGACGGAGAAGGACATGCACACATTTACGTTGATGGAAAGAAAATTAGTCGCGTGTATGGAAACTGGTTCCATATTGGTAATCCTGGAGAAGGAGTGCACGAAGTTCGTGTTACATTAAATGCGAATAGCCACGAAGATTTTACAATTGGCGGAGAAAAAGTATCTGATACTGTACTTCTTGATATTTCTGGCGGAGACAGCCATACGCACGACGATACGGCTGCGCATGGATGAGAATCTGGAGTTTACATCCGAAATTTCTTGACGCAAAAGGATTAGTTGCGTTGTGGAGAGAAACACTGCTTGCACAGAAAGTATTGCAAGGAAACACGTCTGGATATAGAAATCATCCACAACTAGAACGGTTTAGGGAACAGAAAAATCCTGTTGTTGCTGTTGCGACATACTTGCGCGCTGTTGTAAAAGAAGCAGATGAGCGCGGTTACTCTTTTGATGCGAGTAAAATTTCTGAAGGAGAACAACGAAAGAAAATACCTGTTAGCGATGGACAACTGCAGTACGAGTTTGAACACTTGTTGAGAAAATTGCAGGTTCGAGATGCTGAGCGATTTGCTTTGTTTAAGGATGCACAGCCAGAGTGCCACCCGTTGTTTGAGATTGTGAAAGGAGAAAAAGCGGATTGGGAGAAATAAAAAAAAGAAAAAAATCAATTTATTTCTTAGCTACGAATTTTAGGTAGCCAATGTAGAGTGCTGAGACACCAACTAACACATACACAATGTTTGCTAGAAGGCCGCCAGCAATCCCTCCGAGGAGAAGGCCAACAACGTTCAAGTTCGTGTTGATGAAATTACCAACGCCAACAAGACCCCAGTTCAGACCACCGATAATTACGAGAATACCAGCGATCATTCCTACCGGACCGTTATCCATTATATCACCCCCATGATAGTGAAAATACGGTATTTTGGGGCTTTAAAAGAGTTTTGATCTGAAAGTAAGAAATCTAGATAGAGTGCCTTCAAAAACCTTTTAAATGGATTCGAACTTCCCTTTAAATATGGCTACAGAACAACTCGTAGATGCAGTGGTGAAATTGCTCGCAACAATGGTGTTGCTGAGTAATGTATTTATCATTCTTGCCTTGTTAAGCAAACCGCTCAAGATCGAGAAGTACTTCCAGGGTTTCTGGGAAAACGCTGTGCCTCTTGCATTCTTTGTTGCGCTTGTTTCAACATTAGGAAGCTTATTTCTTTCTGAGATTGCAGGATGGGTACCATGCAAGCTCTGCTGGTTCCAACGCGTCTTCATGTATCCGCTCGTTATCCTCTTAGGATTGGCTTGGTGGAAGAAAATGAAGAATGTGAAGCCATACGCGATTACGCTTGCCGCACTAGGATTGCCTATTGCAGCATACCACTACGGATTGCACCGGTTCTTTTTTACTGGATTCATTCCGTGCAGTGAAGGGCATACGTGTAATATTGTGTTCGTATTTCAGTATGGATACATCACAATACCATTTATGGCATTAACAGGTTTTGTGCTTGTGTTGCTTCTATTGTGGAAAGCTAAGAAGTAAGTTCTTCCAGATGTTTGTCTTCATCGTGCTTAATGACATGTGCTAAGAAACGCATAATCCACCACAAACCAAACACTGCTGCGCCAATGCTACCTATGGCAGTCATTACCCACGCAGCAACAATCGATGTGTTGAAGAACTCAAACAATATCCAGGTTGCTGGGATTGTAATGATGAAGAACTTCGCAAACAATACCCAGAACGCAGGCCATGCTCGACCCAGCCCTTGGAACGCAGAACCGATAACGTAAAGCAGTGCGAAGAAACCATACGAAAGTGGAACTATCCACGTGTAACTTCGCACATAGTCAAGAGCAAGTTGATCTGTTGTAAGGACGCGGGTTACCCACGGTGCGGCAAACATTAGAATTAAGCCGAATATAGTTGCGAATGCGAAACTTGCAACAGCAGCCTTGGTAAATGACTCCTTAACGCGTCTAAACTTCTTCGCACCGAAATTCTGCGCCATGATTGCTTGGGCAGAAGTACCGAAACCAAACGCAGGAATGAATGAGAAGAACTCTACTGTGAAAGCGATTGCGAACGCTGTTGCGCCTGCTTCAAGAAAATATTCTGAGAGAATCTTTGTTGATGCGAGGAAACCAAAAGGAACAACAACCTGTGTTATTGCTGCTGGTAAGCCAATGAATAACATAGGCATGATGATATCTTTATCGAGCTTGAGTAATGTAGGCCAGCGGAATTTTACTTGATACTTGTCGCCTCGCAGTAGGTATATTCCCATACCGATAACAAGCACTTGGGAAACTAACGTTGCGTACGCAGCACCGGCAATACCCATTGCAGGAAAGCCAAACCAGCCGAAGATCATAATTGGGTCGATGATGGCGTTAACAATAACAGAGATTGCGGTAATAATTAATGGAGTGTTTGCATCTCCTTGTGCGCGGAATGCGAACATTGTGGGAAAGAGGAGGAAGAATAAGATGGAGCCGGCCATTGTGATCGTGAAATACGTATCTGCTAGCGGGAAAATAGTTCCGGTTGCACCGCCGATGATCAAGAGTTGGTTCTTGAAAATCAAACCGAATGCAGTGAAGATGATGGCAACGATTGCTGCTAATACATACGATTGGCCGAGCACTGCTTCCGCACGCTTGATTTTTTTCGCGCCGATATTCATTCCTATCAGCACGGTAGAACCGACGGCTAAACCAAGGCCGAGGCCGACCATTGTGAATAACGTAATGCGGCTAATGTTTGTAGCGGCAACGGCAACAGGACTTAAACTTGCAACCCAAATAGAATCAACAACATTATAGAGCGTATGCAACAGCATGCTCAACATCATCGGCCAGCCAAGTGCCCAGAGATGCTTTGCTATGCTACCTTTTGTTAAGTCATGAGAAGCCATGTACTATCGAGCTAGAAAGCGGTTTAAATAGGTTGCGTTTTCAAGAAGAAATTGCGGTAGAATTGCACGTCGTATACATTTACCCAACGCGCGCCTAACGAAACTGCGCTTGAGATAAGCGGACGCATTTGCATGAATGGCGAAATAGCAAAATCAAATCCTGCTTCGTGGATACGGGAAACAGTTTTTTTGTTAGCTAAACCAGGAGCAACTTCAACCACATCAACATGACGGCGTTTGCAGTCAGTTAGTTGCGGCATAAAACGGAAACCAAAATTTCTACAAAACAAAACGTTCTCTGGCTTTTCACCAAATCGTTTGAAGTAATCAAGATTTCTTGCTCCAATGTGTAAAGTTGATGGCATGACTTCATTGAATGAATCGAAAATATGATTTCGGGTAATACGGTAATCCTTGATGTCAAGGAACACATCTACCTTACCTTGAATGATATTCGCAAGTTGCGGTAATGTTGAAATGCCGCGTTGCTGCAACACTGATGCGTTATGGAAATTTGTGCTACTGTAGAACCCTAGTGTTTCGAGAATATTGCCATGATAGCAGACAGGGACTTTATCCTTGCTGAGACGTACATCTAGCTCGATGATATCGGGCTTGAGGGCTAAAACCTCTTTGACAGCTTCAACTGTGTTAGGTTTTGCTTTAGAACCTGCTCTATGAGCCATAATTTGGACCATATTCATAGTTATGTCCGTTTCCATTTTTAAATCTTTAGGCTTCTGGTTGCTCCTCAATAGTGATTGGTTGCGGGCTGGCAACAGAGTCTGGTATGGCGCGGATCTGGTCGCCAATGTCCTCATTACGAGGTCCGTAGCTGATCAAGTACTTGTCGCGATCCATGATGTCTGTATTCTGGTAATCCTTTCCTGGTTCACCATTTACTACGAACTTCAGTGTATGAGTTTCATTTGTACAGTAGGATTCATTAGTATCAAGAGTGAAGCAGTTGTTGTTGAATTCCATGCCTAATGTGTGAAAGAAGTCTCCTAAACGAATGTTTGTTGCGTGCTTGTGAATTTCTTGACCGCCAATAGGATTGTCGATATGTAAATGAACAAAAGGAGAGCGCTCGTTGTATGTGGGAAGGCCGAAGTTTAGGGGCTCGTCATTAATGTAGACGCGGAACGTCGCGTGGATATGGGTGCTGCCAGGCGGGCCGACAGCATGTTGCTCATCGTCAACCTTTTCTGGAATGATGGCTTGCTGCACTGCTGGAGCAGCTATTAGAACCAATGCGAACATTGCAGCTGCAATGCCTGATAGCAGGAGAAATGCGTACGCAGCCCGGAGAACTTCGTTTTCTTTTTTTGGTTTGCGAACACGAACACGCTTAATGTTTCGAACAGTTCTTTTTGGCATTTACTTATCGAGGATGATGGTTTGCGTCGGGAATGCAAACTCGATCTTGTCCTTCTGGAACGCTTTGGCGATGGCTAGGTTAATACTTTGTTGCGTATCCATGAACTTACCATAATCAGGGTCGAGCATGTAATACACAATCTCATAATTCAAACTAAAATCACCAAAACTTTTGAAATGCACACGATCTGCTTCTGCCAATTTCTCAGCAGTAAGAATTTTCATAATTGTATCTGGAATTTTCTCTAACTTTGCAACTGGCGTATCGTAAGTAACACCAATAGAAAATGCAATACGACGCTTCTGCATCTTTTTGAAGTTTCGTAGTTCGGCTTTTGTTAATTGCGTGTTGGAGAAAACAATTTCTTCTCCTTGCAAAGCTTTAACACGCGTTGTTTTGATACCGATGTGTTGGACAGTACCCATCTTGTCACCGACAATAATGAAATCGCCGCGCTTGAATGGTTTATCGAAGAAGATTGATACAGAAGCGAAAATATCAGCGAGGACGTTTTGTAATGCCAAGCCGATTGCGATACCAGCGATACCGAGGCCGGCTATTAGACTTGTGATGTTAATACCGAGATTTGCAAGGATTGCAAGGATAACGAGTACCCAGAGGGCTCCTTTAACAATAACGCCTACAAAGTGTAATGCGTGCGCGTCTTCTTTCTGGCGCTTTTCATATGATTGAATGTAGACATCAACCATCGATTGCAGTGCTTTCACAACATAATAACCAGTAAAGATAATGAGGAGAATGTCTCTTCCTTGAGATACTGTATCAGGAATTGTAAGGAACAATGTGGCGATGTACACTGCAATAAATGCATAGTACGGCCAATGAATACTGTTGACAATTCCAATGACGTAGTCGTCAATCTGATTCTTTGTCTTTTTTGCTAGGACATTTAGGTACGCAAGAACAATTGTTTTGAAAATACGAAGTGAGATGAACAAGCCAAGGAAAACTAGTGCTGCTACAGCGTAGTCCCAGCCAGTGTTGTTGAAATATGTGAATGTCATGAGCTGAGCCTGAATCTCATCATAAAAAGCCATACTGCACTGTTAGAATTGGTTATATTTAAACTTGTCGAGGGTCTACTTCGTCAATTTGCTTAGCGAGATGAAAATCCTTTATCGTAAGACATTGCTCTGAATGGGTCGTGAGGGTGAACGTTACCTTATTGTAGCGGATATCAATGTCAGGATGGTGGTTGGCTTCCTCTGCTAACTTGGCGACTGCTTCAACTGCACGAATTGCGTCCATGAATGTAGGGAACTCAATTGTTTTCTTTATGGACTGCATGTCCAACTCCCAGGTCGGAATAGAATTCATCCTTGCGGTTATTTCATCAAGCGATAACATCATTTCCACTTGATTGAGCAGCCGGTTGAAGGTGTTTCTGGTTTTGTGATAGGTTCGCCTACAAGTACCTGTTGAATTGCATTCTTGAGATCATGCGTTTCGTGCGCGTCGTTCTTGTACGTGTTCTCGTCAATTCTGCCGTGATACTGCAATGTTCGGTTTTTATCGAAAACAAAAACTTCTGGCGTGACTTGCGCGCCGTACTTATGCGCGATCTCTTGCGTGTCGTCAACAGCGTAAATGAAATTGAATTCTTTTTCTTCTGCGCGCTTTACCATCTTATCGAACGAATCATCTGGATGTGATTCGTTGCTGTTTGAGTTGATTGCAATGAATTGTGCAGACTCTTTGAATTCATTTTGTAGTGCGATCATTCTTGCTTCGTTAGCTTGCACAAACGGGCAGTGATTGCAGGAGAAGATGATAACAAGAACCTCTTTGTCGAATGATTCGAGCGAGTACATGTTGAAGTCAGTAGCTTTGAGAGAGAAGTCGGGAGCAGGGCTGCCAATCTTAAGTTCATAGTTTGTGTCGGTTTCCATACTGCGTGGATAGCGAGTGGATTAATAAATATTCTCATAACAATAATAAAGAGATGCTGGTTTCCTGTTGATATGAAAGAAGAATATGCGTTGATTGGATCTGGAAGTAGTTTGCCGCGGGTAGAACAACTAGAGCTTGCACTGCAAACTGAAGCATTCATGCCGCACAACACCTACACACTTGGCCGCAACAAGCTTGCATCCTTTAGAGATACTGAAGGAACAGTTGTGCTTGTTGAACATGGGCCGATTATCTCAGAACTCGATGCTAGAATTGCCGGTGTTGAAGGAACTGTGCTGGGAAAGGTAAGTCTCAAAGGAGATGAAGCAAGTCAAGGATACCAGAGCATGAAAGCACGAATTGAGGAACTTGGCGCTGTGCCCTGGGGCCCTGTAGAAGCCACTCAATAGTCCTGGAATACCTATATTCTAGTACATATTAGAAGCAAAGCTTTAAATAGGGTCCTCTCATCCGCTCTACTAGTGAGAGAAGGAGAGCTGAATAGAAAAAAGATGGAAAAACATACTCCTTCTTCATACCAATGAAGCCGCTATTACCCAGTTTACGGGAATCAAAGCGCTACGTCGTGTATGAAGTGCTTGCTGACAACCCTGTTTCAAGGGAAGATGCAGAAGCAGCCATTACGGAAAGCGCACGAACTCTTATGGGTACGTTGCAGTATGCAACTGCTGGTTTTGAACCACTAAAGTGGAAGAACCAGAAAGGCATCATCAGAGTAAATAGACAATATGTCAATCACACAAAGAGCGCGATGGCACTTACGACAACAATCAAACGTAAAAAAGTGATTGTGCGGAGCGTAGGTGTAAGCGGAATGATAAACAAAGCTGAAAAATATTTTAGGTGAAACGAATGCAACAACCAATGCCACATCAACTCATGGGATATGATAGAGCAATCACAATGTTCAGTCCTGATGGACGACTTTTGCAAGTAGAATACGCAAAGAAAACTGTTCATCAAGGAAGCACAGCGATGGGAATGATCGCAAAAGACGGTGTTGTCTTGATTACAGACAAGAGAATCGTAGACAAATTCATCGTGCCAGATGGAATAGAAAAGATTTGGCAAATTGACAGTCATATTGGGGCAACTGCTTCTGGTATTTTATCGGATGCACGTGTTCTTATTGAACGAGCGCAGTTGAAAGCGCAACAAAACAGAGTAACGTACGACGCACCTGTTGATACGTTGAACGTAGTAAAGGATATTGCAGCACTTAAGCAAATAACAACACAATCTGGCGGACTTCGTCCATTTGGAGTAGCGTTAATTGTAGCTGGTGTTGACGAAACAGGACCGAACTTGTTCGAGACTGATCCGACAGGAATTTACTTTCCATACTACGCAACAGTCATCGGAGAAGCAGAAGACGTTATTGAAGAATTGCTGAAGAAAGAATACAAGAACACAATGAACGTGGATGAATGTATTCAACTAGGCATTCAAGGATTAATGAAAGCACTTGATAAAGATTTCAATGCAGAACGAATAGACGCTGCATACATCAACACAGAAACAAAGAAATTCACTCGGCTAACGAGAGATCAAATTTCTGATGTCTGTGCGAAAATCGGAAAGAAAAAATGAGTATGGGAGAAATAGGGGGGAAGAAGCGCGCGTCGCTTCACCTAGCTCGTTTGAAAAAAGAAGGAGAGACATTTGAAATCTCCATCGACGCAGATAAAGCTATTGCATTTCGGAATGGCGAAGACATCAGCGTTCGAGAAATTCTTGAAGTAGAACAAATATTCTCTGATGCGCAAAAAGGAATGATTGCGCCTGCTGATTCTTTACGTAAGGTGTTTGAAACAGAAGACACAATAGAGGTAGCTGAACGAATTCTGAAAACAGGAGAAGTTCAACTCACAAGTGAGTATCGTGATCAACTACGCGAGCAAAAACGCAAGCGACTTGTTGATTTGATACATCGGAACGGTGTTGATCCGCAAGGAAGACCACACCCTCCGCAACGAATTGAAAATGCAATCGCAGAAGCGAAAGCGCAAATCGATGACAACAAATCAGCTGAAGATCAACTTGCTGATGTTGTTAAGCAAATTCAAACCGTCTTACCAATACGTTTTGAGACGAGAAAATTGGAAGTCGTTATACCAGCAGAACATGCTGGAAAAGCCTACAGCGTGCTGAAAAATTACGGTACGCTCGAGAAAGACGAATGGCAAAACGACGGAAGTTTATTTGCGGTCGTGTCAATGCCAGCTGGACTGGCTGAGGACTTTGAATCGCAACTTAACTCAATAACTCACGGTAATGTGGAAATAAAACAGACTCGGTGATTTTATGGGAGACCTAAAAGTACAAGACAAACAAATTGTGGTGCCAGGCGAATTGCTGGCAACCGGAATGGATTTCCTGCCAACAGCAGGAACATATCGTGACGGCGAATCAATTTTCGCATCACGCTTAGGAATGGTAAGTGCGCAAGGACGTGTACTCAAGCTAGTACCGCTTTCAGGAGCTTACTTGCCTAAGAAAGGAGACGTTATCATTGGAAGAGTATTTGATATTACTTTCAGCGGATGGCGCTTAGAAATAAATTCGGCTTATTCATGCATGTTATCATTGAAAGATGCAACATCTGAATTCATTAGCAGAGGAGCAGACTTAACCAGATACTATGGTTTTGATGACTACCTTTTGATGAAAGTCGTAACCGTTACGTCGCAAAATTTAGTCGATGTAACGCTAAAAGGACCTGGACTACGAAAACTTGGCGAAGGAAGAATAATTGATGTAGAAGTGCACAAAGTGCCACGCATCATCGGCAAGCAAGGATCCATGGTTAACTTGATTAAAGAAAAAACTGGCGTTAAACTAACCGTTGGTCAGAACGGACTCGTATGGGTTTCAGGAGAACCTGACGGCGAGCGAAAAGCAATCGCAGCAATCAGGAAGATCGAAGAAGAAAGCCACGTGTCCGGATTGACGGAAAGGGTCAGTGCATTCTTGGATGGTGGAGCGAAATGAGCTATCAACGAAAAGATCGCAAAGATACAGAAACACGGCCAATTGAAGTAAAGGCCGGAGTTATCAAGCGAGCAGACGGCAGTGCCATGTTTAAGATTGGCAACACTGTTGCTTTGGCAGCAGTATACGGGCCGAGAGAAATGTATCCTCGGTTCCAACAAGATCCACAAAAAGGAGTATTGCGTGTTAAGTATAACATGATGCCATTCTCTGGAAGTGGAGACAGAATCCGACCAGGAGGCAGCAGGAGATCGAAAGAAATTAGCATGGTAACAGCAAATGCATTGTTACCTGTTGTTGATTTGGACGCATTTCCAAACGCTGTTGTAGACGTGTTTATTGAATTTCCAAGCACTGATGCAGGAACGCGTTGCGCAGGTATTTGCGCGGCTGCAGTTGCTCTTGCTGATGCAGGAATTGCAATGCGCGACTTGGTAAGTTCAGTATCTGTCGGTAAGATCGGCGACAAATTACTTGTTGACCTTGACTACTCAGAAGAAAGTTATCCTGATGCAGACGTTGCAGACATTCCAATCGCGGTTATTCCGCGAACAGGAGAAGTAACGCTAATGCAGATGGATGGATTTGCAAATCCAGAAGACGTACCGAAAGCAGCTGAAATGGCACTAGAGGCGTGTAAGAAAATACACGACGCACAGACCAAAGCGCTTAAGGATTCGATTGGAGGTGCAAAATGACTGACTTAATCAGAATGCACGTGCAAAAAGCACTAGAAGCAAACTCTCGAATAGACGGACGAAAGAATGACGAGTACAGACCAATCACTGTAGAGACTGGAATTATCAAGTCTGCAGAAGGGTCTGCACGTGTTAAGATCGGCGATACAGAAGTTATTGCTGGTGTTAAAATGTCATTAGAAACTCCGTACCCAGATACACCTGATAACGGAAACTTGATGGTTAACGCAGAATTGCTACCTTTGTCGAGTCCAGATTACGAGTCCGGACCTCCGGGCGATGAAGCTGTAGAAGTTGCACGAGTTGTCGATAGAGGAATTCGCGAATCACATGCAATCGACACTGCGAAACTTGTTATCGAATCTGGAGAAAAGGTTTGGGGCGTAGCAATTGATATTGTAACAATCAACATCGACGGAAACTTGTTTGATGCAGCTGGACTGGCTGCAGCAGCTGCAATTTGTAGCGCTAAATTTCCGACACTTGAAGATGGAAAGATTGACTACAAGAAACTAACTGATACACCGATTCCAGTAGATCAGACGCCAATACCTGTTACCGTCTACAAATGTGGAAATGCATTTGTTATTGACCCGACAGACGAAGAAATGAAAGCTGTTGACGGACGGTTGACGGCTGCTGTAATTGCAGACGGTAGATTGTGTGCATTGCAGAAAGGCGGAGAAGCTGCTTTGTCAGTCGAAGATTTGAAACAGATGGTTACTTTGATTGTAAAGAAATCAGAAGAACTGAGGAAAATCAAATGGACGTAAACAAGTATGAACAAGCAAGGCTTATTGGAGCAAGAGCATTGCAAATTTCGATGGGAGCTCCTTTCTTGATTAAAATGAGCAAGAAAGACCTCGAAGGATTGAAATACAATCCGATTGAAATTGCAAAGCGCGAATACGAAAAAGGCGTGCTACCAATAACCATTAAACCAAACTAGTGTTTGTAACGACCACGCTTCTCGACTTGCTCGAGACGTTTGAGAACTTGAGAAGCGCTCTTCTTTTTTTTGTATCCTTCTAAAACAGCTTTGAAACAATCTTCCCAGAGCTCGTTGTGATAGGATTCTAGAATCTGATGTAGAACATGCAGGTCTACTGCGTAATCTTCGTTTTTGTTCGAGAAAAATGAAAGACCGAAGTCGATGAAGTGAATTTCATCGTTGAAAATCATGTTTGACGTTGTTAAATCGCCGTGAACGATTTCATTATCGTGCAGGACTGCTATTTTTTCGCCCATTTCTTTGCCGTAGGCTTTACAGTTTTCTTTATTGAGAACGTCACGGAGCTTTTCTCCAGGAATTTTTTCCATGGTGATCTTCATCTCTTTGTCAGTTGATGAGATCACTTTTGGGGAAGGGAAGTTGAGTGCTGTGAGTTTTTCAAGAATTTTTGTTTCTCTTCTGGTTCTGAACTTTCTAAGCTTGTCGTCTATTTCTGGCAAACGATAGGACTTAGTTGTTCTTGATTTTACAATCTGCTTGTTTTCTTCATAGATCTTCGCTTCCGCACCTTGTGAAATGAGTTTCATGAACTAAAGAAGAAAGATTGAGTTTAAAAGCTCTTCGACTTCTTCCGATAAGGAAGTAGTCTTGAATGTGCATTGTATCTTGTTCTTGCACCAATAAGTACTGGGATACCTGCAATTTCGTCACGTATGTCTTCTCTACTAAACATCACTAGCTCGTTGCCTTTAACAGGCAATAGCAAAACAGAATCAGCACTAACACTTCTGGCGTATTTTGTGGCATCAGCAACTACATGATAAAACATTTCGCTAAACCAAGGCACATCATTTGGGACATTCGCAGACCAAATTTTTGTATTGCGGTCAGATGCATCTCTTGTGCTCACGAAATCACTCAGGTCAAAAGAATCCGATGTTTGGCGTGCTAGAGACCCTTCACGTGAATGATGTATTTCGAATGCATCATACGCCTCGTTACTATCATTCCACAAAACTATGCTGGGATTCATGCTGAGCAGAAATCACAAAGAGCTTTTAACTGTTACGACCGCAACCTTTTAAAAAGGGCCCTGACCACGTAGGTAGTGCAGCCCTGTAGTGTAGTGGCCAATCATCCGAGGTTCTGGGCCTTGGGACCGCGGTTCGAATCCGCGCGGGGCTATCCAAATCTTTAAAAGCAAT
>JANQSZ010000013.1 GCA_028279045.1 Candidatus Nanoarchaeia archaeon | reverse complement strand
ATACTATGTTTTCAGAAAAGATAGCTTCCAGGATGATTTTAGCAGCACACCATTCGCAACGGTAAGCACGCCGACGTATACTGATACAGATACTGCAGGGGATAAAGTACACTTCTACAAGATCGCATCTGCGAGAGGCGGAGCAAACGCCAGCACGTCAAAGATTATTGGAAAGATGAGTATTAATTTGACGTACGAACCAGAAAATAGTACGGACTTCCACCTGTTTACGTTGCCACTTAATATTTCAGAATACGAATTGAATAATGGAACGAACAGCGCATACAATTTGGAGTTTACGATACCGCAGTGTGTGCACTCAATCTATAGACTCAATACTACGTCAGGATTGTTTGAGAGAACGTTCAACATAGAGGGTAATTGGACACCTGATACAGGATCGGAATCGTTTACAAGCTTGGAGAGAGGAGTTGGTTATTGGATTGAACTTAACCAGAGTTGTTCACTTACTGTAGTAGGAGAACTACCTACAGAAATATTCAATATTAGTTTAGACACGGGTTGGAATGTGCAGGGATGGTACTCTGCGAATGAAACGATCCTTCCAGCGGCTGTGAATGATCCTGTTTGGCCTATTAATGTATCACCAGAAGGATCAGTTGCATTTATCGATAGATGGAATGAAACACTTGATCGATTTGAAGTTACGCAGTACTTTGCAGGATTTGGATATTTCCCGAGCGGAATGAATCCAGACTTCCTCACACTACAACCAGGACGAGGTTATTATTTCGATGTTACGAGCGATGCTCAGTGGCGGGTTGAACCCCAAAACGATTAGTATCCTAGCGATACTATTCATCTTAGCAGCGGTAGCTGTACAAGGACAAGTTGTTCCGTACGCAATAGATGGAATCATCTTTGAACAGGATGGTGTAACGCAAGTCAACAACATGAACTTCTCGGTTACTAATCTTGATACAGGCTGGACTGCGAATGGTAGCACTGGACTGGGACCAGACCCTGGTAAATATTCTACGCCAATAGCGGGGAACAGCAGCGACCTCATACAAGTTAGATCGTGGATATTGTTCGGGGAGACGGGCACGAACAATTCAGTAGAGAGAAATGTAACTTTGTCGGGTGTAATTCATGATTTCCATCTTGTACTGAATACGAGTTTGCCGAACTTTGCACCAAACATCATATCGTCACCAATCGAAACAGGATTCAATGAAGATCTTTATGAATATCAAGTGCAAATCTTTGAGCGAAACGATGATGCGGTCACATATAATATAACAATAGGTCCTGAAAATTTAACCATTGACAGCAACGGGGTGGTGCAATGGAACGCTACATACGTCACCACGGGTAATTATAGTGTAGAAATAAATGTTAGTGATGGAGAGCTGCATGATACGCAAAACTATACGCTGCGGATTGAAGACATTAATGATCCGCCAGATTTCACGTCAGAAGGAAATGAGACTGCGTATGAAGATATGCCATATGTTTATACAGCAGTTGCCGTTGACCCAGAAGGACTTGCGTTGGTATATGCAGTATTACAAGCACCAGCAGGATTTGCCATTAATAGCAGCACGGGCGTTGTTAACTTCACCCCAGACGCAGATGATGTTGGCGATACAGAAATTATCCTGACAGCGTCAGATGGAACAAATACTGTAGAACACGACTACACCTTGATCATTGAGGAAACTCCAGATCCACCGTCTATTGTATCTGTTCCGATTGTTACTACATCGCAGGACAGCTTCTACACGTACCAGATGGTGGTTAGTGATGAAGACACAGAATTCGATGATTTGATCTTTACATTGGTAGAAGGACCAGAAGCACTTGAAGTTGATAGTTCTGGTGTAGTTAACTGGTTCCCTGAAGGAGCTGACGTCGGCGTGTACAACATCACTATTACTGTAGATGACGGAACGAATAGCACAACACAAACATACAATTTAACCGTACTAGACCTTGCGGACGCACCTGCAGTGAATAACACTGCTCCATGGGAAGGAATTGAAGATGTGTTGTATACACATCAGATTAATGCAACAGACCCAGACGGAGACGATGTTATTTACACACTCTATTCAGGACCTATAGAAGCAACTGTAAATGCATCAGGGTACATTTCATGGATACCTAACGATGATGTTGTAGGCTATAATGATCTTCAAGAGACATCACTTATCATTAATGTCTCTGATGGAAATAACACTAATCTTTACAACATAACTGTCTTGATTAGCAATAGAAACGATATACCTGTGCTACCCTCGGTAAACACAACATTCTTTGCAGAAGACGCGATAACGTATACAATTCCTGTGCTAGATGCGGATAACGACAGCCTGATATTTAACCTTACAAAATCGCCAAATGACTTGTCTGTTGATCGAAACACCGGAGTCATTACCTGGACACCAACCTCGGCAGACGTAGGATCACATCAAATCAATGTGAGCATAACAGACGCAAATGTAACTATCAACGAAACGTTCTACTTCTTTATTGATCCTCCCCAACCAGCTTCTTCATCGAGCGGTGGCGGCGGTTCTGATGGAGGGGGCGGTGGCGGTGGAGCTGCAACACTCCGACGAACTATTGACGTGAGCGACTTGAACACGCCAGTTGACTCTGTTGCGGTCTCATATCGCGGAATCCTTAACAACGAAGATCTTATCGTGAAGCACTTCGGAACACGACCGAGTGAAACAATCCCTGTCGGCCTTCCTGTTTACAAATACTTGGAACTTGACTTACTTGGTAGTGCGACAGCACAATCAGCAATAGTATCATTTAGTGTGCCGATGTCGTGGCTGGACGGATTGGAGGCCACACCAGAAGAAGTTGTGCTGCTGCATTTTAAGAATAATAAATGGGAACAACTGGAAACAACTCTGCTTCAAGTTGAAGACGGAGAAGCAGCGTATAGCGCTGTTACTGGAAGCTTCTCGTTCTTTGCTATATCACTCAATCGGACAGTTGACGTCGAGAAACTTGTACCTCCGCCACGAGTAACAACACTGCAGGAGCGCTATATTGTTTATGGTAGAATCTTCTTAGAAGAAGGACTTGAAGTAGCAGCAGGTACACCATATCGTGTTGTTATTAATAGAACAGGAGAAACCATTGAAGGAGTAACGGGTGGACCAAGCCCAGGAACGTATTCTGTAGTACTGCACGCGCAACGCAAAGATGCAATTACGTTCTATATTCACGACAAAACATTCACTATGGATATCACTGTAGGAGAAGAACGAAGAGACTTCATTGTATTTGAGAAAGAGAAGTTTATCCCGACAGGAACAGATACGCTCCTTTTCATTGCGCTCATTATAGCAATTCTGCTCCTCCCTATCCTTATTTTCCTGAAGTTTTATTCATCACTGGTGCCGTATAAACCAAAACGTGTACGTTCCACAAAAAAACTTCACGGGTGGAAGCGTTGACTCAGCGTGTCTCTGCTTCCATCCTTGGGGTTTTTCTTGTCTTGCTGATGTTTGCATGGATAGTACTAGCTCAAACGAGCCCTCACAACGTCGCTGGCCGCGTTTTCCATAATGGGACTGATGAAAATGGGGTGGCGAACGGCTATCCTGTGTTTATCAACAATACTGACTCGCTTACAACAGCGATGTCATCTACGAATGCCCCACCACTCCCTCAGTTCCGGGGAAGTTACTCGGCAACCATTGAGGGAGATGACGGCGATAACATTATTATTTTCTCTTGGAATGACACGCATTTTGGTAACACAACAAGAACGCTCCAATCTACAACGACGTTTGGAAACGTGACGCTCAACCTTAGTAGAGGGTCGGAGCCTAATGTAACCATTATCAAACCGAACAACCATACGGTGCATTCTATTGGCACTAATATTACCCTAGAAGCGCGCACATACATATTACGTCAAGATGGCGTCGGATGTGAGTTTCATTTAACAATTTCCAATAATGAATCTTTTGTGCTGCAACCGGGCAATAATGTGACAAGATACATTGGCAATTTGGCCCAGGGAGTTGTCAACAGAACAGACTGGACAATTCTCGCGAACGCAACTGGGGTAAGTAACTTCTCCGTAACTGTGCGATGTTTGAGCGACTCTGTTATCCTTGAACGATTGAACACGGATTTCCGTGTTAATAATAGCGTGGAAATTAGCACACCACCATTCATCACGTTGCTCACACCGGCGAACAACACTGCAGAAACAGCTGGCGTTGTCAACTTTACATACATGGTCGAACACACAGGACCTGTAGGCAGCTGTAGTCTGGTAATTAACGATACTGTTAATACGACAGATAGCACTATTCAGCTCGATACCGAAATAAATATGACTGCAGACCTGACTGTCGGCTCGTACAATTGGAGTGTTAACTGTAGCGATTCAGGAAGTTCAGTACGTATGGGGAACAGCTCGAAATTTAATTTATCTATACTGGGTAATGTTCCTGTGAGCATTACTGCTATGTCTGTTATAGATCCTATTATATTGAACCCTGGCGGGTTGCAGACTGTAATGTGCAATGCATCAATTACAGACGTGGAAAGCATCGGTGATATTTTTGCTGTCAATGTAACACTGTATGATCAAGCGGTAAAGTCGCCGGGAGGAGACAATGACAACAATGATCATTATCATAACAGCTCGTGTACAAGCGTCAATAGCACTGAATGGGCAAACTATACTTGCAATTTTGCAGTACAGTATTACGCAAACAATGCGTCATGGCGCTGTACGTATACTGTAGAGAATAATGGTAGCGGCGATCAACAGAATCACATCGATACAACTGTAAATGAATTACTTGCGCTGAACGCATCAACAGATCTGCTCGACTATGGCACGATTAATTTCACTAATACTTCACGGGAACTTGAACTGATACTGACCAATTTTGGAAATATCAATACAAACATCACCCTTGAAGGATACGGTTCGAACCCCGGGGATAACTTGTCGTTTGACTGTCAACGTGATACAAACATTTCTGTGGGATTTGAGCGATTTGCGACTAACACAACTGATCCCACTGATTATGACGGCATGACTAATTTGTCAGGAGAGGCAACACCGATTGTTAATTTTACATTGTATCAACGTATTAATGATGTTATAGAGGATAATGATCGCAATAGCACGTACTGGCGAGTACGCACGCCCACTGGAGTCGCAGGAGGATGTGAAGGAAACATCATTGTCGGGGCGATCACCGGATGAAACTTGTTGTGTATTTTGCAGCACTGTTTGTTTTGCTCAGCTCTGTGAGCGCCTTGATTTACTCTGGAGATTATGCCTGCCCGGATAATGAATGTGTACGAGGCGGCGAACTGAACTGGACGCTTAATATTAGTAATAAGGGTGATGAGGTGTTGGAGATTGTTTCTGCAGTGATCTATGACAACAGAACAGATCATGTGCTCGCTCGATATAACGGATCTCGAATTTACATCGGGCGTGATAAAAGTGCAATCGCTGTTGTGCAAGGTACTGCACCTGCACCGTCTGCTAATGGATCTATCTTATACCGGACTTGTTTTTCTGCAGCGACAAATGAACGCGAACGCATTTACGAGACAATTTTCTTTGGACTCGAATACGAAACCTGCCCACCGGACTCTTTCACTGTTCCAATTTTAGAATGTGCACCAGGATTTGCATGCGCAGAAGGACTGTATTGCCTTGACGGAAAATGCTCTCCTTTAGAATGTGGTAGTTGTCAATTTATTGATGAGAACCGGTGTGTGAGCTATGAATGCTGCGAATCAAGTCATTGCAATTTGAATGAAGAATGCATCACTAACGATTGTGTTGAGTTGAACTGCGAAGAAAACGAATTTTTGCTGAATCATACCTGTGAGCAGCTGGACTGTAAGCATGATTATTTTGCGCAGAATCACCAGTGTGTTCCGCTAGCGTGTGCAGATGATGAGTATGCTGCTGACCATCGTTGCTTGGCGTTGAACTGTACCGATACACAGCACATCATTAATCATCGTTGCGTGGAACTTAATTGTCAAGAAGACGAAGTGCTTGGTGAGGGAAATTGTGTTCCGCTGGATTGTCAACCGCATGAGAAAGCAAAGAATCACGAATGTGTATCGCTGAATTGTCTTTATTTTCAGGATGCAATTGATCATCGCTGTGTTGTGAATGGTGGGAGAGCGAGGATTGCTGCATCAGAAGCAGCAGCATTGATTGCAATCCTTATTGTCGGTCTTTTGATGTGGAGACATCACCATAAACAGCACGACAAGATTTATAAACAAAAAAAGGAGGAAAATACTCAATGAAAATACTCCTCCCACTAGTGCTTTTATTGTTGTTTGCGAGCCCTGTACTTGGAGCTAGCTTAGGAATGAGCCCAGGAACTCTTAATCTTGATAATGTGCTGAGAGGAGGGTATGCAGAACGACTCGTAACGCTAACTACTAATAGCCCTGAACCTACGGGAGTTACGTTCGAAGTAGAAGGACCTGCTTCAGACTGGATTACTACTGATGCTGAGAATCGAACATTACAAGTTTCTGAATCAGAACCACTGCAGGTCAAAGTTATTGCAGAGCCACCAGATGATATACCGATTGGTGATTATGATGCAAGCATTCGATTCATTGCAGATCCGAGTCCAACTGAACAACTGGAAGGACGCGCAGGAGGATTTGTTCGAACTGCGGTAACCGGACAGATTACACTTTCTCTTACAGGGCAACAAATTGTTGCATGTCGTGCAGGAGGATTTGGAGTAAGCGATGCAGAAATTGGATTTCCTGTAGATGTCAAAGCAACGATTATCAATGATGGGAATACTCGATTAACACCAACTGTTCGACTTGATATTTGGGATCAATTTCAAGAAACATTACTGCTTAGTAGAACAGCAAGCGGCGATACACTCTTGCCGACAACACAAGACAATCAAATCATTCCGGTAACGAGCGAGGGATTGGCCGTTGGCCAGTATTGGGCAAACGTGGTTATTGAAGAATGTGGTGCTGGAGAGAAATTTACGTTTTCCATTGTAGAACCCGGACAGATTGCAGATCGGGGAGAACTGATTAGTTTACGGAACAAGAAAGCTGCAGAAGTCGGCGAACCTGTTTCGGTTATTGCGCAATTTGAGAATGGAGGAGCGCGATCAGTTACTGCACGGTTCAAAGGTACTGCACGGATTGATGATCAAGTTGTCGAAGTGCTGGAATCAGAACAATTTACAGTAGGTCCGGGAACAAGACAAGATATTGAATTTTTCTATACACCAGAATCGCCAGGACGGCACTTGATAAGTGGTCGTGTGCATTATAACAACAAGATTACTTTTGAGAGAGGAAGTATACTGAATGTTAAGCCAGTGGGCGAAAGCACAGAGCTTGCGTTCCTGCCACTGCTTCTGTATGTAGTAATGGCGATAACCATACTCTTCCTCGTACGGCTCATTGTATTAGGAAGAAAAAAACGACGTTAAGCGTTGACTTCAAAATCGCTCGTTGGCTTTTTTAATTCTCGTAGCCACATCAAGCCGATCTTAATCATTACTTTGTTGAAAGAATCTGAAATTCTGTACGTCTTCTTGTACATGTCGTAATCAATCAAACCCATGCTCTTCATTGGAGTTAGGATACGATCATAGAATTGTCTTTTATTGTAGGAGAGTTTTACTTGTTTTCCTTGATAGCCAGGTTCGTCAATTTCAGTAACGAGCTCGCCTTCATGAAGTTTGGTAGCGAAGTACGACATTTCTGTCTTGTTCATCTCGCCGCCCTTTTCCTTCATACCTTGGATAAGAACTTTTGCTACGATTTTTTGTTGATTTGTTGCAAATATTACTTCAAATATGTCATCAGGTAAATGAAACTGATCGAATAAGATCACCATGTAGTGACCACCCCACAATAGTATGCGGGAGGACACCCAGCTATATAAATGTTATGAAACACTATACTAGGGCTTATTTATATGTCACGGTCGGATACAAAAGTTTAAATAGGAATGTGACGGCTGCATCTTTGGGTTAGGGATGAAAACGCTATTGTTAAGCATAGTGATTGTACTGATGTTAGCAAGTGCTGTGTCAGCCCAAGACTCCTACGCTAACGTTGTATCAAATTCTCAAGATTGGAAAGATGTCTACTCAGTAATGTTGTACGGGCAACTCGAGGGAATATCGCCTGTCTTTTTAGTAAGTCAGAGACACGGTCCTATATTATTGAACAACATCCGATCAGGGTCGAACCTATTGATCGTGAGTTCTGAAGATGTACCGCAACTTGTTGGATATGAATCTGTGGTGGAAGCACGTGACTACCAAGCAGACGAAATCACTTTTAGCAATATTAATCTTGGACTCGCAGCAGAACTTGATGATATCACAAACTATGTAATCATCGATGACCGGTACGGGTACAATGCTGTTGCTGCAGCTCCGTATGCTGTTGTTTCGAACAGCTATGTGTTGTTTGCAAACGAAGACAACATCGGGGAAATTGATGACTTTTTATCAACTCGGACAGTTGACAGTGTTCTTATTTTCGGGCAGACCGATAGAGAAGTAAGAAGTGTTCTGGATGTGTACAATCCAGAAATTATCAACGATAATGGAGATCGATTTAGTAATAATGTGGAGATTACTAAGCGATACCAAGCAATTAATCCTTCTGCACAAGTTATTCTTACGAATGGAGAGTTTATTGAAAAGGAAGTGATGTCAGGATCACAGCCGGTGCTGTTTATTGGTAATGATAATGTGCCTTCGGTGATTGCTGATTACATTCAAGATAGCGATATTCAAGTTGGTGTGCTTATTGGAAACGAACTTGTAGGAACTGCTACATTTATCCGGCGACAAGTTGGAATCAGCGTGTTCGTTAAGTTTGCGCAAGGAGCACGACAACCACAAGGATCTATCTCGCAAGTTGAAGCACTGGACTTGTTTTATTTGCCTGTTGTTTCAGTAAGCTTGGACTATGATGCTATACAATATAATAGAGCTACAGGACAGCTTGAAGTTACGTACGCAAACAATGAAGATTTGGTAACGTATGCAAGAGGTACGTTCGCGCTTTCGTCTACTGACGGTACGCAGACAGTGGGTGATGTTGATCCTGTGTTTATTGATGCAGGAGAAATTAAAACCGTGACGTATGACGTCGGAAGTATATCCACAGATCAACTGAGCGTGGATGCGTTTACTATTTATGGTGAATCCCCTGGATCACTAGAAAGAACATTGCAAGAATCCTTCTGTTTGACGTGTGATCGCCAAGTCGATGTTGTTGATGTACGCGATGACTGTGAAATTGACTTGGAAGGAGTGGAATATCGGAGACCGTTCTTCTATGTGAAGACCGTAAACCTTGTTGATCAAACCTGCTTTGTAGATTTGGAAATTATTGATGTTATTGTTGCTGGCGAGAGAATCACCTATGGATTGGAGAGTATTGCAGAGCTAGATCCTGGTGAAACACGAGAACTGCGCGTTCGTGCTGAACTTGAAGGCGAAGACTTGGAAGATAATGAACGTGTACTTATTCGAGCACTTTATGGTGCGCGCGAGAATTCTTTGATTAAGCAATTAGAAGCAACGTTTACTCTTGTATTACGGGGACCTGACTACATCACCTATGCCCTTCTTGGTGGCATCCTGATCTTGATCCTCTTGATCGTGCTTGCGGTACGGCGAAGAAGAAAACGATAGCTCTAGTTAACTGATTACTAAATTAGTTATCCATTGAACTTCAGTAATTAATCAAAAACGTAATCTTTATATATTACTTGCATCTAAATTAACATACAAAAAAGTATACTGAAAGCGAATAAACAGAAAAAAGGCGACTGATAGTGGAAATGGAAAAGCTATTTGCGGAACAGAAATGGAATATTCTCCAGCACCTTGCACGAGAAAAATATTCTCCTTTGCAACTTGCTGAACTCTCTAATACCAGTATGGCGAACATTAGCCAGCAGCTGCGCTTATTGGAAGCTGCTAACTTGGTAAAGAAAGAGAAAATTAAGAACCGTGATAAAGGAAAACCAAGAACACTGTTTAGTTTGACAAATGAATACGGATATCTTGTTACGGTTATGGACAATTTCGCTGAAAAGCGGCTGTTGCAGTTAACACCGCATCACAAAAATATGCTTAAGATCTGGTTTCTTAAAAATTCTGAACTTCATGTTGCGGCAGAGCACGCATATGGATTGTTGGAACCAATGATAAAGAGAATGCAAGCACTAGTACTTGTTGAACACGATGATCACGCAGAATTTATTCTTGTTGGTCCGAAGCCTCAGGAACTCAAAGCTGCGTTATCCAAGGTTAGGGCTCCTTCTGGGATCACTTTCCGCACTACAACGTTGGTGGAGTGTCAAAAACTTTTGCGCTCCTCCACGTCTACACCCATCATACTTCACGATAGTCAAGGCCAATTCGCACCCAGCGTGGCCAAGTAGGTCAATATGAAAACAGAACGTGTACTAGTGGTAACTCTCGTTCTGTTGCAACTGATGTTTATCGTCGGTGTCGCAGCAGATCCATCGGGACCAGATACAGTTTCAACAGTAAACTCCACTACGCGAAATGACGCAGTTGGCGGCCCTGGCGGTATAATTCCTGCGCAAGCGGGTAACAATACAATGCTGAGTATTTTTGACAATTCTTCTACAACAGTCTGGCAAGGTTACTACGGAAATGTTTCTAGTAGGATTCTTTTGGCTAATGCAGACAACGCTTCGGTGTATGAATGGACAACAGCGAACCCTTCTGGAGAAATTTATGCTGCCAACGGAACAGTTGTTGATTGGGATACTGTACGATGCGTCAATTTAACAAATATTGGCGATGACACGGTTGAGTTTAATGAGAACGAAACAAAATTGGAAGAGTTCTTCAATATTACTGGAGATCAAAACGATGGAATTGCAGAGACTTTCTTGAGAAACTATACAGGACCGGACATTTTGATTGGACAAACAACAATTTCTACTTCAGATCACTGTCCGCAAACGTTTGCAGAAGCTGATGGATCTGATTTTACTAATATTATGCTAACAACAGATAATCGAACAATTGTGTTCACTGCAATTCTGGAACCGCTGGGTGCGCAAGGTTTTGCAGATCAACAATGGCACTTTCAGTTGATGGTTGCAGAAGATGGTAAAGTCGCAACTACAACGGACTACTACTTCTATATCGAGATCGAATAGTTTCGAGTTTCAACTTTGAATTTTTTGGTTTATTGAAAAACTATTTTTTTTCATACATACTAATTAAGTAATTGATTAATTACTGTAGTTAAATAGTTAATGCAGTATACATATGTTTAAATAAGAGGATAGTCATGAAAGACTCTAGATACGAAATTGTATACTGGGCTGGAAATGCTAGCTCAGAAGAAAACGACAACGAAAAATGAAACAAATGGGGTGTTTTACTCAATGAATGACCGAGGCTCTTCTATATCTCGACTAATGGCGCTATTTTTGGGTGCGCTGATGATTTTCTCAATAACCGTTTACGCTCAAGCTACTCCTACAGGACCTGACACGCTGGGTGCGACAGATCCTCCAGAGCGAAGAGATAAAGGAGCTGGTGCAGCTGAGACCATCCCTGCGCAAGCTGGAAACATTACTGAGCTTGCGATTAGTGACAACAAAACAACCACTGTTTGGCAAGGTTACTTTGGAAATGTAACAAGTAACATTGTGCTTCAAGATGCCAACAACGCATCATTCTATGAATGGGCAATCGTTGATCCTTCCGGAGAAGTGTTTGCTGCGAATGATTCGGTAAGTGACTGGGCAACTGTTCGATGTGGTAACTTGACAAACACTGGTGATGACACAAGTGAATATCATGAAAACGAAACCTTGCTTGAAAATTTCTTTAACATTACAAGCGGTCAAAACGACGGTTTCGGAGAAACGTTCACTGGTGAGTATTCGGGAGGCGACATCCAAGTTGGTAGTAACACCATCTCGAGTACTGACAACTGTCCACAAACATACACATATGTGGATAACGCGTCACAGTCGACTGACTACCTCGAATTACTCTTGGTAACAGACAACAGAACGCTTGTGTTCACGACGATACTTGAACCATCCGGAACAACTGGATTCGATAGTCTTGACCACCACTTCCAAATGATCGTTGCAGAAGACGGTTTGGTTGCAGGCGGAACAAACTATTACTTCTACGTGGAACTTGAGTAGTTCCACATCTTTTTTTATTTTTAATAAATAATAGCGACAACTATGCGCTGCACTTGATCGAAGCGTACTTTGCCGGGATCAGGGTCGCTATTGTTATCTCCTTTCAAACGTGCGTACCAACCATTGGAATCTTGACCAATCTCGGTAACGCGGTGGATGATAACAGCATCTGAGAATTCTGATTTGTATGAAACAATATCACCAACCTGAATCTCATCAGGTGTTGATGGAATGATTTCAATTGCAGCAGCACCTTGATCAATGACAGGATCCATGGAATTTGTATCTGTAAAAATTGCCCATTCTGCGTTATCGATGTCAAGAATGACTTGGTCATCGTAGACAAGCACTTGATTGTCCTTGATGCGATCTCTTGGAGATGGCTGCTCTGAAGCGCCTCCGATTGGGAATGCTTCATTCACCGCTGCATCGATTGCAACAATGGATTCTGATACATAGATATCATCCGTCTGGGCTAGTCCAATGAGTAGGCCAGCTACAAAGAAGCATGCCATTCCGAGTATGGTGAGCGCTTTCATACTGGGCAGCACCCTCTGATGGTTTATAAACGTTTCCTTGAGTTGCTATTGTTAAGTGACAACACTGCTCTGGTCACTAAACCCTTAAATAGAGCGTAGAGTCACGATCTGCTATGGGATTGACTGCTGCTGACTATAAACAAATTCGAACGGCGTTGGATAAATGCCACAAACCGCTCTTCTTATTTGATGATGATCCTGATGGATTGTGCTCGTTTGTGCTCTTGTATAGATATGCAGACAAAGGAAAAGGAATCCCTGTCAAGCCGGTTCCGCGCATTACGCTTGACTATGAACGGCGTGTGCAAGAGTACGGGCCAGATGCTATCTTTATTTTAGATATTGCAAATGTTGATCAAGAATTTCTGGATGCCATGACTGTTCCTGTGTATTGGCTCGATCATCATGAACCTGCTGAACGAGAGAACGTGAAATATTTCAATTCTCGAACACAAGGAAAAATGGAGCCAACAACGGTTATGGCGTATAAAACCGTTAAGCAGAACATGTGGATTGGAATGGTTGGCGGAGTAGCAGATTGGCATTTACCTTCATTCCGGAATACATTTGCGAAAAAATATCCAAAATTATGGAAACCAGTTAAGACACCACCAGAAGCACTGTATGGAACACCGGTTGGTAAACTTGTTCGAATTATCTCATTTAATTTGAAAGGAAAGAACGAAGACATCATGAAAGCGGTACGTATCTTGACGAGAATTGAGACGCCGGAAGAATTGTTGGATGGAACGACTGCGAGAGCAAAATTCTTGCTTAAGAGATACGAAAAAGTCAACAAACACTATGTTCGACATGTGAAGAATGCAGAGAAACACCGTGATAAGAATTTCTTGCTTTACGAGTACAGTGATAGTTTTAGTTTGAGCAGTGATTTGAGTAATGAATTGTTGTATCGAAATAAAGGATGTGTTGTTATCATTGCACGGCCAAAAGACGACGAGATGCGGATGAGTTTTCGAGGAGACGGGAAGAATGTTGTCCGGGATGCTGTTAAAGAATTAGCTGCGAAGCATGGTGGATATGGGGGAGGACATGAATATGCCTGCGGCGGAAGCATACCCCGTGCTAACTTCGAACAGTTTATTGCAGACTTTAGAAAAGCAATGAAGGTTTAGCGTTGTTCTTGATAGATTTGTTCTACTAGATGTATTGATGAGACGTCAGAAAGCGATTTATCGTCACGCAGACGCAACACTCTTGGGAAGCGAAGTGCATACTTTGATGAGTATGTCTGACTTTTCTGAATTTCCTCGTACGCTACTTCGACAATAACTTTTGGCTTGAGTTCCACTTCCTTTCCTTTGTCTTTTGTGACTAGCGGAGTGAGCATTTCGGTAAGTTCTTTGAAACTTAGCCCTTCTTTTTCTTTTTCCTTGATGCCGGTACCGACTTTACCAAGCTCAACGTATTTCTTGCCGTCGCGACACGCAACCGTGAAGCTGCTCATCCACTCGGAACGCTTTCCTTCTCCCCACTCTGCACCGACGATAACAAGATCAAGATTTTCTAACGTGCGCTTGTACTTGATCATGTGACCAACGCGGGCACCGGGTTTGTATGGGGCTTCTCGGTTTTTGATTACAAGTCCTTCTGTACCAGATTGCTTTGCTAATTTGAAGAAATCTTCAATCTCTCCTGGATCAGAAGAAACGATTCTGCGCGCAGGAAGAATTTTCCCCTTCTTGCTTGGTATGATTTTTTCAATAACTGCGCGCCGTTTCTTGAACGGCTCCTTGACGTAACTCTTTTTATTGTAAGAAAGACAGTCAAACACATTTACTTCCACTGGAAGTTCCTTAGCAAGGCGGGCAATATCATACTTTCGCTTGATTCTCTGTGAAATATCTTGGAATGCGACATACTTCTTTGTTTTTGGATTAATGCCGACGGCTTCTGCATCAAGAATACATGACTTTGCTTTTACAAACTCTCTTGTGTGGTGAACGATTTCTGGAAATTGCTGGGTTACATTATCGAGCCGGCGAGTAAACACATTTACGATGTCCCCATCTTTGTGAATTTGCACGCGGAATCCATCAAACTTGAACTCTGCTTCTGCTGGCTTGCCTGTTTTTTCTAGAGCTGCTTCAACGGTTTCGGCTTTAATGGCGAGCATCACTTTAATCGGGATACTGATCCGAAGTTCAATCTCTGCTAATCCTTTTCTTCCTTTCTTGGCTGCGGCAGCGACGAGAGCGAAATCATTACTCAAATCATATCCTTCCTGGACAATCTCTTGAATTTCTTTTTTTGATGCGATATCAGTGATTTCCTTTTCAAAAAACGCAAGCGCAATGGCGTCTCGCATTGTACCTGCACCTAATCCAATGCGGAGTTGTTGGAGCGTGGTTCGTGTTATGTATCGCGCTTCTTTTGGAGACGCAGAAATGAGCAATTCTGAAAGAAGTTGCATTTTTCTTTCAACACTTCCCTGTCCTTCCATGCCTGCAAGCTTTTGCAAGTTGTCAAATACTTTTTTTACAGACAATTCTTGCTGGGAAAGCGTTTGCTGGCGTTTTTTCTTTGCAAAGTTTTCTGCAACCTCCCCTAGATCGCCCGTCTTCTTCCACTCAGATTCAACTTTTGAAGGAGACATGCCACTTGCTGTTGCGATCGCACGTTGCATAAGCTGCTTAGCAACTCCCAGCTCGCGATCATCCCCTGCAGGGTAGACGCGGCCTTCCAGCAAGAGGACTACGCGCTCCATTTCAGCAGCAGGAGTTTTGCGTAGAAGTTCTGCAAGAATTTCCGTCTTCTCCAGACGTTTTGATGTGCTGTCAAGTGCTTCGTATACAGCTACAAGATCGGCATATTCCATACGTTGCTGGCTGCACGCCGCATTTATATAGCTTTGCAAGGGTTAAGTTTATTAAGCCGGCGTCCTAAAAACAGTGTATGGATGTAATCGAAACCATCCACCATAGAAGGAGCGTACGGAAGTTCCAGGATCTACCGGTGGAATGGGATAAAATTGGTGTGATACTCGATGCAGGGCGAGTTGCACCTACACCAGGAAACTTGCAAGCCTGGCACTTTCTGATTACTAAAGACTTGGGAAAACGAAGAGCGATTGCAGAAGCATGCTTGCAACAACATTGGATTTCACAAGCACCGTACATTATTGTTATTGCTACTGACAACCATCGCTATAAATCTCATTATGGTGTGAGAGGAGAAAAAATATACGCTGTACAGAGCGCTGCTGTTGCTGCAGAGAACATGCTGTTGGCTGCAGACGCACTGGGACTGGGAGCGTGCTTTATCTCGTCGTTCGATGAAGAAATGATTGCGCGTATTTTCAACATACCTGGAGATGCGAAAGCACAAGTTGTTATTCCAATCGGATACGCGGATGAAAAACCAACGGCGCCAACACGATCAACGCTTGAGAATGTTGTACGCTTAGAAAGTTGGGGTGGCATCGGTCGTGTAGGAGACCTTGACGCTACGCTGTGGAATTTCCGGGTCATGAACAAACTCATTGACTTTGGTAAGGAAGGATACGATGATATGGAGAAATCAACCCGGACAGAACGCAAGAAACTAGGAGAACGACTGAAAGAGAAAACTGAACAATTCCGGAAAGACCTGGAAGAACGGGGCAAGAAGAAGCGCGGCCCCGCAAAATCCAAGGAGAAAAAGAAGTAAACTATATAACGAGGCAGCATTCCTGCTTTGACATGGATTCTAAAGCGCTCGAGAACATCTACTTTCCTTATGATGCTGTCCGACCAATACAATCTGCGTTGGTCCAGCAACTTACCGCTGCGCTAGAGGACGGAACCGATGTGATTGCGCATGCACCAACAGGGCTGGGAAAAACTGCTGCGGCTCTATCGCCAGCAATTGCAAATGCGCTGAAGAACAAAAAATCCATATTTTTCTTAACAAGCAGACATACACAGCACCGACTTGCGGTTGATACGCTCAAAGAAATCCGGCAGAAACATAACCTGCAATTTGCGGTTGCAGATATTGTTGGAAAGAAATGGATGTGTGCGCAAGAAGGCGTTGAAGCACTCTTTTCAAACGAATTCGCAAGCTACTGCAAAACACTCCGGGAAAACAAACAATGTAACTATTATGAGAACGTGAAAAACAAGGAGAAAGTCAGTGACAAAAGTAAGGCTGCACTGCGTGCGCTTGCAGAACCGGTACACACTGACGAAATTGTTTCAGTGTCTAAAGAAAAAGGAGTTTGTCCGTATGAAATTGGATCACTGATTGCGCAAAATGCAGTTGCGATTGTTGCTGATTACAATTATATCTTCAATACAGGAATCCGAGAAGCGTTTCTGAAGAAAATTGGAAAGTCGCTGGATGAAAGTATCCTTATTATTGATGAAGGACATAACTTGCCGGAGAGAATGCGCGGGCTTATGACGCAGCAGCTGAGTTCGGTGATGATTGAACGTGCGCTAACTGATGCACGCAAAGCAGAGCATGAAGAACTTGCAGAGAAAATTGTTGGACTGCAAACGATTCTTGCAGAACTGGCTGCGAACGTCGATAAAGAAAGACTCATCACTAAGAATGAATTTAGTGAAAAACTTGCCGAGCTTGGTGATGTAGAAGAGTTTATCGCAGACCTTGTTTTCCTCGGCGAGGAATTACTTGAGAAACAGAAACAAACTTCCCTGAATACGGTAGCAGAATTTCTCGAGAACTGGGGTGGACAGGACGAAGGATTTGTTCGTATTCTAGAAATGCGACCAGGAGCAAAGAAACCTATTGTGTCGGTGTCGTACCGCTGTTTGGATCCGTCGATAGCTACGCAAGCAGTGATCGAAGCTGCGCATGCAACTGTTTTGATGAGCGGAACGTTAACACCGACAAACATGTACAAAGACTTGCTCGGATTCGGAGAAAATACTATAGAATCGCAGTTTCGCAGTCCGTTTCCTTCGGAAAACAAAATTGCGTTGGTGTATCCGAACGTGACGACAAAATATTCACGGAGGAGCCCGCAAGAATACGAACGCATTGCAAAAGCAATGGCAGAAACTACAAATACGGTACCCGGAAATACTGTGGTGTTTTTTCCAAGCTATTCGGTACGGGATAATATTCACAAATACTTTCATGATTTGTGTGATAAGACGGTGTTTGTTGAGCATCCGGGCATGAGCAAGGATGAAAAGCATGAGCTACTTGAGAAATTCAAGGCGTATCACGAAACAGGAGCAGTCTTGTTAGCAGTTGTTGGTGGAAGCTTTGGGGAAGGTGTTGATTTTCCAGGAGATGTGTTGAAATGCGTCGTTGTTGTCGGATTGCCGTTGCAGACACCTAATCTGGAAAGTAAGGCTGTTATTGAGTACTATGACAAGAAATTTGGCAAAGGATGGGACTACGGCTATATTTTCCCTGCGTTCAACAAAGTACTGCAGAATGCAGGACGATGCATTCGAAGTGAAACTGATCGGGGCGTGCTTGTGTTTTTAGATGAGCGGTACGGTTGGCCACGATACTCGAAACTCTTTCCTGCAGACTACCAACTTACTGTTACGCGAAGCCTACGCGAGAACATTTCAGAGTTCTTTTCCTGATTTTATTCAGAGTTCACTTGATAGTGATGAATTAGTACATACTTGCTGGTATACTAAATAGTAACATTTATATATTTGTTTACTCATTGAGCTATTAGAAGAATAACCGGCTCCCGAGTATTCTTTCCCCTAACCCCCCTAACCACACACCCACTGGGAGCCTCTTTCTTCTTTTTCTATGGTTACCGAACATCTTACTGAGGCACGTGCACAACGCGTTTTGAAGAAATATTCTCCTAACATGGTTTCATATCGCGTAGTATTGCGACATGGACTTGCTGTCAAAGACGTAGCGCTGAAACTGGCGAAAGGCACCAAAGCCGATACAACTTTTTTAGCAACAGCAAGTATTCTGCATGACATTGGTCGGCTAGAATATCCACCGTCCAGGCCGAGAGCAGGAATATTGCATGGAAATTACGGCGCTGACTTGCTTCGAGAAGAAAAACTTCCTAAACATGCGCTTGTTTGCGAACGGCATACCGGATCGGGTATTACCAAAGGCGAAGCAAAGAAACTTGGCATGCCAGCGAAAGAATACATGCCGCGAACAATCGAACAAAAGATCGTCTGCTTAGCAGATAGTTTGGTGTTTGGATATGACGAGAGAACATTGCAGGATGTTTATGATCGCTATGAAAAAGAACTTGGGAGCGCAGTTGTTAGGAGAACGAAAAAGTTAGCAGCGGAAATCAAAAAAGCAGGCAGCGCTTATTTTAGTTGAAGGTTTGCTCTGAACAAGAACCGTTTTAATCGTTTTTTCTGTTGAGGAACTTGAATAAGAATCTCTTTTTTGTCCTTGATGTAGCTGTGTGACATCAAAATAACATCGAATTCTCCCTCGGTGAGAAACTTTGCAGCTTTGAGTATGCCGAGAAGGGGCACTTTTTTCATTTTTTGTGGGCGTTCGAACGACGTTAAGTTCGTATCATAGCCTGCTTGGCGATATGCATCGTTAATGAACTGGGTGCAGACAAAACTATCTTCACGTTCTTTGAATGCGTAATTATAATCTGCTCCTAAACGATCCCGAATCCATTCATCAATCTTTGGAATGAGCTCTTTATTCTTCTCGTAATCTTTCATCCGGAGAACAAAGAAACCGTCGTAGTATCCAGCGAGCCACTCTAGAGACTGTGCTTGGACGCCGCCGTGGCGTGCGTGTATAATCTCGTCATTACCTGCATAGTACGTTGCGTGATTGGTAATGTCACGAATTAATGTGGCCCAACCAATTGTTCGGTATTGTGCTGTAAGAATAATGTCGCCTTTCTTGACAACCTTACGCAAATTGTCAAGGTCTTCCTTGGTCAACCAGTTTTTTCTTCTATCAAGCTCTTTTGAACCAATAAAAATGCAGAACTTCTCCCAAGATTGCGCAATTTGTTTATTTGCTACACCAATTGTCTGGCTTGCAAGAGGTAACGGTTTTACCATGTGGTAGAGCTCAACGCTGATTCTATATAAATCCTACTCTTCATCGATCTTCTTAAAGTGCTTATGTAATTGAGCAGCGGTTGCAGTGTTTACAACGTTCTTTTGCTCGCACCATCCTCGACGTGCAGTGCCAATGCCAAACTCAATATTAGCAAGGGATGCAGTTGAATGCGAATCTGTGTTAATAACGAATTTACAACCATGTTCTTTAGCTTGACGAATATGAACATCTTTCAAATCAGTACGTTCAGGACTTGCGTTGATTTCAAGATAAACATCGCGTTCTGTTGCAACATCAAACACACGACGCATATCTACTTGGTATGGTTCGCGTTTGTAGATTAGTCTTCCTGTAGGATGCGCGAGAATATCAAGGTATTTGTTTTCGAGAGCGTTCGTAATACGATCTGTCATTTCATCTTCTGCCGATTTGAAACGCGAATGGACAGATGCGATGACAATATCGAGCTTGCGGAGCACATCGTTATCATAATCAAGTTGTCCGTCGGCAAGAATGTTGACTTCGGCTCCTGCCAAGATTCTAATTCCTTTTTCTCTTTTATCGAGCGCGCGTATGTTCTTAACGTGCTGTAGTAATTTTTCAACCGGAAGACCGTTAGCAACGCGTTCTGAAGGAGAATGATCTGTGATTGCGATGTATTGTCTTCCGAGTTTCTTTGCAGCAGCAACCATTTCTTTTAGCGTGTTGGCGCCGTCAGTTAAACTCGTGTGGGTGTGTAAATCTCCTTTGACGCTGCCGTAGCCGATGAGTTTTGGGAGTTTCTTTCGTTTTGCAGCAAGGAATTCACCTGAATTTTGACGAATCTCCGGCGGTATAATCGGAAGGCCAAGCTTTTCATAAATCTCTTCTTCTGTCTTGCCAGCCACAACTTTATCGTTTGTTTTCTTGAACAAACCATACTCGTTGAGCTTGAATCCTTTCTCTTTGGCTATTTCGCGCATGACAACGTTGTGTTCTTTGCTGCCGGTGAAGTATTGCAGCGCTGCGCCGTAACTTTCTGGAGAGACGACGCGTAAATCAACCTGCATGTTGTTGTCTAGAAGTACGCTGGACTTTGTTTTACCTTTTGCCAGAATACGCTGAACGTTTTTCCTTTCGCAGAATGCTTTCATAATCTGCTCTGATTTTAGAGCGGAAACAAGAATGTCGATATCGCCGATGGTTTCTTTTCTTCTTCTCAATGAGCCGGCAATGTCGACGGCAGCAATGTCTTTACGCTTTTGTAAGAATTCTTTGATTTCTTCTGCGATTGGTAATGCGTAACCGAAGAGCGTTCTGTCGGTTCCTTGTTGAACAAGTTCAAGCCCGCTCTTGATGTCTGCTTCGGACTTTTCACCGAAACCAGCAAGTTTTCTTATCTTGTTTTTTTCTAACGCAATTTCTAAATCGTGAAGATCTTTAATCTTGAGCTTATCATGTAAAAGTTTGACGCGCTTCGGGCCGAGACTTGGGATTTCCAGCAAATCGAGTAAGCCTGCAGGAACTTCATCTTTCAAATCCTCGAGATAGGGTGAACGGCCGAGTTCGAGAAACTCACTGGTTTTTTCAGCGATCGCAACGCCAACACCTGGCAAGTCTTTGAGCTTGCCTTGCTTTGCAATTTCTTCAATCGGCTCTTGCAAACGCTCTATTTGATTAGCTGCGCGGCGGTATGCAATAGGCTTGAATTTGGAGCCTTGTATCTCTAGAATGTCAGCAATCTGCTCGAGAAGATCAGCCACCTCTTTGTTCTTCATACGCTGTGGAAAGATTTCTCATTTAAAAGCTTTTCAGCGGCAATCCTTATATATGCCTGAGCGTGAGATGTGTGTATGATCTACCTGTTTGTGTGTATCGGCAATGCGATGCGGAGCCAAATGGCTGAAGGGTTCTTCAATCACTACAATACTGATGAGAGTAAGAAGGCAATCAGCGCTGGTGTGCAGCGGCATGGATACGTGATCCCAGAAGTGATTCATACGATGCAGGATATTGATATCGACATTTCGCATCATTCTTCGGATCAGATCACACAGGAGATGACAGACATGGCAGACGTGATTGTTTGCTTTGATGAAGGAATCGCAGACCAACTGCCGAAAGAAAAAACCGTTGTGAAGCATGTGGATGATCCGTATCATGCGATGGGATCCTTGGCAAGTGCGCGGGATCAGATTAAGGAGATTGTTCTAGAACTGTTGTAGCACTGGCCACTGGACAGGAGCTCGTAAGCCTTTTTATTTGGGAGGTTAATGGAAATGAGTACACCTAACACCCCCTAGCACGACAGCACTGGCTTGCCAGTGCTCAATCGTGTCTATTCTCAAATTATTTAAAGCGTGGTTGGTTACCTTTTATGATGAAACGAGTGCTCTTATTGGAAGACGTTGACTATGTTGCAAGTAGCTTCTCAATTGTTCTCAGAGGAGAAGGATATGACGTTACACGAGTGAGAAACGGCGACGAAGGCATTAGCGAACTCGAATCAGGAACTTTTGACGTTATTGTTACTGATGTTAGTATGCCACCGGGAATGGGAGGCGTTGAATTCGCGACTTATGTTGTGGCGCAAGAAAATCACCCACCCATTATGGCCTGGACTTCTGCCAATGAGGCAGCTGCAAAAGAGTTTGCCAGCCTTGGAGTTCCCTTTTATGAGAAACCGACTGACCTTGGAGAAATCGGTGCTCTTGTTGAACAAACGCTGAATTCCTAAGAAACCTATATAAATCGTGTTCTGATTTGTGTTACGATGCCAACTGATAAAGAACTGAAGAAGATGCTGAAGGAGAAAGCATCGAAGAATCCTGAAGAATACTTTGCTGTGGATGTTTTGAAGCAGGAAGGGTATTCTCGACACACGTGCAAGAACTGCGACACGTACTTCTGGAGTATTGAAGACACCGATGTGTGCGGAGATCCATCTTGTAGCGGTGGCTTTGGGTTTATTGGAGACAGCCCTGCTAAGAACGAACTTGATTATATTCAGACATGGAAGACGTTTGCTAAATTTTTTGAGCAACGCGGATACGAACCGATCAAACGTTATCCTGTTGCTGCGCGATGGCGTGAAGACACTGATTTTGTGCAGGCAAGTATCTACAACTTTCAACCCTATGTTGTTTCAGGAGAGGTAGCGCCGCCTGCAAATCCTTTGGTTGTACCGCAATTTAGTTTGCGCTTTAACGATATTGATAATGTAGGTATTACTGGAGCTCACTACACTGGTTTTGTTATGATTGGGCAGCATGCATTTATGCCGCCGGAGAAATGGGATCAGCGCAAATATTTCGAGGATATTCATCATTGGTTGATTAAAGGTCTAGGGTTACCGAGAGACGAAGTCAAGTATCACGAAGATGCGTGGGCTGGCGGAGGAAACTTCGGACCGTGCATGGAATATTTTAGCCGCGGGTTAGAGCTTGGTAATCAAGTGTACACGCGTTATGAAGTTACTGGGGATTCTTACAAGGAATTGAAACTGAAAGTGCTGGACATGGGAATGGGGCACGAACGAAACGCTTGGTTTACGAAAGGAGCAAGTACAAGTTATGAAAGCACATTCCCGACGGTATCAAAGAAACTGTATGATATTACTGGTGTTAAACCGGATGACGCTGTTATCCGCAAATTCTTACCGTACTCATCTTACCTGAATGTGGATGAAGTTGATGACATTAACAAGACTTGGCAAGAAGTGGCTCGGAAAATGAACATGCCTGTTGAAGATTTGAGACAACAAGTACTGCCTCTTTCGCAAGTATATTCTGTTGGAGAACACGCACGAACGTTGCTGGTTGCGTTATCTGATGGATTATTGCCGAGTAATACTGGCGGCGGATATAATTTGAGAATGCTGCTGAGAAGAGCATTGCAATTCATTCAGAAGAACAACTGGGATGTTGATTTATCTGATGTGTGCGAATGGCATGCTGATTATTTGAAACCAATTTTCCCAGAATTGAGCTTGAACCTTGACGATGTTCGGAAAATTATTGGTGTTGAGGAGAAGAAGTTTGCTGAAACTCGACGACGCGGAGCAGATCTTGTCAAGAGAGTTGTTCAGAAAGAAATTACGAACGAGATGCTCGTAGAATTGTATGATAGCAACGGTATTAGTCCTGATGTCATTAAGGATGAAGGAGCAAAACAAGGAGTGAAAGTTGATGTTCCTGACAATTTTTATGCATTGGTAGCTGAGAGACATGAACAGTTAGAGCAAGCTACGCAAACAAAGAAGAAAGAGAAGATTCCTATCGAAGTAGATGCAACAAAATCACTTTACTATCAAGACTGGAAAGCGCCCGAATTTACAGCTGTGGTTCTTGGCATTGTTGATACTTGGGTTGCACTTGATCAGAGCTACTTTTTCCCGACGAGCGGAGGACAGCAGCATGACACTGGAACGCTTAATGGCCAGAAAGTTGTTGATGTTATCAAACAAGGAGCCGTTGTGCTGCATAAACTTGAAGATGAGCCAAAGTTTGGTGTTGGAGATGCTGTGCAAGGACTGGTTGATGCTGAAAGAAGGAAGCAATTGACACAGAATCACACGGCAACGCACATTGTGAATGGAGTTGTACGTGAATACTTAGGAAACCATGCGTGGCAAGCTGGTGCTGCAAAGTTCCCAGAGAAAGCTCGACTTGACATTACGCATTATGAGCCGCTCTCGGAAACACAACTGCGAGAAATTGAACGCAGAAGTAATGAAATTGTGAAGAAAAATGTTCCGATTACAAAATCATTCATTCCGAGGAACGAAGTTGAGGATGAATATGGATTTACGGTGTATCAAGGACCTGTAGTACCGGGAAAAGAACTGCGTATTGTGAATATTGAAGGTGAAGATGTTGAAGCGTGTGGGGGAACACACCTGAATCGAACAGGAGAGACCGGAACGATCACTATTTTGAAGAGTAGCAAAGTACAAGATGGTATTGTACGTATTGAATATACGGCAGGAGACGCAGCAGAGAAGGTTGCTGCTGGCCAAGATGACTTGGTTAAAGAACTTGCTGAACTGCTGAATTGCGAGCCAGCACAAATACCAGCACGAGCTGAAGAATTATTTGGTAAGTGGAAGAAAGCTGTCAAGAAGAAAAAACAAATTGATAGCTACGAATTGGAATCTGTTTCAGAATTTGACGGCGACGTTCTTGCTCGAACTGCAGAAATTCTGAAGACGCAGCCGGAACACCTTGTGAAGACGGTGAAGCGGTTTAAGGAAGAATTGGAAAATGCAAAGTAGCCAGAACATAGGACAAGTTGAAGTGGGTTTTGAAGAAGCACTGGATGATTTCTTGGCACATCTTCGCGCAGAACCTCGATTAGAAGCGCAATATCAGATATTTGACCCGGAAAAAGGGTATTTCATGGATTTCGGAACAGGATTCGGTTGGTCACCGCACACTTTCGTTGCTGAAAACCTCTTACCTAAAAGAAACAGGTGTGTTGCTTACCACGGTGAAGACGAAGGCAGACATTCATACACTTTTGAATCATATGATGGAGATACCTTGCTCATCTCTGTTAACGTAGAATTTACGCGTACTCAAACAGCTTCTTCTGCTGAGTAACGTACTTGAGTAAGTAACTTTTCTTGAAGAAAGGAATGATGTCGTAGCCGAACTTCTTCTTTGCGTAGTTTTCTGCGAACTTCAGCATTAATTCTCTACTAGCAAACGCAATCGGCTTCTGCTGCATTGTTTTCTTCGCTGCTTCTCGAACTACCCATACGCCTAGGGGCATAGAATACTCGTCGGTAACAAAACGCAGAGCTAGTACTGATGCCTGGCGTTTCATTTTTTGGAGCTGCTCGAGAATTGAGATGCGCGCTGCGTAGTAACCGCCTGCAGTATTATCAGCATAGTTCTTTCTGCCTTGGTACGGCTCGTAATCAGACCAGATTTCGTGCTGCTGACCTGGTTTGGCGTATGTCTCATAGAGTTCATAACTCCATTTTTCTGGAAACAACATGATAACGTAGTAGTTACCAAAGTAATTTCCAGTGAAAACTTGATAATCAGCTTCAGGATAGTCTTTGACTTCTTTGATTATTTGTTTTCCGATGATGTCGTCAGTTGCGGTAATGGACCAGCGCGTTGGCACTAGCTTACGGTTCTTTCCAATGCCCATCGTACCGACGGATAACATGCGACTTAAATTGTATGGCTCGAAACCAGAACCATAGAGATAATTTACTCCCTCAGCAGCTTTCAGATCTGTATCTGAGAAAACTTTTTCGACTTTTGTGTGGATTTTTGGATTGGAAGTGATGTCAACTTTCTTAATTTGTGCAGCAGGCCCCATTGGAGCGCTGTACTGCTCCCAGTTCATCTTGAATGTTGGTTTCTTTTTTAGTCCGACTTCGATTTCTACTGGCTTGGAAGCCATTGCAACCTCCTGAGCGATGTCGGTCATCTTTTGATGGCTTTTGATATCAACTTTTGTTCTGGAATTAATGAGGCCGGCACGCATCCTGGCTATTTCAGGAATTGACTTGTGAGAGGAAACCCAGTGTGACGGAGAATCATACTGCCAAGAATTTTCTTCAGACATACCAGGAGATAAAACGCCTACGTTTACGTTTGGGTAGCCAAAGCGGCCGATGAAAGGGGCTGGTGAATCACCAAAGAAATTCTCCTTTAGTTTCGTGTTTTTGAACGAGACGAGACTTGCCAAGCAATCCTGGCACATAGTCTCGCCGATATGCTTGACAATGAACGTGTTTGCACACGTAAGACATTTTGCGAGCCTGGAAGCCATGCTCAATGAAAGATTTCAAGCGATATAAACCTTGTCTGCACCTGGCGAGTGCATAACCTTTAAAAAAGGCTCCTAACTCTTTTAGAAGTACAGCCCCGTGGTGTAGTGGCCAATCATACTACCCTTTGGCATTCTCGGCAGAGCCTCGAAGCTCTCCGATTGGAGAAAGGTGGTGACCGCGGTTCGAATCCGCGCGGGGCTAGCTTTTCTTTCAACGATACCTTTAAATTGTCTCTTTGTGGTGATAGTGGTATGGGATCGTATACCATGGCTGTCAACATGCGAACGCTGTTTGGCATGATGTTCGGCGTGCTGTTGATGATGTTTGGGTTCATGCTGTACTTCACCGGCAGGCCAGACGTTGCGAAATTCATACTGATTGCTTCGGCGTTCATTGTCATGACTAATTTCTTATTCAGAATGGTTGGGCTGCGACCTACTTCAGAATACGAAGAACCGTTTCACGTGCATATGAAACCCTAATTGATCCAGATCGTTTTGATATTCAGAAACTCCTTCATACCGTAATAAGAAAGTTCACGACCGTATCCAGATTTCTTAATTCCGCCGAATGGAAGACGGGGATCAGACTTTACCATGCTGTTTACAAACACTGAGCCGGACTCTATCCTTCTTGCAAGGCGCTCTCCTTTCTCTTTGTCTTTTGTCCATAGGCTGGCTCCTAATCCGAAACGAGAAGAGTTCGCAACTTTAATCGCTTCTTCTTCATCTTCAACAGGAATGATTGCTGCTACAGGGCCGAATGTTTCCTCGTGGCCAATAGTAATGTCGGGAGTAACATCGGTGACGATAGTTGGCTCGTAGAACGCACCAGGCATATCGGGCCGTTTACCGCCGATGAGCACTCGCGCACCTTGAGAAACAGAATCTTGCACTTGTTTGTCTAGCTCATCTACCAAATCAGAACGTGCCATCGGACCTACATCAACTTCAGCATCCATTGGATCGCCTACTTTGTACTTGCTGAACAAGTCAACGTACGCTTGCTCGAACTCTTGCAAGCGGGACTTCACGACAATGAATCTTTTTGCGGCAATACAACTTTGCCCGGTGTTAATCATGCGGGCATTTGCTGCTGTTTGCACACAGGTTGGCATGTCAGCATCAGCTAATACAATGAAAGGATCGCTTCCGCCCAGCTCAAGAACGGTTTTCTTGATGTTTCTACCTGCGGATTCAGCAACTTTGCTACCGGCGTATTCAGATCCGGTTAGAGTAACTGCTTTTACAATGTCGTTATTGATAACGTTGTCAACAAGCTTTGATGAAATAAGCAATGTTGTGAATGCATTATCGGGGAAACCTGCGTCGCGGAACACTTCTTCAATTGCTAATGCTGAACCAGGAACGTTGCTTGCATGCTTGAGCACACCGACATTCCCTGCCATCAATGCAGGAGCTGCGAATCGAAACACTTGCCAGAATGGGAAGTTCCAAGGCATGACTGCGAGAACAACGCCGATCGGTTCGAAGGCGACAAAACTCTTTGTTGTATCTGCATCTACGATCTCGTCTTCGAGAAATTGTTCTGCGTTCTCTGCGTAATACTCACAGACCCATGCACACTTTTCTACTTCTGATTCTGCTTGAGAAATTGGTTTCCCCATTTCAATAGTCATTATTTCTGCATACTGTGCTTTTCTTTCTCGTAGCAAGTCTGCAGCTTTCAGCATGAGTTCCTTTTTCTGGGAGAGAGGAACATCTTTCCAAGTCTGGAATGTTGCTTCTGCTTTTTCTAGCAATTCATTTACATCGTCTTCAGAATGATCAGGATATTCCTTTACTTGTTCGTTTGTTGCTGGATTGACTACTTTCATTTTCCCTCCTAACAGCTTAGGTTAGCTAAGCGTTTCGATAGTGCTGCATTGACGCTTGCGTCGATGTTGACGCCGATAAGTGTTACTTCGTTGCTATTGATTGCTTCCTCAAGATTCTGTTTCAGTTCTGCATAAGATTTTGGCTCGTATCCTTTGATGCCGAAACTTTCTGCGTATTGCTTGAAATTTGGATTGGTCAATTCTGTGCCGAATGATTTACCGGTGTGATTTTCTTGTTTCCATGTGATGAGGCCGTAGTTGTTGTCGTTGAAGACAAGAACGACATAACCTAAACCGAGCCGCTTTGCAGTTTCCAACTCTTGCGAATTCATCAAGAATCCGCCGTCGCCCATTGCCGCAACCACACGCTTGCCAGGGTGCGCTAGCTTAGCAGCGATTCCTCCTGGAAGTGCAATACCCATACTTGCAAACCCGTTTGAAATAATAACAGTGTTGGGCTCATACGCAGGATAGTTGCGGGCAATCCACATTTTGTGACTACCAACATCAGATAAAAGAATGTCATCATCGTGCATTACTTCTCGTAATACATTTAGTGAGCCGGGAACAGTTAACACTTCGTCGTTGCTGTACGAAGAAATATCTTCCAGGATTGCTGCTCGAGTTTTCCCATACCAATTTTCGCATTTTATTGGTTCGAGGTCAAGACGTTTATTCCACTCCCATAACGCAGAAGAGATATCGCCGACAACCTCCACGGTAGGTTGGTAGTGTTGGTATACTTCTGCTGGAAGAAAATCAACATCAATGATTTGTTTTGCTACACCAATGTTCCAAAAATCAGGATCGTACTCTGCGATGTCGTAGCCAATTGTGATCACGACGTCAGCTTCTTTCATGACGCACAAGCCGTGATCGTTTCCCTTCAAACCGAGGGTGAGTAAGGATTGTGGTGCTTTGTCGGAGATTGCACCTTTTCCCATAAACGTGGATGCAACAGGAATGTTTGTTTTTTCTACGAACTCGCGCAAATGCTTCGATGCAAGCTTTCGGATTGCACCGTTACCTGCAAGAATAACAGGGCGTTTTGCATTTTTTATAATGTTGAATGATTTTTCCACTGCTTTGTAATCTGCAGCTGGCCTCCGAACGCGTTCTCGCTCCATTGGGGGAGAATCGGTTTCTAGTTTTGCAACGTCTTCGGGAAGTTCGAAGTGTGTTGCACCGGGTTTTTCAGATTCAGAAAGTTTGAATGCCTTTCTTACTACTTCGGGAATGATTTCTGGTCGTGTTATGGAAGCGTTCCATTTCACAATTGGTTTGAACATGTTGACAACGTCAATAAACTGATGGCTTTCTTTGTGCAAGCGGTCAACTCCGCCCTGTCCTGTTATAGCAACGACAGGGCTTTTGTCGAGATGAGCATCTGCTACACCTGTAATAAGGTTTGTTGCGCCTGGACCGAGAGTTGCTAAGCACACACCTGCTCTCCCGGTTAGTCGTCCGTAGACGTCTGCCATGAACGCAGCTCCTTGCTCGTGCCGTGTTGGTATAAACTGCACTTTAGAATCTTGCAACGAAAAAAGAAGATCTTCATTCTCCTCGCCTGGAACACCAAAGACATGCTGCACACCTTCTTTTTCCAGGCACCGGACCATCAAGTCAGATGCTTTCATACTGTTTTGGAAAGTCTTTTGCTTATTAAGGATTGTGATGGTGGATTAAACTCTGGTTGAAGCAGTAAAATTATATAGTGCAGATGGCTAATCAGTACTATGACGACATGCGAGAAATGCGGCACAGAGTTTGAAGACCCTGAACAACTACAAGAACATATGGACTTTGAACACGCTGATGGCGGCGATACCGAAAGCACTGATGAAGGTTCTGGCGGAGAATAGTTAGGGATTCACGTTAAACCGGTCAAACACTTCTTTGGGTACAGACATGTAACCAACAGAGATATCGCCAACTACCGATGGCGCTTTGAGCAATCCTGACTTGGCGACGCTTAGCGTGAGTGTTGCTGTAGCTTTGATGCACGGCGTTGCACTTTCGCCGGTTGTTGCGTTCAAACCAGAAGGGATATCTACAGCAAGAATCTTCACTCCTGACTGATTTGCTTTCTCGATTAGTGCTGCGTAGTTTTCTCTGGGGTTTCCTTCTAGATTGTAACCAAGTAAGGCATCGATAATGAGATCTGTTTCTGGTTCGAAAAAGGAAGCGTTGTAATGTACAGGAACTTTCATCCTTTCTAGGATAGCTGCTTGCTTTGCAGGATCTTTCTTGAGTGCATCTCGGGATGTTGCGCAGTAGACATCAACATCATAGCCCCAAATATGCAAATGGCGTGCAGCTGCCAGGCCGTCTCCACCGTTGTTACCGTGGCCAGCAAGGATGGTGATGTGGCCTTCTGTTAGAGTAGCTGCTAATTTAGCTACAGCAAGGGCTGCGTGCTCCATCATGATAGGAACATCAATACCCAGCTCCTCGATCATTACTCTATCAAGCTCGGCCATTTCAGAAGCGGTAATGGAATCCATAGGCTTGCTGTAGGGTGGCCTTATTTATAGTTAACTGGACGTAAGCTTTATAAAGGGCCTGGGATTCCAGCATGATAGGGCAGAGTGGTTACGGCTCCTCTACTCCGGAAGAGAATTCTTCCAATACTACAATGGCAAGACGATATTCACGTAAGAAAGGAAAAGCTGGAAGTAACATTCCTACGCGTAGCGGAAAGCCTAGCTGGTCTTCGCTTTCTGATAAAGAAGTTTCTTTGCTGGTAACAAAATTGGCTAAGGAAGGAAATAACGCTGCACAGATCGGAATGATCTTGCGAGACAGTTATGGTATTCCAAATGTTAAAGCAGTTACGGGAAAAAGCATTTCTGGTGTGTTGGACGCTAATAAATTGACTCCAGAAGTACCTGATGATCTTCTTGCATTGATTAAGAAAGCACTGCTTATCCAGAAACACCTTGAAACAAATAAACAAGACCAACCTGGAAAGCGTGGCTACGAATTAACACAATCTAAAATCCGACGACTTACAAAATACTACAAGAAAACTGGTAAGTTACCGCAGGACTGGACATACGACCCAGAAAAGATTAAGTTGTTGATTGGTTAGAAATCTTTTGTAATTCTTTCAATAAATTCTATATCTGCAGAAGTATAGGTAGCGCCGATGTTTAGCGGGATTACAGCTGCAGGTCTGTTTCCATCAAAATACACTGCGACATCTTTCCCTACAAGTCCGCTCCGATTTCTGATTCCATATGCTTTGTAGAAATCTGAAGTATCTTTTGGGAGAGGAATTTCAACAATCCCTCGCTCAGACATTTCAACTTCCATTGTGAAATCTATTTCGTGATTGACTATCCCTCGAACCCTTCCTGCATCTACTGTGCGCGATCTTTTTGCTTTGCTGATAAGGTTTACAGCAGAATATCCTGTTAACGCAACAAAGGGAGTTCTGTTGTCAAGATATTCAACGCGCCTGCGATCTCGCCACGCAATTAATGATTGAATTTTCACTGCTCCGTAAACCAGAACTGCAATCGTGCCAACGGTAATAGCGCCGAAAACCATATCTGCAGTAAGTGAATCGAAAACGCCGCCGAGACGATCAGCTATTTGATACGCTAGAACATCATCGGTTTCAATTTGTTCTTCGAGAGACATAAGTCTTGCTAAGAAGAGTAGATATAAAAATTATTCCCTGAACTCGATGTCGTCGACAATGCCGTCGGAGTCGAGATCGATTCCTTCGACAACTCTTGCAAGGGTGGAACGTTTATGGATGTTGCCTTTCATTAATTCATCGTAGTGACGCATGAACGCAAGAATAGCTGCGCGCGTTCCTGAATGGCGCTTGCCAGCGACAACAAGAACTTCTTTATCCTGGTTGAATGGGTTCTTTGCTTTCACAATAATGCCAATCTCTTCTTCTGGATAGGAATTTTTTGACAATGTTGACGTTATAGTGTTGTTTGCGTCAAACTTCACTGGGAGTTTTGCGTTTACTTTACCGGTAACTTGATTTACGACAGGGCCGCCGATCAAAATGAGATTGTCTTGCAAATCTTCTTCGCGTGTTTCGGTGTCGAGTTTGACAGAGAGTTGTGGAGTGTACTGCAAAAATGTACCGAGAAACAAGCCGAGATCGACGCCAAAGTAGCCATCCTTTGCACGAGCTTTTTCAGGACCGTGCGGATCTGGGCTACCAACAATAATCTTTGCTTTCAACAAGCCATCTTCGATAAATGGGTGTAAAGGGGTTTGTTCCTTGGCGTGTAATGGTTTGGTTGCTGTTTCTAGATCCTTGAAAGAAATAACAAATGCTGGTTGTACTGCTGCATAATACTTTGCAGTTGCGCCTTGGCGTTGTTCTGACTTCACAACCTTGATTGCGCCCATCTTTTCTAGATTGCGAATGTGATAGTATATCTTCTGCTCATGCACCTTGAGTTCTTTGGTGATTTCAATAGGGTACATTGGCTTCTTAACAAGTAGTTTCATGATCTTCTGTGCGAGATCAGAACTAAAGTTACCTGCTTCGCCTGGCTTGATAGCAAAAGCAGGAAGAGATTGCAATTTTCCCTTTGAATCGTCCACTACAAACATTTTCTTAGGTGTATTATAGAATAAGTTTTAGTATATAAAGTTAATGAAAAATAAAAAAATAAGAAAAAAGACGACTTAGTTGTCGTCTGTGTTTCCTGCTGCGTCGGTGTTGGAATCGCCTGAGTCATCGGAATCATCAGTGCTGTCTGATTCATCCGTATCATCGGATTCTTCCTCTTCCTCTACTTCGTTTCCTGCGGCATCACGGATTTTGCTTCGGGTTTTGACGTCAACGACTTCTCCGTCATGAACGCGGACACCAACTTGACGATGTATTTTGTCACCGTCTTCGTTCTCACCACGAACATTTCTTCGAATCAGTGCATCATCGCCTTTAATGCGGACATCAGTTACTACGCGGCCGTCAACTTCACCGTCACCATCTCGATCAACAAGACGTACACGATGTCTCTTGATGATTTCGTCAACATCGTCAGCACGAGCAGCAGATAATCGTCTTCGAAGCTGTTCACCGTCAAGATCCTCGCCTATCTGGACACGAACACGATCAAGTTCCTCTTTGATCTGGCCCTTGCGCTCTTCCCATTTCTCTCGAAGATCTTCTTTCTCCTCAAGAATTCTGTCGCGTAGTCTGTCTTCAGCATCTGCTAGTGCAGCACGGAGACGAGCACGCAAAAGTGGAGATTGCGCAAGTTTCTTTGCACGTAATAGTTTTGTTCGCGCTTGCCGGTACTCTTCAGCTTCAATGTGTCTGCGAGCTTCGTCAACAAGTTCTTCAGCTTTGTTCAAGCTTTCTGTTGCGATTTCGATCTTTTTTTGAGCAAGTTCGTCATCTGCGTCTGCATCGTCAGCAAATTCGCGAAGCCGAGCACGATTTTTATCGATTATTTCCTGCACGTGATCTGCATAGTTGCTTAAACGTTCAGCAATGTTGTCAGAAACATCGTCGATCTTATCATTGATTTCAGCTTCGAGTAAATCAATCTCAGCTTCGATTTCCTCGTCGGTCAATTCACCAGCAGCTTTCAATCGAGCACGTGCACGTTCTAAACGAGCTTCAATTCTGTCTTCGATTGTTGCTGTATCGATCTGATCATCTTCGTCCAGATCGTTGTTTGCAGCACGAACAAGAGCAAGATGTTTTCGCAATCTTTCACGAGCGGTCAACGAATCTTCGGTGTTTTCATCACCGAATCTTTCTTGCCACTTTGCAAGAGCATCTTCGTGAGCTTTCCGTGCACGTTCAGCGGCATTGTCTTTTCCGTCCATTGCAGCTTTTCGCGCTTCCAAAATTCTCCGACGTGCGAACTCAAGTTCTTTCTCTGCTTTTTCCCGCTGGTCTGCGGTAAGAGCAACATCAACACGTTCAAAGAATTTCTTTAAGCCAAGGCCAACGCCAGAAACAGCGCCAGGATCTTCGTCAACTATTTCATCTGCAGCTTCTTGTTCAAGCTCTTCATCTTCAAGCTCTTCTTCAAGTTCTGCTAATTCATCTTCTGTCAATTCATCTGCTAACTCATCGGCTGCAGCATCATCGACAAGTTCAGTATCTTCCTGAGCAAGCGCAACACTAAGCGAGCTTAGCACCATTAGCGCCATTAGAAGCACACTGATCAATTGTTTCATCTTCATTGTGGATACCTCCCGTTGTAACTTGATGGGATGGGTAATGCAGGAACTGCAATATTTGTTAGGGCTGAAACAAGACGTTTCTAGCGGTTAGAATGGGTCCTAATCGGCTTCTTTCTGTTCAATCTTGTTCCATTGCGCTTCTCGGAGGGTAACGATGTTCTTATTCCCTTGCTGCTCGCGATGAACAATATTTCGTTCTTCTAGCTCCTTTAGAATTCGACTTAAACTCGCTTTGGAGTAACCGGTCACAACACGGAGCGTTGCTTGAGTAGTTTGGCCTTCTTTCATCTTTAATGCGTTCAAAACGACTATTTCATCCTCTTTGAGGTGAGAAGAGATAAAATCAGGCTTTTTTGACTTATCGCTGTCGCGGAGTATGAAACTGATGACTACTGCTGCTACTGCAAAGATGATTCCGAGAATAATGAGGAACCCAAGCGTGCTCTGCTCTTCTACGCGCTTATAGGAAATGAACACTGGAAGTTCAGATATGTCCTCACGTTGCCAGGTAAAGATAAGGAACTGGCCGTCTGTTTGTGATGTTGACGGCTTGGGAATAATTGAAGCGGTTGGTGAGGAAAGTGGCTCTGTAAGGCGGACGTTTTCAGGGAGAGTGATTGACAAGTCAATGGAATCCGCAACAAACGGAAGCGCGTTATCTTCAATGAAGAACATGCTGTTGTCTTCTTGGATAGGTTCTTTTGTTACATAGGAAATGGTAACATGGAGTGAGCCAGGAATTTGAACAGGATTGGAATCTGACGTGATACGTGTGCTGTCTGCTTTGATTTCAACACCGACAGCATCCTCTGGAAGCAACTCTTCAAAGTCAACAGCTTGAGTAAAACGATACTCTTTTGTGACGACGGCTTTATCCTCGATAATGATAATGTCGATTTCTGCGTTAGAAAGTTGAGCACTCGCTACTGGAAGTAAGAGTAAGCACAAAACTGCGATGAAAATTTTACAGTTCATGAGAGATGTCGCCAAGATCCTTTATGGCTTGCACAATATCGTTTGTTGTATCTTCAGGAACATCCTTTGCGTGATCAAGGCGCTCAAAAAGATCATCAATTTTATTGTAGAGATCTGATTCTACGTCCCTATCTGCGCGAAGCGCGTCGATTAGTTGCTTGAGCACACCGATAAGTTCGCGCATCCAGTGATCGAACTGGTCGCGTTGTTCTTTTGGAAGTGAACTGGTTACGTAGACAGTACGTTGCAACCAATTGTGATAATCAGACGGTCCTGGCTGGACGAAAATTCTGTAGACATATTGAATCTCGACGATAAGTTCGTCTTCCTGCTGGATTTCTTGCTTAAGTGTTTCTCGGTATTTAGTCAGGTATTCTTCATCCTCGTCCACGCTTGCTGGTGTAAATCCGAAATGACGGCCTTTTCTTCTGTACTCGTTAAAGACTGACTTGAGGTGCTTGACATGTTTCTTGATGTCGGAGTCTAGCTGGATATCGGCGTAGAATAATTCATGATAGCGATCCCATTCTGCTGCGAATCTGGTTACGCCTTGCTCGATCTCGAAATATTCCTCTCGGTATTTGTCGTTAATTTCTGTTAAAGGAATGCTCTTGAGGATTTCATGCAATAATGCAGAAACCAAATAGCCTTTCTTGAGAAGCTTATCGACTTTGCCCAAAAGTTTGGAATCACGAGCCATAGAGTGATAATGAGAATATCGCTTAATAAAGGTATCTACAGAAGATTTCGGATCTGATCCATGTGCTCAGCAACATCTTGACCATTCTTGGTTAAGGTAAGGAGCTTGAGACGACCTTGCTTTTCGAAATTTACCAAGCCGGCTTTCTGCATCTCTTGCAGAATTTTTACAACATGAGAATACGTACAATCGACAGACTTAGCGAGGGAAGACGCATAGACTGCACCTTTTGCATTCTTCAAGCCGATCAGCATCATAGCTGGCTTCTCTCTAAAAAACACGTTGAAAATTTCGTCGTTATCCATTAATTGCACCTGTAAGCTATACGCAGGAAAATACAGTTTCCAGGGTATATATAAAGCTTTTGCTTTCAAGAATTCCGAGGAGGCTCGACGAGAAATTCCTTCAGAGCGTCTTCTTCAGAGAAATGGAGCTGGCCTGGCACAACGAGTGCGTGAGGTGGAGATGGTAAATCCATGTTCTTGATCTGGGACGGAGTGCCGTACACGATTTTTTGGTCTGGCCAACCTAACCGAGCGCAGGCAATCAACATTGTTTGCGGCGTAATGACGCCTATATTTTGATTGGACTCGATTTGCTCGAGCAAATCAATAGCTTCGGTAACGGACATGAACTTCTTATCGACGGGTTTGAGATCGAGTAAAAGTAACGTGTGTAAGCCGAGTGTTTGATTCTGTCTAATGACGTGGTAATATGACTCGGGACGGTAATTATAATCGGGAAAAGGGACGGTTACCATCTTACCGAATTTGTATGGCTGCAATCCGGTTGCGCCAACTGCTGAAATAACAGATGCGTTGTGGACAACAATCGTTTCGACGTTGTTTTCTTTTGCTGTCATTAGCAAAGCAAGGTGAGTCGTTGCTGTTAGCGGATCGCCCATGACTAACACGCCGACGTTTTTTGTTTTTGCACGCTCGACAATTTCATCTGACTGCTCGACCAACTCGCGTTCTGCGCTGATTATTTCTTTGCCGTAGAATTTTTCAAGATCTTCTTTGGTTGCTTTCATCAAACTGGTGTAGTTCTCTAAATAGAGATAGTCACATTGTTTAACAAAGTCTAGACCGCGGACTGAGATGTCTTTCTCGTCAAATAATCCGATGCCGATAACGTAGAGTGTCATTTGTCTCTGTTGGCTAACCCATATAGCCGATTAATTGTTTCACCTAACCCTTGGCTGATCGCTTCAACCATCAAAGGGCCAAAGACTTCAGCTTCTTCAGATGTTGCTATTGGAAACAGTTCTGCGGGCTTTGGAAGTTCCATTCGAGTACTTTCCTCTCGTTCATAACCTGGTTTTAGTGTTTCTGCAACAACTTTTTCAACATCTGCATCGAATTCTTCTGGTTCTTGACCTGCATAAAAAGGTTGCCCTGTAGCATACTCTACTTCGTGATCACCTTCGCCTTTTCGATCTTCATGGGCTTGGTCCCAGCTCATCCAGGATCTTGCTGCATACACTGTTGGCCCAAGAGGGCCATTGAAAGGAGGTGACGCTAATGTTTCAAAGAGGTCGTATATGGGGTTGGCTTGCTCATCAAATGCTTCTGGATTGAATAGCCAGGCCATATATAAATAACGCAATTTCTCTAGTTCTGCGAAGTATTGGAGTCGTTCTTGCATGAGTCTGCTATAAGTATCTGCTTTATAAAGGTTTTGTGCTATCGTTACTTGACAGTGGTGAAAATAGTAATATTTAAATAGGAGAAGTATCACAGATCCACTAGGGGGATATGATGATACAACACAGTCACCGCATTTTGAAGAGTATGGCACATCCGACAGGACTGTTGTCTGCGGCTTCTAAAAAGGTGGATACAGGCTATGACAAAGCTTGGCTGCGGGATAACTTGTATAGTGCACTGGGTTTTGCGGCTGTGCAAGACAGCAAGCAGTTAGTGAAGACTCATCATGCTATTCTTAACATTCTTTTGAAACACGAATTCAAGATTGATCACGCTATTGAAAAGAAACCAGAGCACCGGTATCAATACATTCATGCGCGCTACCATCCTATTACACTAGAAGAGTTCTGGGATGAATGGGGTAATATGCAGAACGATGCTGTTGGGCAAGTGTTGTTTAACATTGCAAAGCTCAAGCGGCAGGGATACAAAGTTATCCGCGATGAAAATGACGTTCGTATCTTGCAAAAACTTGTGCACTATCTTGCAAGTATTGAATACTGGCATGATAAGGACAATGGTATGTGGGAAGAGAACGAAGAAGTTCACGCAAGTTCCGTCGGTGCATGCCTTGCAGGATTGAAAGCTGTTCGTGATGTTGTTGATGTTCCTGAAGAACTGATTGAGAAAGGACAAGACGCATTGAACAACTTGCTTCCATGGGAATCGGTAACAAAGCCAATAGACTTGGCATTGCTTTCCTTGATTTACCCGTACAGTGTTGTTTCCGAGTCACAACGATCACAAATTTTACACAACGTTGAAACATACTTGGTTAGGGAGAAAGGTGTTATCCGCTATGTTGGTGATCAATATTATAACAAAGGCGGAGAAGCAGAATGGACATTCGGCTTTCCCTGGTTAGCGATTATTTTCAAGGGACTTGGAGATAAAGCAAAGTATGATTATTACATGAAGAAGACGCAAGACGCAATGAACAAGGAAGGCGAATTGCCGGAGTTGTACTTTGCAAAAAGCGAGGAACACAACGAGAACTCGCCTCTTGCGTGGTCGCAAGCACTCTATATGGTTGCTGCGGCGTAGTTCTGTCTAAACTAGGATACCTTTTTATATACTGAGTTTATAAGATTAGAGATGCGAAGAGTCGCATTACTGGCAATGCTAAGCGTGTTTGTACTACTTAGTGTATCCATTACTTCTGCTTCCTTCGCTGACTGGCTAGCTTCTCCAAGTGATTTTTTAGCTGGATCGAACCTCATTTCCGGCAATCAGGTTGCGGTTGGATATCAAACAACAGTGGAAGCTGAAGCTTTAGATATGAGTGAGGGCTATGTTTCTTCAACAAATTGTGTGTGTCCAAATCCTTCTGATGGTATTTGTGCAAGGCATGAAGGTACAGTCGGTCAAGATGGAGAAATACTCATTACAGACAGTGTGCAAACCGAAGGAATATGGAAAGTGGAAGTAACGTACTGCGATGAAAATGACGACAGCAGCGCTGTTGACTCCTACGGACTTTTCACTCAAGATGGCGCGCTTGATACCTGGACATCCACAAGCGGTGGTACACAAGCATGGAAAACACAAGTTAGCGAAATTGAACTCGAACAAGGAGATAGTTTATCGCTGCTTGGAGACAGAGGATCTGGGTCGACATTTGCACGTGTTGACAAACTCAAGTTTACTTATCTTGGACTCGATGGAGAAGAAGAACCTGAAGAACAAGAAATTGTAAAATTTATGCTTATCAATGCAGATACTGACGATGTTATTGGTGAATTAGAAAACGGCGATGTTATTAATTTTGCAGAACTTGGTACTGATGACATTAGTATAAAGGCGGTAACTGATCCTGAAACCGTTGGAAGCGTACGATTTTCTTTAGACGGAGTAACTAACTTTCACACGGAAAACATCTTCCCTTATGTAATTGCTGGAGACAGCAACGGAGATTACAATGCATGGACACCATCACTTGGCCAACATGAATTGACAGCAACACCGTTTACCCAATCAAACCGTAATGGCGAAGTAGGACAATCAAAGACGGTTAGCTTTAGTGTTGTGAGTGATGTAGTCGAAGAGGAGGAAGAGGAAGAAGAGCCTATGGAAGAAGGCTGTGGAGACCCTGAAGAACTACATTGTCATGAGGACGGCTACTTTAGACAATTATATATTGACGCCGACGGATGTAAAGCATACCGTTGTGTGTACAATCCATCCAGAGAAGATCTTTGGCTAGTGAAGAACGGAGAAAATAGACTTGAATTGTCAGAACCTGGTGTGCAGTACGAGAACATCAGAGATGTCAGAGATGCAATTGGTGCGAAAATACTTGGTTTCCTTGGAGATCAGCAGTTTGACAACGACATTGGAACGTTCAACTACCAACAACGCATCCTTTTCAACAATGAACTCACAGAATACGTTGCGTACATGGAGAATGAATATGGCCTTGCTGAAACATTCTTGTATATCGCAAGCGGAAATAACATCGGACAATACATTTTGAACTTTGATGAACTTGCACAATCTGATATTGTGGGAACTCGTTTGGAAGACTTTGAAGACGAGAGAATAACCATCATGGATAGATCATATTCGATTGTAAAAGCAGAACGAGCTGCTAAAAACGATGTTAAACTTACATTAATGCGGGGAGCAATAGAGGATGTTTTAGACGAAGGAGAAACTAAAACATATACTGTAAGTGGTAGGGATTACGAGGTTACTGCTACTTTTGTTAGTGACACGGTAGTTAAATTCAATGTCAACGGGGAATTTACTGATAATCTTGTTGATGGATCCACAGACGGACTAGCTGATGGATCTCACGTTGGCGTTCGGGAAACCTTGGTTCAAGACATTGCAGGCGGCGTACGAAAAGTAGAATTCTACTTGGGAGCGCACAAAGTAATCCTTCACGATACAAACATCGGCGGTAGCGCTGACGGATCAGAAAACCTTGTAGTAAATAGTGAACTTATTGACGATGCGACAGTTACCATAACTGGTAATGATAACGGGGAACGCGTTTCCATTAACAAAATCATTATTGATGTGTATGCTGAGGATGACATCTACCTCCAACCAGGAGATTTGCTGAGCCTTGCTCTTGATGAACCACAAGCATTGCTTGATTCGTGGGATATTTACTATGGTGGATTGGAGAAACAAAAGCACGAACTTGTGTATATTGATTCTCGCGGAAAAGACCAATACAACTTAAACTTCTTGGATGCTGATGGCAAGAGAGTTTCACTGCCTATCGCACATTATCGACCCGGATTTGCTGCAGGAACATCGAGTGATCCAATTATCGCACAAAATCAACCCATTCACAAAGATCAATACTTCCAGCTATCTGATGGGGAAGTGGTATATCGCGTTCAGTACAAAGGAACAGACAATCCTTACACTGAGGATGCTGTTGCAAAATTCAAACTCATTAACGGAGAGATAGTCGAACGCCCACTTGGAATAATTACTATGCGGTATACTACAACATTGACCCTGGGCGGAACTACATATCGATTTCACTCCGCTGCAGGAGGAGATCCTGATGACTTTGTCCTTTTTGCACAAACCGGTTTATCGGGAAGTGCTGACGGAGAACAAATAACGTTTGGGGATGACGATAGAAGATATGTCGCTAATGAACTTGCCTCTATTGCAAAGAATGACTACTTTTCGCTCACTGCTGATGGAGACGGAACTGCAAACAGCTACATCATGCAGTACAAAGGAGCAGACAGCCCAAACCAAGAGGACGCTGTTCTGAAGTTCAAGAATTTGGGAAGCGGCCAGATAATTGAAAGAGCAATTGTTTTTGGATCAAACGGACGTGTTGGCACTATTAACATTGGTGGCAACACTTTTCAAGTATACTATTCAGGACACCTTGCTCCATCAACAGATGATTTTGAGATTTTTGTTGACCGAACTGGCGACGGCAAACTTTCTGATGGATGGCCTTGGATAATAACCCATTCGGGCTTACACATTGACTTCCTCGGACCTGAAGGAGTTAATTTCTATGCCATTCCAGCAGAATACAAAAACAAACCTGGTCTCGGTATGTGGAGTCCGCGACACAAAGAAGATCTTGCAACAACAAAAACATTTGTTATATTCAAAGGAGAGAACGATCATATTGACCTTGACATGTATAGCCCGATTATAGGTGTACATGATCCAAATGACAGGGAAGGGCTGAGACACTACGCTTCGAGCGGAGCACGATACACCGAATCAGAATCTGATTCCTCTGACGCATTTAATGTTCGACACCCTTACAGACAACAAAACCCAATGGTGTATGTCGCAAGCCCTTACGCAGAACTGCCTGATGTCACCACTGTTCCAGAAGAAGAAGTTCCTGAAGAGTCTTACTGTACTGAAGATTTGAAATTGTGTCCGGACGGTAGCTACGTTGCACGAGATCCATCAAATGATTGTCAATTTTATGAATGTGAGGAAGAAGCAATGACAGGTTATGACCTTTCTAGCTATCCTGAACCATTTGTTGATGAAGGAGAGTTTAATGCAATCATTGTTGTTGGTGATACAGCGTCTCCAAGTGACGTGATTGCTTCAGTTGATATTGCCACTTCGTTGCAATTTGCAGCAAGAGTTGCTGTTGAAGGAGAAGACGGCATTGTTTACTATGAAACCGGGCCAATTGAAGTTGGTTCTGCCAAACTTGCTTCAGAAGTTCCTGACATACGAGCACAAAACGCAATAGTTGTTGGCAGTGGTTGTAACAATCATGCAACGCTTGAATTGATGGGCAATCCTGTTGACTGTCATGCTGGTACGCAAGAAGACAAAGGACGTATTAAGTTGTTTGAACATGGAAACGGATTCTGGGGCTTGCTTGTAGATGGTTACGGTGACTTAGATACACGACGAGCAGCACGTGTCCTTGCTAACTATGAAGATTATCACTTGGTAGGAACTGAAATAGAAATTGCTGGTACGTCGTTCACAGATATTATTGTTGAAGAGCCTGCTATGGATGATGAAGAATACCCTGAAGAATGTTCAGCTCACGCAGATTGCGGATTGTACGAATGTGCAGATGGAAGCGATCATTTACGCGCTACGTGTGTTGAAGGAGAATGTGTGACGATTAGCTACTTTGAGAACCCTTGCGCAGGTGCTGAAGAACCACTTCCTGATTGTAGTGGATGTACGTCGAACGGAGAATGCATTCCAACGACGACACGATTTACTCACGATGGTGAGCGATCATACTGCGAAATTGGCGGTACGATCGAAGATATGAAGGGAGATGGTGCTGCTTGCATTAACAATTATGAATGTAACAGCAACATCTGTGCTGCTGATCAGTGTGTTGAAGCAGGACTGTTTGCGAGAATTATTGCTTTCTTTGATGATTTGATTGGCGGAAGCCCAACAGGAAATGTTGTACGAGTAATGGATTTTATTTACTAATTTCTAGAAGTTCAATAAGTAATGCTGCACTCCATGCCTGATTTTGGCAGCCAGCACTTGTTTGATGGGATGCTGAGCTTACTTCTGCAGGCGTACCGAGGCTATTCTGCCAGAGAAGGTTGTGGATAGATGCCTGCTTAATCTTCTCGATTTGCGGCTTAAATTCGTCTTTGTCTAGCCTGTGGAGGCAGATTGCTGCAAGGTTGTTCATCCAATACCAGGAATCTCCGTGGTGATAGGAACGGCTATCGTTACCAGAATCTTCGGGAAAAAAGTTCGGGTGTCTCTTATCGAGCGTTGATAGACCGCCCCAATCTAACCACAGATTGTCGAGAGCGTGCTTGAAAACGCGTTTCCATTCTCCTTTTGTTAAGAGGTCTGGGTAGACATAGTATGCAATGAAAATGTTTGGACGAATCGTATCATCGTCGATACCGTCCTTTAGTTGGTTGTGCTCGAAAAAGAACTTAAGCACTTTCTTCTTGAGTTGTTGCTCGTACTTTTCATATCTTTTCGTGCTGAGCTCTGCTGCGAAACGATACATTGCTAGCAGAAGAGCTTGGATTTCAATTCTTGCTCCGAAACGACCATCATCGTTGTACAAGGTGTCCATCCAGGTTTCTTGTGGTTTATTGTAGATGATATCTTTACTTGTCCTGTGAACGCGAAGCAATTCGATACTCTTTACAATTGCCTGCAGTACTTTGTGCTCTGCTGTGCTGCTTAATTTTTTGGCATTGTATAGTTCAAAAGCACGGAAAAACAGCCAGCCGACTGAATCGGCAGCACCGATTTCCGACGAGGGAATTCGATTTGGAATGTTTCCATCTTGTTGGATTTGTTTCAGGAATGGAATGAGTAGTTTTTGGCGCGCTGCCGGTTGAAGTGCCTTTGCGCTGATTAGTGAATCTCGGCTCCAGTACTGGAAGAACCAAGGATGGCCTGCGTGAATTCCGTGTGCTGTGGTGAGCATGTCAATTGCATTGTACGCCGCAAATTGCTCAAGCGAACGGTGTGGTAACGCATGTTTTTCTTTGCTTTTTGCTGCTTTTAATCTTGCAGCGTTACGAAATGTATAGGTTGCTTGTGCAATTGCCTCTGATTCTTTCTTTGCGGTTGCAATTGCTAGCTTTCTACCAATGATTGTGCAGGCATCTAATACCCATCGTGATGCTGTTTCTCCTCGAGCAGCATCGTCATCGTACATGCGTTCGATCCAATGCATATTCTTTTCGAGTTTACCATCGTGTTTGATTGCGATGTATAATGTGTATTCGTGTTCGTCACTCGCTTTGTCTTCTCGGTTGTCTGATGTTTTAGTAAATTTGATTACGGTGCAATCTTTCCGTCGAGAAACCTTGTAATTCCTTCCCCACACCCTACCATCGTACGCGCGTTTTACGTCAAGAGTTAATGTTATTGGAGCTGCTTCGTTTAGCTCGTAAAGAAGTGCATCTTTGCCGTTCGGCATAAAAAATGTTTCCGTGCGTTCGCTTCCTTCACGCTCTACAAAAAGAAACTTTTGATTGATGGTGTGGATGTTGTTATTGCGAACGCTGATGTTTTCAATCGTTCTATAAGTATCAAGTCCGTCGGAGAAAAACAAACCGTTGTATACACTCTTGGGAACAACAGAAAAATTACAGAACCCTTCTGATTTGTTGGAAAGAAAGAATGAAGGTGAATCTACATCTCCTGCTGCGTGATGCTTCCCCCAACGGTATGTTACTTTCATTCTCCTGTACGATAAAATTCAGCAGCTTGCTCGGGAGAAATAGTGTTGATGTAGGTTCCTGTCGACAATTCAAACCCAGCCCAGCTGTTCATCCGAGGAATGACTTCAATATGTGCATGCAATTTTTTGTCGGATGGTGAATATTGTAAGTGGTAATTGTAAGGAGCGCTCATTATCTTTAATCGCGTTTGAATGAAATGGAGTGCCTCTGCAGTATCGCGTAACTCCTCGTCGGAAAGTTCTGTAAATTTATTGACACATCGCTTTGGGAATATCTGAACTTCCCAGTTCGAACGAGGTGCGTAAGGAGTGAAGGCAACAACAGAATTGTTTTCGAAACACTTTCGTACGCCGTCTTTCTCGCGCTGGACAACATTGCAGTATGCGCAGACGCCATCTTTTGCACCGAATTCAAGCTTTTCAGCGATTAACGGTGGGATGATTGACTGTGCTATTAGTTGTGAGTGGGAATGCGGAAGGCTTGCACCTGCTTCTCGTCCGCTGTTTTTGAAGACAGAAACAAAATTAATGTGATCTTTGCTGAGCAGTTCGGTGGTGCGTTCGTTATACACTTGAAGTACTTCATGAACCTGATTAACATCAAAGTCCCAGCTTCTTTGTTTTGGATCAGGAGTCTCGACGAGAATTTCGTGATAACCGTAGGACCACGACCACGTGTAGTTGCCGTCTGCGGTATGGATTGTTGGATCGCCGTCTGTGCTTACAGCGGGGAATTTGTTTGCAAACCAACGCAAGTACCATTTACCGTCTCTTTCTCGGCGCCCAATTTCAGGAGGAGTCATGTGCTCATTGCCAGGAGCAAAAAGTTCATGCTTTTTTGGATCTCCATCGATAGGCTTCGAAAAATTCATTGGACGCTTGCCGCGACCTTCTGCAATGTAACTCCATCGATTGAGTACATAATCTTTTCTTAGTTCCATTGTCTCTTCACCGATTCCTCATGAGCTTTAAAGTAATTCTTCACCAAATGTTCCCAATCTGCTTTCTGGGATAACTGTTTTGCTGCTATACTTTCTTGCGCACGTTCGTGGCGTTGGTAATTAGCAAATACGCCAAGATAATGTGCGAGATCACGAATTACGTCGTCGTCGGTCCTTCCCATTCGTTTGATGACGCGGATTCCTTTGTTTTCAGAGGGAGTACATTCATTGCAAATGTATCGACCGAAACCTGCTAAGTCCGTTGTTACTGCTGGTACGCCGAGCGCACCTGCTTCCAATGGTGTGTAGCCATATGGTTCGTAGTAAGATGGGAAAACTCCAAGATTGCCGGCACTAATTCCTTCATAATAATCAAGGTCGAGTAAACCGTCTGCGCCGTTAAGATATGCAGGAAAGTAGATTACCTTTACTTTGTCTTCTTCTTTGTTTGTTAGCCCAGCTGATTGGAGCAATTGGAGAATTTGCTCGTTGCCCTCGTCGTGGAAATCATGCGTGCTTAACGGCGGCTGGCCTGATTTTTTTAGGAAACGCGATGTGCTTTTTGTCAACTTCATTTGCAACTCCTTCCCCATTAGGTATTCATCGTTACAAGTGTTTGCTGAGAGCACAGCG
>JANQSZ010000012.1 GCA_028279045.1 Candidatus Nanoarchaeia archaeon | reverse complement strand
ATACTATTCGACAAATCACAGAAACGACAAGCCGTCGCAGTTTTAGGCGTAGCGGTTTGACAATACATTTCCAAGCTCAAAACGAAATTACGATGTCATTGCGTCCGTTCGGCCCAAATTCTAGAATCAGGTACACGGGCGTTATTGTGGGGAGACAAGGAACACAAACTGGGCCTGCCCAAGATTTCTTCGGCGGGAAAAAACTATTGGAAGATATACAAGAAATTGTCAGTGCAGAAGCTGATGGATTTGGTATACAAAACCATTTCCCAAACGAGTTTATGCTGTTTAACGAGTTCATGTCGTATGAAGATGTTGTTGCAGAGCAGGAAGCACTGGCAGCTTATGCCGAGCAAATGCGTCCAACCTTCATACGTTATGATGTCAAGTTCTAAAAGTACTTCTCAACAACTATTTCCCATAACGTTTGCGTTTTAGACGTATCTTCAATAACTTCTTGATCTTTATACGTCGTCACATTCCTCGTCCCGCTAACCAACACGTCCTCTTCAACAAACTCGCAACTCTCAAGAGTTGGTGCAGCAGTCTCTGCATATACCCAGTATTGTTTAGCAGAATCCGGTTTCCTTGTCAGTATCCTAATTTCTTGCGTTTCTCCAGGCTGGAAAGATACAGTAACATTATTGCTGTAGAAAGAAGGAATCAAATCATCTTTAACGCGTCCGTAAGAAATCTCTTCATACCGGTCAAACTTGAACAACGCTTCGTCAAAAAACGTAAACCGAACATTGAAATCACCTTCCCGGTTCTCTCCGTTTGTCAACACGTACGTCGGTGTAATCAGATCGTTAAGCAGTTCCCATTCTCCCCACGTATATGTCCAGTTGTACGGCACATCTTCGCATCGCTGTACCTGTCGCTGCTCCACTTCTTCATAGGGTTCATACACTACATACGCAGTCGGCACCATTCTGGTTTCCTGGGTATGGGTTGTTACTGTAATGAAGTTCAATGCTAAATGGATAGCTATCAGAAGAAGAACAACAGCCAATATACCGCGAATTCGCTTCTTAACCCAGCGCATGCTCTATTTGAGGATTCCCTACATATAACTTTTACTCTACAGGATACCCTGCTTCTTGCCACGCAGTGATACCGCCTTCGAGCTGGTAGATTTCTTTGTATCCCATCTCCAGCAATGTTTGTGACGCCATTTCACTTCTCGGCCCCCGTAAACAATACACTGCAATCGGTGTATCCAAGCTCGGCAACTCGTCTTGATGTGACCACAGATCATCGTGCGGCAGATACGTATCGGTTCCTGGAATATGTTCCTGCTCTGGTGACCGAGCATCCAGTACAAACACTTCTTCGCGCTCAATAATCTCAGCAAACTCGCCAGGTCCAACTAAGGACATGGTTGGCTGACACGCAGTCAGCAATACTAATAGGATCAATAACTGTTTCATCATGATCACCGCAACATATTAGGCAAAATGAAAATTTAAGTGTTGCGCAAGTAGAATACAGAATCTACCGCAAAAATTGTCCAACAGTCAAGCTTTTGTTCGCAAGTTCTTCAATTTCAGCTGGCATCGGACTATCTCCTGCGACGCTATGCATCACGCACTGTGCACTTTCCACGTCTATTTCAGAACATTCCATCGGAACTTCAAAGTATCCGTGAGCAATCCCTGCTGCTAGACCACGTAGAAACACATTGCACTCTTTCACTTCACCAAACAACTTTTCATAAAATTTCAGAAAAACATTATTACTCGACAAAAAGTCAATTTGCTTCTTCTCTTCATCAAACACCTTCACCGAAGCATTACCAAGTCCTGAAAATTCGTGATGTTGCAACATAGAAAGGTACAATTGCTTGTCTTGTTTCCGTCCATATTGCTGAATCTGAATCTGCGTGCCTGCATATGCTTGCTTGCGCGCAGCATAGTAGAAAAGCATGACAACTTCTTCTCCCAATTCTTTCCGCACGTATTCTTGAAGCAACAAAAAGGTAGCCGTCGGTACAAAAACAATGTCGAAGTTCCACAGTTTTATCCTGCCGTGAGAGATTTTCATGAGTTTTTGTGTGATTGCCATCTCTATAACTTGGTTGTATTGCGGTGTAATATCAACATCATATGAAAACGAATCACTAACTCTTCCAAGATCAACCAGTTCATCTTCTCCTTTTCGCACTTCAATAACGCATTGCGCTTGCCCAGAAACCATACATTTTGTTTCTTCTCCTGAAAGTTTCTCGCCGGTAACTTGTTCTAGCATTCCAGTCAGCAATCCAACGATGTACGCTTCTGCTTTTTCTCTTTTAACATCCAGCTTCAAGTATTGGTGAGCCAACAAGGAGTGTTCAGAACTAAAGACATACGTTAGCGTTTCTTTATTACCTGCAGCCAGTTCAAATTTACCCCAGCCACACAACTCAATGAAATCCAACAATTTACCGACATAATCCATCTCAGGTGATTTTCGAAATGTCCTGTGCAAAAACTCAGCTTCTTTCTTGCCAATCGCATACAGCACAGCATCAATATCAATTGTTGTGTTGCGCAGCCCTTCCAGCATCACAACGAGTGTGTTTACCGGCGTGTTAATCTCACTCGTACGATAAACAGAGATTTCTCCGTTTCCAAAGATCACATTTTTGTAGAGATCGTCGTCAGAAAACATATTATTGTAAGCTATGAACTACGATACCTTTCTTTGAGATTTCTAGCGGGTGCAATGTTTCATCGTTCTTCGCTGCCCGCATCTTTTGAATAATCAAACTTCGCGAATAGTTTCCCCCCATCGGCTGAAACTTCACGCTAATGATTCCATCGCAAATAAATTCAGAAACACCATCAATAGAAAGCGTATGCTCGTTTCTGTTCTGGGAAATGAGCAAACCGGTAACCCCTGCTTCTCGCAAGCGCTGGATAAACATGTACATGAACCGTTTAATTCCGAGATCATCAACATCTCGCACATCATCAGAAATCACTGGCGTGTTAAACGCCAGTGTGGATATCGAATCAACAACAATTCTCTTGATGTCATTTTCCCGAATTACACGCAGAATCATTTCAATACTGTCTTTCTCAATTTTGTTCGCTTCCTGCGTCCAAATAATGACCTTCTTCTGCTTATTCAGTTTATCAAGATCCCAGTCAAACTGACTCGCTTGCACAACAATGTCGCGCTCTGATTCCTCAAAACTGACTAGCAGTCCTTTTTCGCCGTGCGAGACAGCTCCGTTTTTCAAAAACTCCATTCCGATAAGCGTCTTTCCAGTTCCAGGGCTCCCAGTTAACAATACCAAGCTCCCATCCGGGATTCCACCGCCGAGCGGTTTGTCAAGTCCTTTAATTCCTGTTTTCACAACCATTAGTAATGATCCACCACATAAATAAAAATCGTTTTATTGTTCGCATCAAACTTCTGACACCGAACTTTTCCAGTAATCTTCAAATCCTTCCGCACTTGTTTCGGCACGAGGAAATACTGTGTTGCCTCGTTCTTCCCTCGCTGGGCAAGGTTCGCGGCAATATCAATCACTCTATCAGAAAACAAGTGAACATCATCCAGGTTTCCTCGTAGTTGCAGCGCTTCTTCTGGGTCGATAATAACTTCAAACACAATCTTCCCATCGTCTTTGACGCGCGAACTTACAATAGATCCCATGTTACCATCCCATTTGTCCCTATACTTATCCCATAGTGTCCAATGTTTGGCACATTAATATAGGTTTCGCTCCCTTTTTCCTATTTTCTTGCCTCTTTCACTGCTTCAAAGTAAAATAAGTTCCCATCCCAGGTTACTGCTGGATCTACATCTTGTGAAGTAGTAATGACCCGAGCTCCTCGATCTTCAAGGATGTCATGCACTTCTCTGTCAGTCCATGTATGGATATCCATACCAAGTGACTCAATATAGTAGTTGCACGCCAGATAGTTCTGCCACTCTTGCTCGGTAAATTCCCCTCGAGCAATCATTCCCGGGATCGCAGGATTTACCATTTCTTCTAAGACCGAAATACTGTACCCTGGGTTTATACTCGCCCCAACAACCAATCCTCCTGGCTCAACAGCGTCAACCATAACGTCAAACAAAACTTCGCCAGTTATGTAGGCAACGAGCGATGATACTGCAGTATCCCGAGGCCGTATTGGTGGCAAATTAAGAAGTTCTCCAGAAATAATTTCTGCCTTAAAGGGTGCTTTATTTGCGCGGAAACCTCCGTAAAGTCTCGCAAGGTCGACGCGTTCTATGCCAAGGTAAGAATCAACATCTTCCAAATATTCAATAAGTTTGCCACTCCCGCTTCCCAAATCAATTACTTCTCCTCGAGCAACTTCACCAATTCTTTCATACAGTGCAACATGAATAGGTAGTGTGATTTTGTCATGCAATGCCATGTAATGAACAAGAAACTCTTGCATATCCATTTCTGGAGTTAACTCAAGTGATTCGTTTTCAAGTTCCAAAACATAAGGTGGCTTCATCGTGCTGCCGCCAGTTTGTAATCAGTACTTCTCTCAAGCGCTCGATCTGCTGATCTTTCCCATCTCTTTAGAAATCCTGCATGTGTATCTTCTTCTCGCCAAACCATTAACGCAGCTTCAAATCCGAAGTCTTTGTAGAAGTGTCTTTCTCCAGTGTCTATGGCTCCAAACCGTTCATAGGTTTCAATCATTTTCTTGGCAGGATCAGGATCAACTTCAAACGCAGTGGAGAATTTTCGTCGTCGAGTATGAGCATGTTGCATTGCAGCCACAACCATTGCGCCAACTAAGTATGACATATTCTGCGAGCTTCGAAACTCAGGTAATATCGCTAGTCTGCTAAATTCAGTTATTTCGTATTCAGCATGTGGAAGATGACGTTGAATGTGCACATCACCAAATGTTTCTCGAACAGGCATACCTGCTATGCTAACATCAGGAATGATTCTTCCTGTGCCGATTGGTGTTCCGTGATATTTCAGAAGCAATGTTCGTGCGTTTTGATCATACACATCCGGGACTTGTTCTCCGTTGAAGATAAACAAAGGCGATTTTGGATCTTCACTCACATATCCCATATCTTTGTACACTTGCCCTCGTATCCTCCAGGAATCATGCAAATCTTGCCAAGTGGATGCGGGTACTACAGCATAGTCGTCAGTCACAACCAGCGCAGGTCCTCCTAGTGACGGCCTATGGTGTCGGACTCCTTTGATTCGAGATTCGTAGTACCACTGTTCCCTGGTCTGAGGTTCAATGACGTCCTCAAGAGAATCTGGTACGACACGGAGTTGCGACATTTTCAGGATAAATCTTTCTGATATCTTAAGGGTTACTGATATTTTTTATCCCAATATCTCCAAATTGGATAACTTTTCGAGTCTCCCTATAGTGCTTTAAGAATGAAACCGACTCCCATACCAACAAACAAGGGAAAAAGCCGACACATTCTCCCATCCTTGAACTGCACAATCCTATAGGGAATCACCATTATTTCGTTTTCGGATAATTTCCGAAATAAAGTTATCCCAAAAATCCAATTAAAGTTATAATCATCTACTTCCTTACCAAGCTGTATGAGTTTAACTTCGAATGAAAAGAAGATACTTATGCACTTAGTAGAGAATTCTCGCACGTCTGACAGCCATATTGCATCCCAGCTTGGCATCTCAAGCCAAGCTGTCGGCAAAACAAGAAGAAAGCTTGAAGGTGAATTTGTCGATTCATACAGCACTGCTCTCATGCTTGACAAAGTTGGTGTAGGAATTATCGCGCTGTCGGTAGCCAAGCTTACAAATGAAGGGAAAAAAATCGGAGAGCGTGCAGTCCATCAACTCATTCATGAATCTCCTCACGTAATTAGCGCGTATCGTGTTGACAATGGAGATACATCCCATGTCATTGTGTACGCATTCAAGAGCAAGGATGAGATGGAGAAATTTTTCTATTCTGAAGAAACACGTAATCATTTCCACAAATATTTAGAAACAAAAGATCTGTTTACCTGCTCTGAAAACAACCTTGTAAAAAACAGTATGAAACAACTTCTGCTCAAAAACATCGACGAAATGTCAACGCGTTCTCGCTATGTTTAGTACGGCGTTCCTTTATCGCGTTGTGCTTTACACGCTTCTGCATACCAAAACAATTCTTGCAAGAATTTTCCTTTGATACGCTCATCATACGCAGCATCAACAGCATTTCCGTCGTCGTCAAAACTCGATTGCACTTTTGAAATTGCAAACATTGTCGGTACAGTCGGCATCCCTAATTCAGAAACAAACGCGCGTAAATGTACAGCAGCACGTACACCGCCAAACGGTCCTGCGCTATACGTCGCAATACCTGCCGGTTTCCAAAAATATTCTGGCATGAAATGGTCCATCATGTTTGTTAACCCAGGTGGAATAGAATGATTATATTCACCGCTCACTATAACATACCCGTCAACCCGCGCCAAAACATCATGCAACTTCTGCAAATTTTCAGGCGCAGGATCATACTCACCAAAAGTTTTCTGCAAAATCGGCAAGTCATATTCTTGCGAGTCAACAAGCACAGCGTCATGGCCTGCTTCCTGCACTTTCTTAACCATCCACTTTGCTGCTTTGATTCCCTGTCGTCCTTCTCGTTGCGATCCATATAAAATTGCGAATTCCATGCACTACCAGTCAGTTCCCCTCTATTAATAGATTGTGTTTAACCGTGGTAAAGTTTTTATAGCACCGGATCATAAAATAAATATGCAATTACCTCGTGTTGTTGTCATTGGAGCAGGTTCTGTCACTCCTTTCGGAATTGGAAAGAAGAAATTCGTTGAAGGCATGCGATCTGGTCGTTCTGCTGTTAGAAGAATTCAAAATTTTGAAATTGATGAAGCGGTAGAAAGATACGGCATTGGTGTACAAGTCGCCGCTGAAATCCCAATCGAAGAATACGATCCTACAGATCACTTTACAAAAGGTCAAATAGAGTTTCATTATAGCAGGGCAACCCAACTCGTGGTTGTTGCAACAAGAGATGCACTAAATTCTGCTGAGATTGATCTCGGAACACTTGTTCAAAAAGAGCAAATTCCTGTTTCAGTTATGGTAGGTAATTCATTTGGTGATTTGGTTCGTATGGATGAAACAATGCGCGCATTCTATGAAGGCGAAGGAATCAAAGGCGTCGGAAAACTCGACGCTGGGCGAGTGCTTGGAAATTTGAGCGGCGCAAACATTGCAAAAGAATTGAAACTTGATCAAGGAACAAATCCTGCATCGTATGTGCATAGGATTGATACTGCGTGTGCATCAGGAACATCTGCGATTGCCAGAGCAGCGCAAGATATACAGTATCATGGATTCCCGCTTGCAATCGCATCAGGTGTTGAAGCAGGCATTTCTCGGTGGGGTGTCGCTCTCTTTGAAATATACGGCGCGCTAACTGATGAAGTTGACGATCCAGAACTAGCATCTCGTCCATTTGATCGAGACCGTAATGGCTTTGCACCCGGAGAAGGAGGAGGAACATTAATACTTGCCAATAAG
>JANQSZ010000008.1 GCA_028279045.1 Candidatus Nanoarchaeia archaeon | reverse complement strand
TCACGCTCTACACTGCACAACCGTGAACTATTTATAGTTAGCAGATTTGCTTTTTCTTATGAAAGTTCTTGAGCCAACAGCAAACGCTTCTGTTAATCTTGCTCTCGATACGATCGAGAAACAAAAGCAAGCGCTTGTGTTTGTAAACACCCGCCAATCAGCTGAAAAAACAGCAGAAGAAGTTGCAGTAAAACTAGAAACAACTCCAGAGCTTGAAGAACTTTCTCAGCAAATTCTCAAAGTAGTTTCCTCGCCAACAAAACAATGCATCCGCTTAGCAAAATGTGTTCGCAAAGGAACTGCATTTCATCATTCTGGGTTAGCAGCAAAACAACGCCAACTTATCGAGGATAATTTCCGTACTGGACAGATAAAAATCATCTCCTGCACGCCAACGTTAGCTGCAGGTGTCGATCTTCCTGCATTTAGAGCAATCATTCGCGATCTTCGCCGCTTCACATCTAATGGATTGAATTGGATTCCTGTCCTAGAATACTTACAAATGGCTGGTCGCGCCGGAAGACCAAATTACGATACCGAAGGACAAGCCATTGTCGTAACCAGCAGTGAAGCAGAGGAAGACGAAGTCATTGAGCGCTACATTAATGGCGAACCAGAAAAGATTTATTCCAAACTTGCCGTCGAGCCAGTACTTAGAACGTACGTTCTTTCCTTAATCGCAACCCGTTTCGTTAAAACAAACGAACAACTTATCAAATTCTTCAGCAAAACCTTCTGGGCGCACCAGTTCGGTGATATGCGCGAGTTGGAAAACAAAATCGACTACGTTCTCGAACTTCTCGAGTCATGGGAGTTCATCAAAACCGAACGTGATGAATTTGTTAGTGCAAACGAAGCAAACTCAGGAAGGTTGTTTGCAACAGCCATGGGAAGGAGAGTAGCTGAACTCTACCTCGATCCGCTAACAGCATTCGAATTACTTACCGCAATAAGAAAGGGAAAGCAGAAAGGAACAACAACGTTTGCCTGGCTGCAGCTAGTTACCGCTACAAACGAAATGAAACCACTTCTGCGCGTAAAAGTAAAGGAGTATGATGAATTCCAAGACGAACTTATTCGTGTTGAAGCAGAATTAATCACCGAAGAACCCAGCGTTTACGACGATGCATACGATGATTTCATGAATTCAGTTAAAACAGCGCTATTTTTTCAAGGTTGGATTGATGAGTTTGGCGAAGATGCGTTAATGGAAAAGTACGGCATCCGTCCCGGCGAGATCCGTGCCAAACTAGAACGTGCAGATTGGCTATTATTCGCATGCGAAGAGATGATTAAACTCCTCCAGTTCAAAGAACTCCTTGTCGAAGTCACGAAAACCCGAAAACGAGTCAAGCATGGTGCAAAGGAAGAACTCCTCACATTATTACGCTTGAAAGGTATCGGTCGAGTCCGTGCAAGAAAGATGTACAACAACAAGATCCGAGACGTTTCAACGATTAAAGCTACTGACATCACTACGCTAGCTCAAGTTCTGGGAAGTTCGAAAGTAGCAGCTGACGTCAAAGAGCAAGTTGGCGAAAAAGTAGCTGCAATAAAGAAAGGAACGCGAAAAGGGCAGACTTCTATTGAAAAGTATTAAATAATGAAAAGAATTAAAAACACGGTGCACAACTTAAGTTTATGCCACTTATTTCTGAAAGGGCGGAAGAAGATATAGCGAATTACAAACTGGACGGAAGAGTGCCCATGTTGTTTTTTGAAGGTGAAGGCGGTATTCCACTTGATGAAAGGTTAAGAGATGTTGTGCCTGCCGGAGATCAAGGAGCATTTGATACAGCCCTCATAGAAGCGCTGGCCAGTGGTGATCCAGAAAAGTATATTTCAACTGTCACTGCTTGGAGCATTGCTGCTAATTTTAATGCCATGGTAGTTGAACAATATGGTTCCATAGAAAATTATCGAAGAGAAATGGGACTCTAGCGTTTTCTTCTCAAAGAAGCAGCTAACCGTTCAAGTGAATCAACTTTTCTGATCAATTCTATTTTTTCTTTTTCTCGTCGTTGTAGTTCGCGAGCATACCCATTCAATTCAAAATCTTTTTCTTTGATGCGTTGCGCAATGTCATTAAACCGCAAAATTTCCTTAGCAGCTGCATCAAATCTTCGAGAAAAATGATCGGCATCTTCGCTTACTGCACTGAATGATTGCAATCGTTCTTTTGTTTGGTCTGCAATCGCAAGGAGTTCCTCATCTAACCGTTCAACAACGCGGTTTTGCATTTGTCCTCGCAGTACGCGCACATTCAGCACATCCTCTTTCAACTCAACATGCAAATCACGTGCAGTTGTAATTGCATTTTGCAATTCTTGGTTTGTTTCCTGACTTACTTGCGCAAGTGTCTTGACCGCTTCTTTCATTGTTTGCGTTTCTTGCTGCAATTGCCCAATGCTTTCCTGCAATGCAGCAACAGCATTCTTCTGCTCATCCAGATTCTTTCCGAGATCTTCGATTAGCAGTTTAGAATCAGACAGTTCTTTGAACTTGTTCAGCATACAAGCTGGATAAACTAGAGGTTTAAGAACGTTGCGTTAGTTTTGTTCTCAGAAGTTGCTTTGCCGTTTGTTGACTTGCGTCATAAAATGTTGCGTAGTCAGAAAGGTCAGGAACTGTAGGACGGCCTTGATTCCATGTTGTAGGTGCAACAATAGGAACTTCAACAGCATCCGGATGAGGCGGTATTGGTTCTATTCCACCAGCATGTTTTGTTTGTTCATAACTTCCGTCATGCCACCAATACGTTGTTCCCATTCCCGGTTGCAACAATACAAGTGCACCGCCGTACTGTGTTTCGCTAAATTGAGTCATTGCTAGTACAAATCCAAAGGGTGCGAACCCATCAAACTTTCCTGATGCTCGGTGCATTATTGTTTCAATGTCATCGGCAGACAGGAATTGCCCAATAGTATTCGGGATTTCTGGATCTATCATTTCTCCTACAGAGACTCCTGGGCCTCCTTTCATGATCGCCTCATACGTAGGTGCTTGACTTACCATGAGGGGTGGCGAAGCTATTTGCAGTTAAAAACCTTCCACCCGCAACCTATTTAAATACCCCATCAGCCCATCAAGATGTACTGCCCCTGTAGTATAGCTTGGATAGTACGCCAGCTTGCGGAGCTAGTAACCGGGGTTCAAATCCTCGCAGGGGCATATTCTTGTTCTTAAACTGCTAAGAAATGTATTAATAGCAGCCGAGGTTCTCGGTTCTCACATGTCAAGTGTGAATGGACCAGTAAGCGTTCTAGAAGCGATAGCAGAGGAGGCCGATGACAAAGTAGTTGGCCCTGGGCTTTTTGATGATGCATTTTTTGCTGATAGTGAAGACTACAACGAAGAGGCTGCGAAAGCCATTAATGGTGAAAATGGTGCAGTGAATGCTCCTTTTGTCAATCAAGACAGATCATTTCTGAATTTGCTAGATTCTCTGGGCACGCGGTATAGCTCTGTTGTACTTTGGGGATCAGCAGGTATCGGAAAGTCTGTGATGATTGATTTCTTCACAAAAGTAATGAGCGGCGAAGTGAGTATTGATGAAGCTCTCGAATTCTATCCAGAAGCAGGAGACGCATTGGAAAGTCTCATGGATAAAGCAAAGGAAAACGAGAGAAGAGCATATCTTTTTGTTCCAGACATGCAAAATCCTAATTCTGTTGTTCCTGTTGTGTACACTGATCCAGAAAGACTAGAGCAGGATACAAACGAAGCAAACAAGTTTTATCGTGGAATAGCGTTGCTGCTGAAAAATTTTGTCGGTAATAACGAAGGTAATCTGCGCTTGTCTGTAAAAGAGGATGAGTTTCGGAATCTTGTGAATGGAAGAATCGCAGAATTGTTTAGCGATATGTATGATCCTGTTCATGAAGCCACTCAAAAACAACGTTCTCGTCGAGATATGGTTCGACTAGGTATTTCAGTAGATGGTGAAAAAGTCGAAGGCAGTTGGAATTTTGTTGAAAGAAGTGGTAAGCAATACACAGAGAAAGACATGGCAAGATACACCAGAGTCTCTGGGCAAAGAGCGGGGACGGTTATGCCAGGCGGCATTCCTGGATGGGAAGAATTCTTGAGTGTCAACGTCATAACTAGGCGCGTCAGGGAACTAGTTGATTACATGCTGGAGGGGCTCCAGCAATTCGACATTATTGGTCGTGAAACTGAGGAAGGGTTGCCAACTCAAATTTTTTATGACGAATTAAGTACATTCACAGAACGCGTTATTGATCCTATCGTCGAAGAATACAAGAATGGAGAGAATGAAGGGCTGACAACAACAGCAGTAGAACTATCTACACTCAGTGCCAATCTTGATTATAATGCGAGAATTTCAGCAAGGAATGTTGACGATCTGCTTGAAACGATAGACCAAACTGCTGAAGACGCAGCATCAACGGTTTCAGAAGATCTTGGAAGCCGAATGAATGGGTTAGCAACTTATTTCCGTAACAATGAAGATCTTCTGGCACAAAAGCTGTATGATCTTTGGGAAGAAATGGAGATTGTTTTGAGTGCAACAAGGGAACGTGTGAAAGAACGCCTTGAAGCTGAAGCTCGAGCTGATGGGAGAAGAATGAGTAAAACGCGCCTCGAAAGAGGAGTCAGGGCAGAAGCAAAAAAAGCACTCGCCGAAATTGAGTTTTCTCTTGATTACGGAAATGAACTGTATCCTGTTGAAGATATTCTAGAAGTCAAGGCAGTTGGAACGATTCCACAAGACGACAGAGGTGCTTCAACCGCAACTTTAGACGGCGCAAAAGTTGTTCGTGAAAATAGTTTTGCCGAGTTTAAAACAAAACAACAGACGCCAAGAGGATTTGGTACAGGCGTTGAAAGAACGCTGCCACCACACATGCGACTTGTGTCGCTTGGTACATTTTTTAATGCAGGCATTACTGTTGTCTACGATAGGTTTTCGAATTTTGTAAAAGAACTTGATCAAGGAACTGAAGAACAAGGAAGTAAGTTGCCTGCTTTTTTGGAGTTGTTTGAGTCAGGGATTTGGACAATGGAACATGATGGGGTTTCTTACAAAATACCAAACCGAACAATGTGGATAACATCAGATAATGATTATCCATTTGTCTACATCCAGGATGGAGCTCCTGTGCAAGTACAAGGGTTGGACAGCAGATGGACCGTCGTTAACGTACCGAGTTCTGTTCCGAACACATTGGAATCTCGCCTAGGTTCCTTTTCTGTGTTGCAGCGAGCTGCCAATGAATGGAACAAAGAACAAGCAGCAGGTGGAAGGGATCCCATCGAAGTTGGCCCAGATGTATTGTCATATTTTGTAAAAAAATCAATGACACCAACAGGGGAAGTTTCATTAGTCTACAGAGATCTATCTACGAAAGTTCAAGAAATACAAGGAAAAGCTCGTCGGGAAGGCTTCAATAGGTTGGATATGGAAACAATGGCTGAAATCGAGCGCAGAGAAGAACAACGAGTTAACTTGGAACGGTTGCGCAAACAAATTGTTGGGCCGCATGGCATAGCAAAGACTGAAGGGAAGGTCGGTGTAGCCCATGCAGTTTCTGCTGTAGGACATATCCTTCATGTGGATAGCTACGCAATTCCACGGCCAGATGGCTCAGGTTTCGTGAAATTTGGTTTGACCGAAAGAGTTTCAGATCTAGCAAATCCTATGTCATCAATGGAATATGATTTAGCGATTCAGTATGCGAACAGATTCCTTGCAGAGAATGAATTATCCACAGAACTTGTGCGGGGCTCTTGGCAAGTTGTAACAAATTATTCCGATTTCCTTGCAGATAAGAGTGTTGCTCCAGGAATTGGGCTTAGTACCGCAGTTAGCGTTATGAGCGCGCTCTCTGGAAAGCAAATCGCTCCAAACAGGTTCATGATTGGTAAGGTATTACCGGATGGTGCTGTTGAGGGAGTAAGTAATTATCTTGAGCTTGATCAGATGATACAGTGGCTTGGGCGAACCTATGACATTCTGAGTCAGGATGAAGAACATCCCATTTACTTCTTTGTGCCAGAGCAAGATGCACCAGAGATAGCACGTCTGTTTGATTTTGATCCATTGGGATCTTTAGACAGAGTGTCTGTAATACCAGTCAGTTCAGTTGATCAGGCAGTCTATCTGGGATCTCAGCCTGAAATCACCTACAGCAACCTAAGAGCAGCTTTAAATCCCAAAGCAATGGAGGAATCCAGAGCAGAAGTTATTCAAGGTATAGAAGACAACCCATTACTCAAAGATGTGTTAGTTGAGAAGAGAGGGCCTATCGGTCTCACACCTCAAAATGGTAATTAGTAAATAGAGATACTTTTTTAACTGCAATTTCATCTCTTTTTCTCATGAAGCCAATTGAAGAAGCAAGAAACATGATCACCAGGTTCTCGTATGTTGAACGTGATGCTGATGATACAATTCCTCTTACACAGGTCGTAGCTGGTTTTCGAGGGAAAGCACCTTACACTGATTTGGATGTTTATGCTTATGTTGAGGGCCGTCGTAGATTGAATCTAACAGGCAGACGTGATCGCGGAAGACGTTCGCCCCTCTTTGGTGGGTTAACAATCACTACTGATGCCGATATTGACAGCAGGTATGCGGAATGGCTCGAGCAAGATGAAATTACCGATAGTGATCGGATTAAGCTAGCAGCACGTATTGACCACAGATTACGAGCCCCTCATAGTGCTTTTCCAGTTACTGATGGACGCTTCAGACTCCCTGATTATTTTGCTGAATCATTGGAGACAGATCTTATTCCTGTTGTAGATACAGGGTACTCGATAATTCTTGCAGGGCCTCAGTTTAACCCTGGCTTAGAAACACGGTTCGACACTCTTGATGCAGAGCTGATGGACATGCTAAACAAGACGCCTTCTTACCCTTTAGAATAGTACGAGCCTGGGGGGATTCGAACCCCCGACCTAAACCTTACTCATCGCTTGCTATGAGGATTTGCGAAGCAATTAGGAGGGTTTCGCGCTAATCCTGGCTGCGCCACAGGCTCAAAACAAGTCAATTCGCTCGGTTTTTAAGCTTTCTCAAGCGAAACTCTTTTTAACACTCAATTTGTCCACTATTTTATGCGATATTCTCGTGAATGGGCGTTCAACAAAGTAAAGCAGCACTGGATCAAAGCAGTCGGCGCAGTCTTCCTGCTCTTCCTCCTTTCTGTTATCTTCGGTACCACAGTTCAGCGCGTGTTCTTCATCATCGTTTTCATTGCATTAGGCAGCATGTCAACGTTTTACTTTAATTATGTTCAAGTTCCTATAAAATTCGAACTCATCAAACTCTTTACCATTATGACCGGCGCAGTGTATGGTGTCGTGCCAGCGTTAATTGTAGGAATCTCTTCTGTTATTCTAGGAAAAGTATTGATCAGCAGAATCGATGAGCGGTTGTTCATCAGCGTTTCAATCATGGCTGTGGTCGCAATACTTTCCGCCTTATTTGTAACGCCGGAAACTATCGCCGTATCGGGTTTAATCTTGGCAGGACTCTACAACGTTGTGGTTTTCACCATGAGCATGTTGATGGGAGGCGATTTGCTCTGGAACATTCCGTATGAAGGTTCTGACTTTGCGATTAACTTTGTACTCTTCACAAGCGTAGCCCCTGTCTTGGTATTGATTCTATGATCTTAAAACAACAACCTGAGGATTTCATCGTCGAGGAAATCCCAATGAAGAAACCAAGTTCCGGTCCTTTCACATACTTCCTTCTCAAGAAGCGCAATCTAACAACAGAATACGCAATGCAGCGATTAGCGCAACACTATAAGCTACCCAGAAAAATGTTCAGCTACGCAGGATTGAAAGACAAGAACGCAGTAACAACGCAGTGGTGTTCTGCCCGATCAGAAATTGAAAGTTTCAAAGCAAAAGACTGGGAAGTAGTTGTACAAGGTACCGCACCAGAACAAATCAACCTCGGCATGTTAAAAGGAAACAAGTTCATCATCACCGTGCGTGAATGCTCAGAAAAAGAACTAGCTGCATTCAAAAATCCAAAGAAGGATTTCAAGAATTTGTTTGGCGAGCAGCGTTTCGGCGTGCATAATGTTGATATTGGTCGTGCTTTCCTACAAAGAAAATACAGAAAAGCAACAGAAATCATTATCGATACGGATAACACATACGGTCCTGAAGTAAAGAAACACCTAGAGCAATACAATAACGATTATGTTGGCGCACTCCAAAAACTCCCGAGAAAGATTCTTGTCCTCTACATCCACGCATATCAGTCAAAGCTCTGGAATTACATGGCGATGCATTTTGACGACGAGGAAATTCCTCTTATTGGGTTTGACAGCGAGTTTGAAAATGATAAAGTGGAAGAACAGTACATGGATTTATTGAAAGAGGACAACATCACGATGCGTGATTTTGTATTCAAGGATCTGAAAGAACTCACCGCAGAAGGCGGTATGCGTAAAACAAATCTTCATGTTGATATCAAGTCAAAAATCGAAAACAACACCGCAATTCTAGAGTTCCAATTACCTCCTGGAAGTTATGCAACAGAAATAATTCGCCAATTATCCGTAGTAGCCTAGTTTTTCGTCAACTTCGTGATCCTTTGTCCAGGATTCTTCAAGTTTAACCAAGAACGGATGGAGATCTCTCTTGATTTCGCGCATTTGCGAGTTGACTTCTTTGATGAATTCTGCATCTGCAGCATCATCATTCATGATTTTCAACGTAATTGCCCGTCTCTTCAGGTACATGAGTTTCTTGTACAGAGAAAACAGTTCGTTCTTCTCGGCATCGTTAAAGATAGAAGCCTCGATCATGCTTGCCATACTCGCTTCTGGGTGTAAAATTGGATCAAGCACATCAAGAACGAGCTGGAGTGGTTCTGCAACCACGTTTCGAATTTCTCTCAGAAGGTTGTCATACTCCTCTATGCACTTGATCTCGAATTCTTCATCGAGTTCAGTAAAAGCTGGGAGCTGATACTGCTGTTTCAAGTCCTCATAATCTTTCTGGAGATCACTCATGCAAGGTAAGAATTCTACCCCTTTTAAAAACCTTACTCCATCCAGAGCTTGACAAAGTTGCCGTAGTTCTCTGCTACCTTGGCAACAGCGTCTTCTCTGTTGATGTTGCCTTCCACGTAGGATCTGAGTGGCTCAAGGAAAATGGTTCTGCCCACAGCAAAACCAACAACTCCTTGAACTGACTTGGCTTGTTCGAGCCAATAACGAGCTTTTTCCTCGCTTTCCCCTCTTCCTAGTACGACAATAACAGCATCTGGATTCGCTTCCCGGATAGGCGCAGCAACTTTTTCCATGTCTGCAGTGGTTTCCTGCCCTTCCAATTTCCAAACATCTGGGCGAATTCCGCCATCTTGGAAATCTCGGATAGCTTGTGCAGTCAAATCAGGACGTTGCTCAGCTTCGTATCGCGTCTTGTCTCCGCCAGCTTCTTCCATCTGCTCATCAGATGCAATAACGAGAAGTTCAAACAAGTATTTCCTATTGGTTTCTTTCAACCAATCCCCAAGTTTCTTCAGTCGCTCAACCTGGAGTTTCTTGTCTTCTTCAGAATCTGCTTCCGGGTTATAACGCACGAGCACTTTTGCAAACGTTGGGTTTAATCGTGAAACTTGTTCTTGATAACCGGGATCTCCCTCGTCAAAATCAAACACGTTCTGTCCTGATTTTTCTAAAGGAGTACAGGTCATGATTCCTTGCGAGTTCGCATCGTTAAGAATTTCCGTTCCATATTCCTCATCAACGAGGATTGCAGAGTTCTCTTTAGTGATCAATCCTTCGCCAAGAACTTTGAGGTAGGCATCAAAAATAACGCGCTTTGCGTCTTTAATGCGGGTAAGTTCGTCATCGGTTGGATCACGACCTTCAATGCTGAAGACTTTCTTTCTGAATGACCCTCTGTGGTCAAATGGTAAAATGAGTAGTGCTTCCATAGCTATGCCGATAATCCGCTTCTATAAATATATTTCTAGTAGTGTTTATTTAGCAAATCATAGAATTTCTTGTAGTCAGGGATGTAATCAATCGAAAGCTCGGTCGAGCTACTTCCTGTCGTCTGCACTCCAATGGATCCGTTGTTGAACATCTTATTCACAGCACCTTGCCCAACCGTCAAGTGATCGATCCGCTGGAAAATGACTGATTTTTGCGATTTGTACAGAATACCATAGTTCTTCCTCAGCCGGAACGGATCAATATGATACGAAGTCACTTTTGCTTGCCAATAGATGAATCCAAAGATTACCAGCCCGATGGGAAACAGTAGAACTGATAGAACAATTCCAAAAAACGACGCAGACAGTGCATGCGGTTTCGAACTATAGACTGGTTTCTGGTGTTTTGTTGGAATATCTGCTTCAATTTTCTTCACTTGTTGCGGATTTGGCCGCTGGAACAAAATCAAGTCAATTAACTCGTCTTTGACATCAATGCCTCGCACGTACGGTACTGTAAATGCATTGCTGTTAAATGAAACAGATTTCGAGGATTGTAGTCTCTGCTCACCAGCAACGTTAAACCGGATCGAGCCTGTATTCATAAACGGATATTTCTTCGTTGTGATGTCTTTCAAATTGTCGTACAACACAAAGTATTCTGTTGTCTGTATCAGTCCTCTGCGATAATACACATAATCTTTGTAATACGTTAATTGTGATCGTTCGAAGTATGCTTGACTGTACACAATAACTGCTGCGTACACCAGAGCAACAATCAATGGAGCGACAAAGAATTGCCAAATCAAAGCGCCAATAAAGAACGACGCAATGATAAACAAACCCATCAGTACATGTAGCGGCAAGTACGCGCTAAACATGCTTGAAATGCTGTATCTCGACGGCATTAAGTACAGCAATTGTTGCGGTTTAATGCCGACCTTTGACAAGATAGTCTTCTCCATGTCTTTGAATCGCTTGATATTCTTGAAGTTGATTGTCTCGCCAGAACCAATTGACCAAATTCCAATCGTAGATGTATCAAACATTTTATCAAAGATGTTTCTCTTGAACACAATCGCTGTCACTTTGTCAGCTGAGAATTCAGTGTGTCTCTTATTCAAAAATTCATAATCTTCTTGGAATCCGCTCGGCTTGATTTCGTATTTAGTTACTGCGTACGCAATAAGTTGAGTAACGAATGAAACGACCAACCCTCCGAATACAAGCGGTAAGAATGATCCTGCAGCCAGGATAACACCAAGTCCGAATCCTGCTACACCCAGCAAAAGTGCAAAGAGGAACACGAGAAGCACAACACCGCCGATGATTGCTAGCGGCAATAAAGTGCGCGGCCCATTCATTCTAAACTGTGCGATTGAGTGAATGTCTCGTTTTACTGCTGCTTGTGCAGCTTTCACGCGCTTGGCAATTTTTTCTTTCTTGACAGGCAGCGGTTTCGCAGCTGCAATAACACGATCAATGTTCTTCTCGAGTTGCGTACCATGACGCATATTTGTAAAGTTGATTTCCGATCCAGTTCCTTGCACACTAATCTTAACATCGTAAATGTTCAAGATCTGATCAAGAATATTCTGCTTCACAAATGAATCTGCTAAATTCTCTACTGGAATGACCGAAAAGTGTTTAGTCAAGAATCCTTCGGAATACGTTATCGTGTCGTTGTAAATGTCATATCTCCGCCGAATCAAGTCCATGAATTTCATAAACAAAAACACAAAAAGAGCTATCCCTCCGAAGAATACCAAGATAAGAATCGGAACAATGTTGAGTCCGACAGAAAACAGCCCAATTACCAAGGGAAATAATGTTTGCATTCCAACGAGCAATCCAATAAAGACATATCCAAATACGTCTACAGCAACACCAATAGTTGCCGGTCGTTCTTGTTGAATATGCTGTTTCCGCGCAAGTTTGAATCCATTGCGCTGCAATATTCGCAGAACGTATTTCTGCATCGCTACTGGTTTGTCAATCGCTGTTAAATGAACTTCAGCTCCTGCACTGCCTGCAGCTTCAATTCGAATATGCCCTGTCTTGTACAGCTTGTGTTCAATCCACGGCAGTGTTAAATGTACGTGTGTGATATTCCGAACAACCAGTTCTGTTTTGTGATCAAAGAAGATTCCGCCGCTGTAGTGCAGAAATCGATCACCCGATATGACGTATCGTTCTTTCTTGTAGCGTATTTGCAAGGAGAAGTTCTCATACAGAATAATTGCAGAATAGATTATCCATGGAAGAACCAGTAAAGAGAATGAAGAAGTAAAGGAGAGCAGCAAGAGCGTTGCCCCTACTGCAATCAATCCAAAAATAACAACCGCGCGTAACAGAGGGTACGTTACGTACGCAGATTTGTTTGGTTTAATTTCGTACTGTGTCACTTACAAAACCGTTAAGATTGCTGCCATGACAACAGTGGTTATCAAACTGTACGCTGTGTTTAGCGCAAACAATTCCACTGGTCGCATTTCCCACAGGACAATTCCGATTTGGCTTGTTAAGTAGAAACCTACCCAAATCCAAAATCCTACAATGGCGCCGTCAACAAGTGTTGCTGCACCTGCCCAGGAAAGGACATTACTCAGGACGAATGCCATGACCAGCGTAAACACAAAACCAAGTCCCATTGCCATCATTGGGTTGCCTGATTTCATCTTCTTCTCAGTCATTCCAATAAGTTTCATCCATTTCTTTCCAAACCCTACTGGGCTATACCAAAACATTCCTAGCAGAAAAGCTGCTATGCTCGCACCAAATATTCCAACATAACTTACATCAAACGAAACACTCATGGTTTCACCTCCCACAGACGAATAACTGATCTAGAGGTTTATAAAGCTTTGGACAGAAATGAATAGTAAGCCCCCGGAGGGAGTTGAACCCTCGACCTGCGGTTCCTTTGGTGTCGTCAAGATTCTTGACGAACATACAAAACCGCCGCTATAGCCACTAAGCCACGGAGGCATATCTTGAGAGGCTCAGTAGCCATTTATAAAGTTATTTCTTTAGAAGTTCCACAATCTTCTTGCCATCAGCACGTCCGCGCAACTCAGCCATTGCTCTTCCAATCAGCGCATTCGCTGGCAAGTTTTTATGAGCTTTCTTGATGCGTTCAATCTCAGCAGCAAGTTCTTCATCGCTCAGCAATTTAAACTGTGATGCTGCGTCATCAAGCGACTTACCTTTAGCAACGAGTGCAATCACTTCGATCGCTGCTTCTTTGCTAATCTTACTGTCATTCAGCAACCGCAGCACATCTTCAACAGCACTCTTCTTGACCGTTTCAACTCCATACCGCTTACGCAACTCTTTTTCGACAGTCAACAACGTATTCGCTAGAAAGACAGCATCAACATTCGTCAGGTTTGCAGATAATTCTTGAAACTGTTCAAGTTTATGCGACTTGGTAAGCTGTGTTGCCAAGTCTGCGCTAATGCCAAGCTCTTGCAATCCTTTAGCTTTCTCTGTAAGAAGCACAACTTCCTCTACATTCTTACTCGGAACAACAGAGACTGTGTCTGTTTCCGGATACATACGTGCAGCGCCAGGCATCGGTCGTAGAAAACTGCTGGATCCGTCTTGGTTAGCTTTTCTTACTTCTTTTGGTACGCCGTCTTTTAACATACCAATGCGCATTGCAATCGCATCGAGTCCGCGCAACACTTTGTCTTTCTCATCCGACACAAGAATAAACGCATCTTTTTCTCCACAACCCAATTTTGCAGAAATCGCATCAACATCTTCTTGCGTTATGCCATACGCCGGCAGTTCATCAGTATGAACTGCTCCGCCAGCTCCGGCAACAACACGTGCATATTCAGAAAGTTCTTTGCCCAATCGTCGTCCAGGGATTAACTCCTTGCCAACTATTCCTTTCATACCCACAAGCTTAACAGCAGCAACATAAGGCTTCTGCAGTAATTTTGATTCTGATTTTTGTGCAATATCTGAAATGTCAACTTTCTCCCCAATTTTTGGATTAACGTCAACCAGTCCCAGTAATGATTGCTGTCGCATTGCTTCTAATTCAACAAGTTTTGCAATCATACGCAAATCCTGCGCTCCTTTGATTTCCACACGTTGACCGCCAGTAATAGATACGTTCAAGTCCTGCCGAATAGTTCCCAGACCACGCTTCACTCGTCCAGTGCTTCGAAGAATCATTCCCAAATATTCTGCAACTTCTTTTGCGTGTTGCGGCGTCTTGATGTCAGGCGCAGTTGCAATCTCAATCAACGGAATGCCGAGTCGTGTTAAGTTGTACGTATCGTGATCAATATCTCTTGTCTCAATCTTTGCAGAATCTTCCTCGAGGCAAACGGTTTCAATTCCAACGTCTCCTTCGCTGCTCGGTACCTTACCGTTTCTCGCTACCAAACACGTTCGCTGAAATCCAGAAGTGTTTGAGCCGTCAACAACCGTCTTTCGCATGACTTCTATCAAGTCAACAACATCAGATTGCAATACTTTGGCAACAGACAGCACGACAGAAAGTGCTTCGTTGTTCATTTCATGGATCGGCTCTTCATCCAGCTCAATCAAACACGTGCTGCCGTGATATCCTTGGTATTCGTAATATTTCTGCTTCTGCTGTTCGTGCGCAGCTGCAACATCGATCTCTCCTGTTTCTCCAGCGCTTGCCCGTAGTCGTCTCCGTACAACAAGGTCAGGCTCGTCATCACGAATCTCAGAAGGACACAGACAAAACAGTTTGTGTGTGTTCAACTGCTGGTGAATTTCAAGCCCTGCTTTCAGTCCAAGTTTTTTCCAGTCAGTCATTTGTTATTTCAAGATAATGTGCGTGTAGGTTGTGAAACAATGCTAAGTGATTTTGGTGTTGTTCAGCTGCTCTGGCCGGAACTGATCTTCCTCGTTGTTCGAATCCGTAGATTGCAAATTGTTCTTGTTCAATTACCGTGTTTACAGCACTAAACATTTGCTGGACAAGTCCAGGGTCATCATACCCTGGCATGTCATTATCAACCCATTCCTGAAGATGCCTTGAATCAAGCTGATCTTTCTCTGTAAAAGGAATTTTTGCTTCAGTCCGATAAATTTCTGCTTCAAGTGCAGGATCGAGTTCGCGTTCTGGTGCTAGTTCATTGATCTCCTTTTCGATGCCGATAAGTCGAGACATAGTTCGAACAAGGTTTTGATACTGTGGAGAGTCCGTGCCTACATTCGCTTGTGTGTATCCAAGAAAATAGTTTCCTAAATCAATCGCTCTTTTAACGTCTGGAATTTCAGTTTCCGGATCTTGGTACCAATCGTCTGCGTCTTCCACAAGGCGTTGGAACATATGATATTCTTCATTACCTGCATAAATGTCAGGACCGTCCAGGTTTACGCCTTCCAGCAGTCTTTCCCAAGGTTCCTTTCCTGGAGGTAGTAGTTTCTGAGGCGCAGGCAACGTATCCAATATGCTCATGTTCCGAATTTGTTCTTCCCACTTCATACCAAAAATGTCTCCTTTTCTGTTCTTTCTGTTATTTCTCCTCGCAAATTCTCAGTGAGGAGTTTCTTTGCTTCATCTTTAGAATAGTTACTCAACAACCATGCCAATTTAATGAAGGTTGTTTCTGGTGTCATGTCGCTCAGATGACCGACAACGCCAATGTCTTGCAATTCGCGCAATGGCGTGTACACGTTCATATGTACTCGTCCATAAATGCATTGCGAACTATCAGCCACAACTGTACCGTCTGCAACCAATTTCTCGACTGCTTTCTGGATTTTCGCATTCTCAGCAGAAGCATCATCTACTTTCTGATTAGGAATGTGTCCAAGTCCTGTTCCTTCCAAAACTAAACCGTCATAGCCAGAAAAGAAAGCAAATTGATCTGCAGAAATGTTTGGATGCACTTTAACAATTCCAACTTTGATATCTTCTTTGATCAGCTTAAGTGTGATTGTTTTCTTGTTTCTCTTTTCATACTCAGAAATAAATGAAATATTCTTCTCTGCATAATTCACTCGTGCAATTGCCGTCGTGTTAATCGGCCGAAATGCGTCTCTCCGCGATGTGTGCATCTTCCTACTTTTCGTAGCAGGCAAGATCAAATTATTAGCATCGTCGCTATTCTCATGCATGCAAATACCAACGCCAGCAAAATCGCTTTCTGCAATAAAGTACGCAGCGCTCAATAAATTGTCAGCAGCATCCGTACTTCCTCGGTCGCTACTCCGCTGTGATCCTACAAGAAGTACTGGTACCGACAGTCCTTCTAAAATAAATGCGAGGGCAGCAGAACTGTAGTGCAGCGTGTCTGTTCCGTGCGTAACAATAACACCATCTACACCGTTTTCAACTTCTTTTGCTACTTCTCGTGCAATAAGATTGTGATGTGCAAATCGCATCATCTCAGATTGCATACTTGCAATTTGCCGAGACGTAATGTTTGCAATATCTGTAAGTTCTGGAAATAAGTTCAGCATGTCTTCTGCAGAGAACTGTGCGATCACACCGCCAGTGCTGTAGTCAATTTTAGAAGCAATTGTTCCGCCAGTGTGCAATATAGCGATTTTCTTGAGTCCTTTCTTCTGTTCTACCGAAGTTTCTTTTGATGCAGCAGGTTCAGCAGCTTTAACCAGTTCCTTGTTCTTGATCTTGGACTCATCAATCCCGATATTGTAACCGCTATCCAGCTTCAACACGAGGTATCCAGAACGAGTGGAGGGCATGAGTCTGCCTTCTAGCTCTTCAGTAGCTGTCGCAACACGAATTCTATCTCCTGATTTCATAGGCCTGAATCAAGGTTCAGAAAGACAGTAGGTATCTTAAAGGTTTGCTCGATCAAGGGCTGCAAAGCCTTCAATCCAAGCGTTTCAGTAGCGTGATGGCCAGCCAGAATCACATTGATTCCGCCGTCTTTTGCAATGTGATAGTCGTCATGCGTCAACTCACCAGTCACGTACGTATCAGCACCAGATTCAATCGCCTCACGCAAGAATGCAGATCCTCTTCCGCTCACCACGGCAACGTTCTTGATATGTTCAGGGCCAAAGTCCCAGAGTTTCGCCTGTACATCCAACAAGCCATTAACACTTCCAATGAATTCCTCTTGGGTTTGTGATTTCACAGATCCGATCAGTCCGATTGGAACGCCGCTCGCATACCCAAACTGCCGAGGCTTCTGGAGTTTGAGTGCTTTGAAAAGTTGAATGTTATTCCCAACGTCTGGGTGTGCATCCAATGGCAAGTGTGCAGTGTAAACAGCGATAGAGTGTTTCAAGAGAAACTGCAAGCGTTCATAATTCAAACTGCGAATTGTCGACAAACTATTTCCGTAGCTCACACCATGGTGCGTAATTAACAATTGCGCTCCTTGTTTTTTCGCTTCCCGAAAAGAATCCATGCACGCATCGACAGCGAGCGCAATTTTCGTTATTTCTTGGTCTCTCCCGACTTGTAATCCATTAACAGCAGCGTCAGGAATAGCATGTACGTGAAGAAGTTCGTCTAAAAACCGGGTGATTTCTGAGAGATACATCATAAATTTTTACGGGATTTCTTGAGATGTGATCTTGCTTTTTCTAGAAGCGCGATAAGTTCTGTGATTTTTTTCTCATCAGCTTGGATTTCATTTGCTTCTTCCTCGCTGATCTTATCTACTTCTTTTTTGAGTTCATCAACTTGTTCAGGGTCAGTTGTACTTGCAACTTTCCGTATCTTTCCTGCTTCTGTTTGGAGAATGCTTTGAATTTCTTGTGCAATTTCTTGAGATTCAGAGCCTGCTTCCTGTAGCTCACCCATCACTTCTTGTAATTCCAGAATGACTTTCTTTGGGTTTCCCATTTATCCCATGTATGCAGGTTTTTCTTTGCGCATTTCTTTTGCGCGTGCGCTGGTAAAGCTATCTCGTAAATCTTCGTAACTTTGTTCAATTTCTTTAGTTACCGACGGTCGGACTTTGTCCAGTGCAAGTTCAAAGTGCTTCATTTGCACTTTTTTAGCTTGAATGTTTTCTTGGAGGGCAAAGATTGCTGCTTCTCTACACACAGATTCCAAATCAGCGCCCACGTATCCTTCTGAATTTTCTGCCACAACACTCATAACAACATCTTTGTCAAGCGGCATGTTTTTAGAATGCACTTTCAAGATGTTCGTTCGTGCTTTGACATCAGGTACCGGCGTCAATATAATTCTATCAAATCGACCAGGTCGCAGTAACGCAGTGTCAAGCATATCTGGTCTGTTTGTAGCGGCAATGATAACAATATCGTACATGTCTTCCAAGCCATCCATTTCTGTAAGCATTTGATTGACAACACGTTCTGTAACTTGATTATCTCCGCCAGCTCCTCGTCTCGGAGCAAGTGAGTCGATTTCATCAAAGAAAATAACTGTTGGTGCTGTCTGTCGTGCTTTCTTGAAAATTTCTCTAACTGCTTTTTCAGATTCTCCGACCCATTTTGAAAGTAATTCAGGTCCTTTAACAAGAATAAAGTTTGCTTCTGATTCTGTTGCAACTGCTTTTGCAAGCATGGTCTTTCCAGTGCCCGGCGGGCCATACATGAGAATTCCTTTTGGTGGTTCTACGCCCAGTCGTTTGAATGCTTCTGGGTTTTTGAGTGGCCATTCTACTGCTTCTTTCAAATCCTGTTTTACCGGTTCAAGTCCGCCGATGTCATCCCATTTGATATTCGGCGCTTCAACAAGTACTTCTCGTAATGCACTCGGTCGTACGACTTTCAGCGCTTCCTGGAAGTCTTTCTTTGTAATCTGCATTTGTTCCAGTACATCTTTTGGAATCGCTTCTTCTTCCTGTAATTTCAAATCAGGCAAGAATCTTCTCAGCAGTATCATCGCTGCTTCCTTTGCTAGCGCAGATAAATCTGCTCCCACAAAACCATGCGTGATGTTCGCAATCTCTTTCAGCTTGACGCTTTTTGCCATTGGCATGTTTCGCGTGTGAATTTTAAGAATATCAAGTCGTCCTTCTTTGCCAGGCACACCGATCTCAATCTCCCGATCGAATCGTCCTGGTCGCCGCAAAGCCGGATCAAGCATGTTCGGTACGTTAGTTGCTGCAATAACAACAACCCTACCACGGCTTTTCAGCCCATCCATGAGCGAAAGCAGTTGTGCAACAACTCTCCTCTCGACTTCTCCATGTACTTCTTCTCGTTTTGATGCGATAGCGTCTATTTCATCAATAAAGATAATTGCAGGTGCGTTCTTTTCTGCTTCTTCGAACTTCTTTCTCAAGTTCTGCTCAGATTGCCCATAAAACTTGGACATGATTTCAGGACCGTTAATCAAAATGAAGTGCGAATTCGTTTCATTTGCTACCGCCTTAGCCAGTAATGTTTTACCTGTTCCCGGCGGGCCGTGCAGCAATACACCTTTTGGTGCATCTACCCCTAATCGTTCAAAGATTTCTGGATGTTTCAACGGTAATTCAACCATTTCTCGAACTTTAGAGATTTCTTCTCGCAATCCGCCGATATCTTCGTACGTTACTTCGAAGCTTGGTGCATCTTCGAGTTCGATCGCATCTGGATTGAATACAACTTCTGTTAAATCAGTAACAATGACTGGTGTTGTTTTCGGCTGCGTATCCACAACGATGAATTTCAAATCGCCAAATCCGAATCCAATGTCTTCGTCCAACATTCGAAAGATATCTTCGAACGGACTTTGGCTGAGCGTATTACGTCTTCGCGACAATCCGCCAAGCGCAACAATATCTCCCTTGATCAACGCCCTTCCTAGCAAGCCGCGTTTGAAAATTTCAGAACTTGCTCGAATCATGATTCCTTTTCGAGCCGGTGCAATCGTAACTTTTCGTGCTTCTTTAACTTCTGCTTTGCGAACTTTGACAACATCCCCAATTCCAATCTTGCAGTTGCGTCTCACTAAACCATCAACACGGATGATGTTCAGCCCAATATCGCCCGGATAGGCGCGATCTGCGATACCTACGGTTTTCTTCTGGCCTTCAATCTCTACAATGTCTCCTGGCCGAATGCCAATTTGGCTCATGAATGACGTATCAATACGTACAATTCCTTTATTGACGTCATCCTGGACTGCCTCTGCAACTTTCAAATTGAGTTCTTTCTGTGTCATAGTGATTTGAATCCCTGGACTCTAGATAAATGTTTCGTCTTTATAAGTATGCGGTTAAATTTAAATTATCAAGCAGATTTGCTTTCTCTATGAGTTCAATATTCTACATCCCACAGGATATCAGCCGACACGTCGGGGATGTACCCCCAGATTTTGATGGTATTCGCGGTGTTGCTGTTTTCGGTGAAGCAGGATTGGGTGAGTATTTTCTTGGATTTGGCCATTATGTGCCTGGTTCATATGGACATTCAGAATCTCTTGAGCAATGGGAGACCGTACGGGAGCATTTTGAAATCGGCCCAGGGTTCAGCGCAGTTCCAGTTGAACAGCTCCCAGGAGCTACACCACAACAAGTGCCACTCCGCAGCCACGCACTAGCTGGTTTAGGATCAAGTAGAGTTCTTCTTTTAGACACAGCACAGCCGTTGGGCGTATACGCTATGACAGATGATGGTATCGGAGTTGTGCGTCCTGAGAATATTGGGCAGCTCCCGCAAGATCAACAAGACAGATTCTTAGATACTCTACGTGAATTCAAAGATCGACTTGATAGGATTGTAAAACCCTAATCGTCTTCTTTCAATCGCGGTAGGCGTACTGGTGGAGGAAGGTTAACTTCTCGTCCTTGCAAGATTGCAAGCACCGTACATCTTCGAAAGACTGCGTTCACAAATCGTTTCATCAAGTCTTTGTGGATTGCACCGTCTTTCTTCCACTTATCAACTGCTTCTGCCGCTTCATCAGCTGGCAGCATTTCAAGAACTTCGCCATGGAAAGCCATTGTTCCCATGTCGGGTTTGTAATCAGCAGTGTACTCAAATTTCAATCGAAGTCCTTTGTTCTTATCATCACTTCCCAAAGGGATTTCTTCGACATCGAGGAGTCTAACATTGTTGTCAATACTCATCTCTCCTTCAACTTGGCCGGTTCTTTCAACCGCAACTTTGGTAAAATTAAATCCTACAATACTCATATGATCACCAGTGTCCTCACTAATGAGTCCTCTATAAATAGTTTACGATCCCGGCATATTTATAAATAAACCTCCACGCCATGAGGAGAATGGTTAATTTGGGAATAGTTTTCGGACTCATTGCACTGATGTCATGGGGCATCAGCAACATCCTATTCAAGTACGCGTCAAGAGAGCACGCGCCTCTGACAAATTTGTTCTATCTTGTAGGGTTTGAAGTTGTGTTTACAATTCCATTGCTGTTTTTCATTCCGCTCTCACCTGTTTCCTTAGGCATTGTTGCGTTCATTGTTCTTACCGCAATCCTCGGATTTAGCGGATTGTTCATGTATTTCCGCGGTTTGGATACGGGTAGCGTGTCGATTGTTGCACCAATCGCAGCTTCATCACCTGCCGTAACAGTATTACTTGCGTTACTTTTCCTTAACGAAACACTTTCAGGAGCACAAGCACTTTCTGTACTCATGATTATCCTTGGTTCGATTGCAGTTTCAATCGTTGTTGACAAAAAAAGAGTAAAGAAACCAGAAAAAGCCGTACTTTACACGGCCGCTGCCGCAGTGCTATGGGGTGTGATGGCTGTGCTGATGGCAGTTATCCTCGATTCGATTCATTGGTTCATGTATGTGGTTGTCGGCAGGACATTTGGCGCAATAGTTCTCGGCGGCTTGATTGCATCGCGTCGTTTTAATTTCCGCACAACACGAAAAGGTTTGATCTTTTCCGGTATAGGGAGCCTTTTTGACTTTGGTGGTTTTGTTGCATTCACCATTGGGTTATCACAAGCAAACGCATCCATTGTAAGTCCGATTTCAATGGCATTTCCCGCCATAGTTGTCGTGCTAGCTGCAATTCTGCTAAAAGAAAGAATGAAATGGTATCAATACATTTCAATTGGTGTAATCGTTGCCGGGTTGGTGTTAATTTCAACATGATAGTCGACGTTCACGCGCATTTGGAAATTTGTAAAAATATTCCAGAGCTCATTGAGAATGCAAAGCAAGCAAACGTTGCTGCAATTATCGCTTCAGGTTCTACAATTGATGCGAACAGAAAAGTTCTTGAGTTTGCAGAAAAGTACGACATTGTTCAGCCTGCTCTTGGCCTCTATCCTGTTGATGCTCTTGAGTTGTCCGACGAGGAAATTGAAAGCGAAATAGAATTCATCAAAAAAAGCAAACCTGCTGCGATCAGTGAGATCGGATTGGAGTATCAAGAAACCGATGATCGCGAACGTCAGCAAATTGTGTTTGAAAAATTTCTCAATCTCGCAAAAGAATTAAACATTCCTGCAATCGTCCATTCCAGAAAAGCAGAAACTGAAGTTATCGCTACCCTAAAAAAACTAGAAATGAAAAAAGTTGTGCTGCACGCATTTCACGGCAACATGAAACTCGTTAAAGAAGGCGCAGAATCAGGATTCTTATTTTCCATTCCAACAAACGTCACACGATCATCCCATTGCCAGTCAATGGTACAAGAATTACCGATCAAAAACATCATGACAGAAACCGATGCTCCATTTTTGGCTGCAACACCAGGCGTTCCATCAGAACCAGCTCATATTCAGCAAACAATTGAGCACATTGCTGAGATTAAAGGGCTAAACGCTGAAGAAACATCAAAAATGCTGTTCATGAACTATCAGAGATTGTTTTAGAGTTTATCTATAAGGGTGTGAAGGTATTCTGCAAAATGATGCATTCCCCATACATAGTTATCCGCCAATACTGCAGTGGATACTGCTCCTCCAATACTAGCCAGGGCTCCACCAGCAGCTCTTTGTAACTGCCCAGGTTGGCTAGAGATAACATCGATTACCTGTGGGGAATATTTTTGACCTAAGTCGAATCCCCATTTTGCCGACACAATTACTGCTGCAGCAGTAAGTGCTGTAAGCGTATCTTCACCAGCCCCTTGTGAAGCTGCAATATGAGCTGCAGCTCCAGCAGCTGTACCAGTCCCAGCTGAAACCACGATAGCTTCCGTTTCTAAGTTCATATCTGAAGGTGACCAACTACCATTTATATTGATTCTGCTGATGCTAGTCGAAACTTTTATAAAGCAATTTCGTCAAAATTGAGGTATGGCAGACTCTGCTTTCCGCGAAGCGCTCGACTTTCTGGGTGAATTAGGCGTTTTTGACGTTGTTCTCCCATTTTTACTCATATTTACAATGGTTTTCGCCATATTGGAGAAGACCAAGATCTTCGGTGTTGAGAAGATCGGCGATCATGAATATACGAAGAAGAATCTCAACGCAATGAGTGCTTTGGTCATAGCGTTTTTCGCTATTGCATCTTCCAGAGTAGTGGAAGTCATCACTGAAGTGTCTGCAAACATGGTTATTGTTCTTGTTGGTATCATTTTCTTCCTACTCTTGGCAGGATCGTTTCATCAAGAAAAGAAGGAAGCATTCTTCCTAGAAGGACGGATGCGACAAGTGTTCATGGGCATTTCATTTGTAACGTTAGCATTTATTTTCCTAAATGCAGTTGAAACTGACGGAAAAACATGGTTAGAATGGATTGTTGATTGGCTTGGAGATATCTCTGGCAATCAAGCAGTAGGATCAGTAGTATTATTGTTAATTGTTGTAGGAGTTATCTTCTACATCACGCAAGGCGGATCAAGGGAGGAGAAGTAAATGGCAGAGAATATCGGGTTAGCAGGCGTAATTGAAAGCATCAATCGTATTGTTGAAGTTGAAACGTTATTAACATTCATTTTAGTGTTTACACTCGTTTTCGCAATTTTACAAAAAACCAAGATTATCGGCGAGGGAAAGAAGAATTTCAACGTTGTTGTTGCACTTGTGTTGTCACTTCTTACGATCTGGCCACATTATCTCGGTAATGTTCCGCCAACGCGGGATCCAGTGCACATCATCACAAATTCCTTACCCAATGTATCTATCGTAATTGTAGCAATTCTTGGTGTATTGCTCTTAGTTGGAGTGTTTGGCAAGAATCTCGACATTGCCGGCACGTCATTAGCAGGGTTTGTAGCTATCGGCGCATTCGCTGTCATCATTTACATCTTCGGCGCTTCAGCTGGTTGGTGGGCGGACTTCCCTCCAATGTTAAATTTCCTTAATGATTCTGATACCCGCGCTGTGTTGATCACAGTGTTAGTGTTTGCAATCATCATCTGGTTCGTAACCTCTGATGGAGACGATGTCTCTGTGGGTGGCGGACTCGGTAACATGCTGAAAGGCTTCAAGGATTCCATTAAGTAAATGGCAACACTACTCGATACAGGATTGTTCGACCAGTTTTCAGTTATATTTACCTGGATCTTACTCTTTCTAGTAGTGTTTGGAATTTTAGAAGTAACAAACGTGTTCAAGAATAGGAATATTCACGTGTTGCTCGCGTTTGTTGTTGCTATTCTCGCATCAACTAGCACGCTATCCGTCGGTATTGTGGAAACAATGCTGCCGTGGTTTTTGATCATTGCCTTTTTCGTGTTCTTCGTGTACATGATTGGGAATTTCATGGGCATCGGGAACAATGAGATTCTCCAAGCGATGGGTGGTGGCGATAGAGCCATCTGGTGGATATTAGTGCTCGGTTTCCTGATAGTAGCTGCTGCGCTAAGCAACTCATTCGGTGAAGAACTCTTGGATGAACGTGGAGAAGGAACACAGGATGATTCACAACGTCAAGTGATCTTGGCATTGACAAATCCAAAAGTACTTGGTCTTGGATTAATTTTCATTATTGGCGCATTCACCATACTATTCATGGCCGGCGCCGGTAGAATTTCATGACTTCTTTTGATTTCTTGTAATACGAGAAAGTTCGTTAACGTTATTGGTCAATTCAGGAAGTACTTTTTCAAACACTTTCTCCATTGCTTTGATTTCAGATCCAACATTACTAATGTTTCGATCATACTCGTCAACTTTCGTAACCAGTCCTTGCTGGAGTGATTCAAAGCTTTGTTTCAAGTCGGAGAATCGTGCTTCGAGTGCATGGATACTTCCTTCCATTTCTTGTTTCCACTGAACGATTTTGTTCACGTGCTTCACAAGTTCGTTCCACTTTTCATCGATAATTGCTTCTGCGATCTCTTCGATTTGTGGATCAATTCCAGATTGCTGGATAGGAGTGTCAAATTGCTGTGTTTCAAACGGTGGCTGCTCAGGCATAAATGCCGGGTCAGGTTGACTTGCTTCCAAAGAAGGTGCAGGAGCTGGTGCAGGTGCACTCATGTCAGGTGCCGGCATTTCCGGTCGTGGTGGTGTAGCAGCAGTCATTTCAGCCTGGTTCATCGCATCGACGATTTTTTGGGTGTCAAACCCTTGTCGTTGCAATGTTTGTATGATCTGGTTGTTCGACATCCCTTGAGAGCGCATCTCATGAACCTCACTCGTAGGGACTGCATTAGGATTAGCAGGTTTGTCGTGGCCCAGCACCATATCTCTCTTATAGAAAATCTCTTTTTTAAGGTTTTCCCTTTTTAAGGGCGTCTGCCACAATGCGTTCTACTTGTTCTGCCGTGACAAATTTGACTGGTTGCCACAGTTCAAGGTACTTCTTGAGAACATGGACATCCTCTCTACTCGCACTCTTACGCACTTCCTTGGTGATAGTCAGGATAGCATCCTTCAGAAGTTCGATTTCCTTGCGCAGATCAGCAATATCCTTTCGCGTACCTGCAGTTTCACTGTGCTGAGCCCGGTCATTGCTGATCATGTTCTGCTCAGTAACCTGCAATTGCCTCTGCAACGTAGACATTCGCTGTTCTACAGAACGAATCCTCCGCACTACCTCATTCACATCAATACTTGGTGCAGGGGCAGGCGCTGGCTGTTTCCCAAACACTCCGTGCTGTGTCGATTGTTCCATAGGCAAGATATTTAAATGGTATATGCCATTTTACAGGATGTACCTATAATAAAGTTTCGCTCATGGCAGTACTCCAAAAAAATGCAGGTGAGTCACTTACTTACGAGATTGTTCGTGAGGGTGAAGACACAGTTCTCCAAATTAACGCAGAACGAGCTCCGTTCTTTCCCAGCTTAGAGGAATCTGAGATCTGTATGGAACGCGCGATAACGTGGTTAGCCAGTAATCCTGGCGTAACACGAATTGTGTTCATGCAGAAGCGTGATTATGAGTATGATTACGATCAAACGCGTCTTCTTACAGAAGTTGCTGGTGTCTACAACCGTCTAGTGAGGCAACGAGATATCTTCGATCTCAAATCTTTTGGTTTGGATCAGCCTCATTCGCGCGAAGCTGAAATGCGGTACACTGAATTTAAGAATTTAGTAACAAATACACTGCGCAAAGATCCGATTTCTGCATACGTACAGGCAAAGCGGCTCATCCGCCACGAACACATGGAAGCAAAGCGTGGTTCAGAAACAGAGCAATACTATCATCAACGGTACATTGTCATTCTTGAATCGTTTACAAAGTTTCTTGAGCAAACAAAACTAATCCAGCTCGCTTCTCCGTATCTTGCAGGTTTTCAAGTTGGTTCCCGAGATGTCTACAGAAAGATTTTCTCACCGACGATGAAACCAGATTTCATGTTTGTTCGGTTGATGGCAAACTTCCCTCCAAATGGGGAAGAGCTTGATAGTTATGATGTAAACGGAACTGATGTGAACATTTTCCGTATTCCAAATCAAGTGCGTCCACTCTATCATATTACTCCGCCAGAATTCAAGCTGAGCGAAGACAAATATGAATTACTTGACTACGCTCGTCAAATTATTTCTGAACACAAACCAGAGGAGTCTGAATTTGTCGATCCAGAGCGTATGCGTCAAGTATTCTCTAATGTAGGTCGCGATTTAATCGAAGAATTAGCAGATCAGCGCGGCTTAAAGCTTCGTTCAAAAGAAGTTGAGCAACTGACGCAGATTTTAATCAGATATACAGTTGGTTTTGGTCTGATTGAAGTTCTTTTGCAAGATGAAAAAGTGCAGGACATCACGGTAAACAGTCCGATGGGTCGTCTTCCTGTCTTTCTTGTCCACGATGAGTATGAAGATTGTTCTACGAACATCCTCCCCACTGTTTCCGAGGGAGAATCATGGGCAACCAAGTTCCGTTTGATGTCTGGCCGTCCGCTAGATGAAGCAAATCCTGTTCTCGATACAGAATTATTTGTTCCAGGCGCAAGAGCGCGTGTATCCGTCATCTCTAAACCATTAAACCCCACAGGGTTAGCATACGCATTCCGTCGTCATCGTGATAATCCATGGACACTTCCTCTGTTTATCGCAAATGGCATGATTACTCCGCTTGCAGGTGGATTGTTGAGTTTTCTTATCGATGGCTCCCGTACGTTCCTAATTGCAGGAACCAGAAGCGCTGGAAAGTCGAGTTTCCTCGGCGCATTGATGACTGAGATCATGCGTAAGTATCGTATGATTACGATTGAAGATACACTAGAATTGCCAGTTCCACAGTTGCGTGGCCTCGGCTATAATGTGCAGTCGATGCAAGTTGCCTCAGCGTTAACACGAGATTCTTCTGAGATTGCTCCTGATGCAGGTATCCGCGCAACGTTGCGTCTCGGTGATTCCGGCTTGATCATCGGTGAAGTGCGAAGTTCAGAAGCAATTGCTCTGTATGAGACAATGCGTATCGGTGCATTAGCGAATGTGGTCGCAGGTACGATTCACGGCGACAGTCCGTATGGTGTGTTTGATCGTGTTGTGAATGATTTGAAAGTTCCACGTACGAGTTTCAAAGCAACAGACATTATTGTTGTTGCAAATCCAATCAAGAGCGCCGGCGGTTTGGAAAGGAAGCGTCGCATCACTCAAATTACCGAGGTAGGCAAGTTTTGGCAAGAAGATCCACAACTCGAAAATGGATTTACCGACTTGATGACATATAATTCGGTAACCGATACGCTCGATGCTTCATCCGATTTGATGAACGGCGAATCCGCTGTGCTAAAGTCTATCGGCGGTAAAGTAAAGGAATGGGCAGGAAGTTGGGATGCAATCTGGGATAACATTATGCTCCGTACCAATATCAAAGAGCAACTTGTCAAAACTGCAAAAGAATCTAATCAAATGCGGTTGCTTGAAGCAGATTTCGTCATCAACAGTAATGATGCGTTTCATATTATTTCAGAGCGAATAAAGAACGAAGTCGGTTCCTATGAAAGTAAACGGATAATGACAGAATGGAATGCCTGGTTAAAGCGCAATGTGTAAATGACAGTTCAGAATTATCAAGAAGATCTTCGTGAGCGGTATCTCGCAAGATTAAGAGGTGAAACGAGCAGCGATAGTAAATCGTATCAACCTGTCCGCACAAGCAATTACCAGAAGTTCAAGAGCGAATTGATGCCGCGTCATATGTCTCGGTACGAGCAATGGTGTCAAATTGCTGAAAAGATTTTCAAGATAAAGCCAGACGAAAAGCGTTCTGCTGTCATCGAAGAACTCCTAGCATTAAGCCACATCCGTGCTACACCAGCAGGTACATTAAGTTTTGCAGTGCTTGCATCACTTATTCTTTTCCTGGCTTCCTCTGTTGTTGCATTCCTCCTTTTCCAAGCATACATCATTGTGCTTGTC
>JANQSZ010000011.1 GCA_028279045.1 Candidatus Nanoarchaeia archaeon | reverse complement strand
TTCAGGTTACCAATCCTAATCGCAATAGTAGTTATCTTAGCGCTCACAGTAGCTGCTGCGAACCCTGCAGATTTTGAGGCTTCAGGCCCTGAAAGCGTTGCCGTCTGTGGCTGCGATACCCAGACCCGCGATATTATCGTGATCAATTCTGGATTATTCACATCCTTCTATGATGTAGAACAAACAGGCACACTAACCGAAGTTGTTCCATCACAATTCGTGCTTCAACCGCAGGAATCAATCGTGCTTACTGAAATTATCAACGCTCCTTGCAGCAAGCAGCTTACTGAAACAGTAAAAACAACGATTACCAATGATCTCAATATCAAGAAATCATTTGAACAAAACATTCGTGTTGGCATGTGCGAGAATGCAGCAGTAACCGCATCTCCAATTATCACAACCGGCTGCCGATGTTCTGAATTTTATTATCAAGTCGAAGTGCGAAACATTGATGGATTTACCGATACGTACACATTGTTTTCTGATCAACCAGATATTACAACAATCGCGCCACGACAATTCAGATTAAGCCCTGGTGAAACTGCAGCAGCATACGTTACAATCAATCCATCGTGCGACGTCAAGGGGAATAACGATGTAGAAATCCTTGCACAATCATTTAACGGTGCAGACTCCGCAACAACAACTCTTGGATATCACGCAGATCCTATCTGCTATGCATATCCACAACCATCACAAGACAATGGCTCAATTCTAATTTGGTTAATTCCATTACTTCCTCTTGTGTTAATTGTTCTCCTCATTATTATTGCTATGGTGACCTTGGCTAACAGAACACCTCCTCGCCATGCAGCAACAATCCGAGAAGCAAAGGTCGAAAAGCATGCAGAAGATAATTTCTGGTGGGAATCAAAGTTCCCTGAAGAGCAGAAAGAACCACAAGATCATACAGTCCTTTTCGTAATACTCGGTATTATCCTTATGCTCTCTCTTATTTTCCTAACATCTCTCTACATCGTTCAAAACATCGACCTCAGCACAAACCAAACCGCAGTGAATGAAACAATGAACGAGACAATTGATGTTGATCCAGTTATAGAACCAGTTAACGATACAGAAACAAACGAAACCGGAACAGAGGTAAAAGAAGCAAAACTACCGCCGGGAATAGCGCCTTTACTCTGGCTAATCCTAGTTATCCTAATCATCTTAGCTATTCTAAGCTACATCAAATACAGACCACAATCCGAGAAACCGAAGGAAAAGAAGAAGGAAGAAAAGCCAAAGAAGGAAAAGCCAAAAAAAGAAACCAAAAAACCAGCAAAGAAAGAAGCTAAGAAAGCACGAGAAATTAAGCTCAACCCTCTTTTCTGGAAAATTCCTTTTGCAATCGTTGCACTCATCATCCTTGTTGTTGTTTGGATCTTCCGTGCCCCAATCCTCGACACACTAAAGGCATACAATCTTTGGACGTTCTGGATTCTTATCGGCTTGCTTGTTGTTGGAACAGTCTTGAAACTCTATTTTATTTCAAAGAAACCTGCACATCATGACGATCCAAAAACATCTATCTGGCCGTTAATTAACACAATTATCGTCGCTGCAATCTTGTTTGTAGTAAGTCTTTTCTTCTTGAGAACTCAAGTAACTCTATCTTTTTACATTGTTCTCGGCTTATCAGCACTCGCAGTAGTTCTGGTTATTCTACGTTTACGAAAGTAATTAATTCTGTATCAATACTTCCATAGCAAGAACGTCATCAACTAATCTCCCGTAATCTTTCGCACCAGGACTTGATTTGGCATAGCTAAAAATACTCTTTCCATGTTTCGGTGCTTCTTTCAACTTACTATTCATCCTGATCGGATAGCTGGCAAGTTCTGGATACTCGTTTTGAATCTGCGCCAAAGTCTCTTTGCAAATTTTGTTTCGCTTGTCAAACATCGTCGGTACGACCCGGGTAACTTTAATTCCACTACCGCGTGCTTGTATCTTCGCAATAACGTTCATGGTTCGTTGCAGCGCATCCCAACCAAGATAGTCTGTCGACGTTGGAATAAACGCTTCTTCACAATAATTCAACACCGCTTCGTTTAACAAACTCATCGAAGCAGGACAATCGAGAATCATGTAGTCATAAGTTTTAACATCATCCAAGACATCTTTCAGAAACTTGTTTGGATCTTCATGCGTTGATAGTTGCCGTTCCAAATGTGTTAAGCTTACTTCTGCAGCAACAACATCCAGATTCTTCCCTAAATTAACCTTCACCTGTGATAGCGGCGCTTTGCCAGTCATCGCATCCACAACAGTGTATTCTGCTTTGGCTTGCAAAGCCAAGTTAATATTATTTTGTGGATCAAGATCAACGAGAATCGTATTCTTACCTTGCCTAGCCAATCCAGCTGCAAGGTTGATGGCTGTCGTTGTTTTCGCAACACCGCCCTTATTATTTATGACACAGATCTTTCTCATTCATTCACGCTCCGACACCTCAAGACCATGCAGGAAAGTGGTAGAATATAAACCTTGGCATAAAAGCATGGTTTTTTGATTCTTGCCCACCCAATCACTTTTTTTTCAGGATGGACAAGATCAGCAATATGAAAACAATAAGCGTACTAGCGATAGCAAGCCCTATCATGAAAACACTCGTATCGCCCAATTTATCTGTCCTAGTTGTCGGTGCTTCCGTCACCTCTGGCGCAACAACAATGACATTCTCCGAATCAGATTGGTGCACCAACTCCTGAGGCACTGCATTGGAACAGTCAAGAATACTATAGGTGGTACTTTCAGAGAGGTATTCATCTCCGTACGTAAGGGAGATCGTTAGCGTCTGCTGCCCTGCTTGATCTGGAACAGAAAAAGCAAGGGAATCTTCATACCGTGCACTCGTTCCCCTCTCTTTAAGGGTAATAATCCGTTCTGAAAGAGTGCGGCTGCCGTCCGAAATCTTAACCAGGGTTTCTTCTTCCGAGTCTCCAATATTTTCTATTTCAAGAACTATTTGCCCTGATTCACCGGCGCAGTATTGGGATTTTGTTGTTTCAAAATTACTAAGATGAAGCCTGTGGCGTTCTTTGTCAATCTCGACGGTAAGTTCCCATTCCAGTTCGAATTCAATGTTCTCTTCGTCTTCGCCTTCCAGTTCTATGACTAAGTCATAGTCGCCATCGTCTGTGGTTTCAGGGATCGAAAACAATAGAGTGACATCTTTATTATCATCAGCTCTCAGCGTAAAATCATCTGATTTTTCTTTGAGATCGTTTCCAATATCCTCTAATGTTGCGGTTACAATAACATCTTCGATCTTTCGATCAAGTTCTTCGCTACCAATGTTCTCCAATTCAATGTTGAGCTCCAATTCACTGCCAGGGAAAACGTTTCGTATAGTTTCTCCTGGCTCGTCGATGGCAGATTTCTTGTCTCCATCAACAGACGCTGTAACATCTTTAATTCGTAATGGTGCACAAAGTTCTTCGAAACTTGGTGTGAGATCAAATTCCGGCGGACCCGGTCTTCCCCCAATTCTCGGCTCACCAATGATGCCGATGACATCTCCTTCCTGAGCGCAGTATTTCATATTGGTGAAAGTGTTGGTTTCAAATGAATAGAAGTCTAGATTATCTGCAGGGTTGAAACTGAAATCATAGCAGGTAGCCCCGGCATCTAGAGCAGGTATGCCTTTGCTATGCCATTCCCCACTATTCTGCATAAAAATTCTAATTGAGTGTTCGCTTCCTTCCTCGCAGTTGAAATGAACAAATTCGTCAATTGAGCAAAGTATGTGCTGATTTTCAACTTCGGCAAATTCAAGATCATCTACTTCAGAAAGCGTTACAAAACCATCAGCGTTCTGATCCACTTCAACACAATAGCCTTCCATATCGCCATCTTCATGCTGAACAAGAATCCCAACTTTGACAGCACTTACCATCTGCAAAGCCATCAAAAGAACAACGCAAAGAACGATACCCTTACTCAAGGTTAGCAAGTTAATCATGTGCGATTTACAAATAAGCTGCAGAATATATAGCTTTCTGCCGAAAAAAAACGTGGGGCCGGAGGGATTCGAACCCCCATCTGCTGGTTTCTGCTAGGTCATCGCTTATCGCTCAGCGCTCCATAACTGGAGCCAGCCATTCTAGCCAGGTTATACTACGGCCCCGCTACCTGTTAGAGCCCGGAGTCGCTTTATAAACGTTACCACTCTATCTTATCGCCAATAGCAGTCTTACTTGCAGAAATTGTCCCTTCTGGCAGTTCAATCACATAGCTCGCCGCCTTCCGAGGTATATAATAGGTAAATGGCATGAGTTTCTTTTTGAAATCAACAACCGTCCTACTCCTATCTATATAGAGTACATCGATCGGAAAGAACACAAACAGCATGTGCAGCTCCCATTTCGCTTCCTTTCCAAAAATAAACACATATCCTTCATCAGAAATCGGCTTCCGAAACATCAGCCCGCGTGCCTTAGCAAGCATTGTCGTACATGTCTTCACGCGTTGTGCAAGTACACTCTTCTTGCTCGTGTTCCGTATCATATTCAATCGTAACCGAAAGTATTAAATAACTTTTTGCTTATGAGTCTTTAAAAGAGGTGTTTGGTTGAAGAAACAACGCAAAGTTTGGATTAACAGTATTCTCTTATCAGTATTCCTTGTTATAGCATCTTTATACGTTCTTGCTGTTGCACCTACAGTAACATTGGTGACACCAGCAACAACAAGCTACACCAATGATGATCCTGTTGTATTCAACTGTACTGTTACCGCTCTTGCTCCGAATGATACCGTCTCAAGTATCACCTTGTACACAAACATGACAGGCACGTGGCAAGCGAACGTATCAAATTTAACAGCACATCCTGATAACTCAACTAACTTTACTTTAGTTGGTATGCCTGAAGGACATGTTCAATGGAATTGTCTAGGTACTGACAACGGTAGCATAACAAACTTCAGCACGTCAAACTTTAGCCTTGTTGTTGACCGAACTGCTCCTACAATCACCTATAACAACCCACTTGCTGGCGCAAATATTTCAGCTGACTTCCAAGTTAACGCAACAGTAACTGACTTCGCAGTCCTTACAGTTCAATATTTCTTCACTAACGGAACCAACACTTCCGGCGTTATCGACATGACGAAGAACGCTAACTTTTACAACGTATCTCAACCATTAAGCTTACTTGTCGACGGTCCGTACAACTTAACTGTTAACGCAACCGATAACGCAACAAACGCTGCTACTTCAACAAGATCAGTAACAATCGATACAACGCGACCTGCTGTTGTTGTAAACTCGCCAATCGTAAGTCAAAATGTTTCGAACGTAACACTCACAGTAAACGCTACCGCTACCGATGGTGGCTCTGGCGTCCAGAACGTCACGTACAAGTACATCAACGGATCCAACATGTCTGGCTGGACTCAGCTAACGTTATCCGCAACCGCTAATCAATATACAGGATCTCTTGACACCACTGCACTTGCAGATGGTATGTACAACTTCACATTTAACGCAACAGATTTCGCTGGTAACTCCAATGCATCAGTAACGATCGTCAACGTACGAATCGATACAAACGGTCCAACAGTTACATACATTCAACCAATTAACAATTACAACACAACTGGTGCAACAAACATCACAATCAACGCTACCGTAACTGATACATACGCACTCCAACCAGTCGTATACTATTATGAAAACGGTACGTACAAGTCAACACCAGTTACCATGGACGTGAACGGAAATTACAGATCCGATGTGTTCAATTTCAGCGTACTTGTCGATGGTATGTACAACTTAACCATCAACGCAACCGACAACTTAAGCACAAGCACGCTTGCAACTCGCACATTCCAAGTTGACAGAAGATATCCTGCATACAACAACTCAGAGCCTCCAAGCGGCGCTGATGTAGCTGGCGATGTAACTGTAGCTGTGAATGTCGTCGACAACTCAACAGCACGCAATGTCTCATTCCATTATTCATTCGGTACAACCGTTGGTCCTTCAACAGCATTAAGCCCTGTTGGCGGTGGCCGCTTCTCAACTACTTGGGATGTATCTGCTCTTGACAACAGACTCTACAATATCACATTCAACACAACCAACACCGCTGGTCTTCAAAACGTCTCAACCCTTGTTATTGGTGTGAGCGTTGAAAACACAGAAGAATCCAGCAGCTCCTCCTCTGGAGGCGGTGGTGGTGGCGGTGGCGGCGGCTCAGCGCAAGTAAGCGAGAAGTCACCAAACTTCGCTATTGGTTCTGGCGAGTCAAAGAAGCTTTCCTTCACCAAGTCAAAGGATACTGGTGTTAAGGAATTAACAATTAAAACAAAGGCAGGCGAAAGCGTGTCCGGTGCTCGCATCTTAGTGGCAAAGACAACTGCCGGTGCAAGCCTAAGAAACAAGATCGATACCGACACTCGCGATGTCTACCGATACATCTTGATTGCTCCACAAACAATCAGAAACGAACACATTGAAGACATGGAAATTCGATTCGTTGTACCACGATCCTGGTTTGACAGTAAAGGAGTCAAGGAAAACTCAGTTGTACTCTACCACAATGTTGGTAATGACTGGGAAGCACTCCCTACAACAAAGGTAAGCACAGGCGACGAAGTGGAATACACAGCTGTTACCGAGAGCTTGTCCATGTTCGCAATCGCCGGTGAAGCAGAAGGAGCAACATCTGCATTCGCACTTATTGATTCCATCCGAGAGTTCTACGACGGAACATCGGAATTAGAAGCATTTGACATTATTGATTTAATTCGCGCATTTTATGCCTAGGAGGAAATGATGAAAAAAATATTAGTATTGGCACTTGCATTGTTCATATTACCAGGAGTATTCGCAGCTGATGTATCACAATCGTTCGATCCATCCAGACCAGCACCTGGTGAAACAGTTAAGGTTTCTATGAAAGTATCCAATACTGCTGTTGGTGAAACATTCACCATTGAAAATCAAATTCCTACTGGCTGGAACCTACAATCTTGGGATGTCTCTGGCGCAGAAGGCGGCAAAGACGCAACATCCTATAGAAACGCCGGCTCAAACAGACACGGCTTCAGTTTTACAACTTCAAGCGCATCTCCAACTGTTACGCTTACAGTAACAATGCCATCCGGCACGTCCGATGGCGATTACGGTTTCGATGCAATCTATTTTGATTCATCCGGCCAAGGCCGAAACCAAGCAAACGTAAACGTTCACACTATTTCCTGTGGTGACGGAACCTGTGAGGGTTCAGAGAACTCAGACAACTGTGCTGCTGACTGTACTCCTCCTCCACCTCCGCCCCCACCTTCTGAGCCAGAACCTGAAGCAGAAGAGCCTGAAGAAACTGAGGAAGAAGGCGGCTCAAACATGCTCATAATCATACTCGTACTAGCAGTCATTATTGGCGCTGGTGTGTACTTCTTTATGAACAAGAAACAGCCATCTGGCAAAAAATCGAAGAAATAAACCAAAATAATAAATACACCGATACCCAAAATTAGGGTATGAAAGTGTATATTGGTATTATCTTTCTAATTCTAGTAGCCGTCGCTGTCGCTCAAGATCAGGAGCAACCTCTTGTCGTCCCTGAGATCCAGGACTCACTGGAAAAAGCAGAAACAGTGGACGTTGTAGTCAAGCTCCGCGACCCCAAAGACACCCGGGTACTCGGCATCCAGCGTTTCTCAAACAAAGCAGCCATGCAGTCCAACACACTGAATCGTCTCGATCAGCGTTCATTCACACTCAAATCTCAGTACAATGTCATCAACGCATTCTCTGGAGAAGTTACTCAAGACGGGCTTGATGAACTCATGCGCAACCCGCATGTTGAAGCAATTTATCCTAAGAAAACCTACAAGCTCCATCTTGACGACTCTGCTTCTCTAGTAAATGCGACCGAAACCTGGCGGTTGTTCAAAAACGAAAATCCGCTCGGCAACATCACTGGCCTATACCAATCAGTCTGCGTCATTGATTCCGGCGTTGACTATACCCACCCAGATCTCGGTGGCTGTACCGAGGGCGAGTTCACTTCCGGTGCATGCACAAAAGTTCCCGGCGGCTATGACGTGTTCAATAACGATAACAACCCAATTGATGACAACGGTCACGGTACTCATGTTTCTGGCATCATCGCTTCCATGAATCCAATGTACAAGGGTATTGCACCCAATGCTTCAATCATTGCATTGAAAGCCTGCAACCCAGCTGGAACTTTATGTATTAATGTTGATGACGCATTGGATTGGTGTGTCTACAACGCGTCCAAATTCAATATTACTGTCATCAGCATGAGCCTCGGAGACGGCCGAAATGAATCAAACTGGTGCGACGCCACAAATTCCCTAACATCTTTTGTCAACAGCGCAATCGCAGCAAACATTACTGTCGTCGCCTCAGCCGGCAATGAATACAATTGGACCGGCATCTCAGGTCCTGCATGCATCCGCAACGCTACTGCTGTCTCATCTTCAACTAAATCAGATGCAGTATCAGCGTTCAGCAGCCGCCACAACATCACAGATCTCATTGCGCCTGGATCCTCAATCACCTCACTCAACGACGGTGGCGGTACAGTAGTAATGTCTGGCACATCAATGGCCGCTCCTCATGTTTCTGGTATGTTCGCCCTCCTTAACCAATACATCCGCAACAATGAGAACCGCATTCCTTCCCCTGAAGAGATGCTTCAGCGTCTTAACAACACAGGAACACCAATCAACGATTCATCCGGCTCTAACAGAATCTTCTATCGCCCAAGTATCTACGAAGCAATCCTTGCAGAGGATAACACAACTCCTACAATCACATTCCATCCCACAAGCCCTGCAGATAGTTTAAGCACAAATTACAGCAATCAAACTTTTGTCGCTAACGCATCCGAGTTACTAACCTCGGCCTATCTTGAACTCACCGACGGCCCAACGCGAACAAATACTTCAATGTCCCTCTCCGCTAACTTGTGGCGCGTCAACATCACGTTGCCCGATGCCGGCACCTTCACGTATCAAGTATTCGGCAACGACACCTCGGGCTTAATAGGTATCTCTGCTGTCAGAACAATTTCCCTCAACAATTCTGCCCCTAACTTCACTCTCACCCTCCCTGCATCCACCGATCTTGCTATTTCTGAACCATCGAGTCAAGATTTCAACGTCACATCAAGCGACGATCAAGACGATGCAGTAACAGTAACCTGGTACGTCAACGCGTCCAATGTTCAATCAGGTGGAAACTACACCTTCACAGGCAACTACACGTCAGCCGGTACGTACAACATCACCGCGATTCTTTCAGACGGCAGCGCAACTCGGCATAGAAACTGGACACTCGTCATCTCAAACACAAACCAACTCCCCACATTTAACGCCACAAACAAAACAGCGCCTGAAGACGGATCAATTGTTTTCAACCTAAACGCGTCTGATGCAGATAACGACCCGCTTACATACACCAGCAATTCTTCCCTCGCTCCAATTTCCAGTAACGGATCTGTTACCTTCACCCCCCTAGCAAATTTCACCGGCGACATCCATCTTAATTTCTCAATCGCAGATTCACAAAACCAAACCGCGTTTATCAACATAACCGTAACAGACATCAACGACGCGCCAGCTATTGAAACACCAGATCTATCAGTAAATGAAACTCAGTGGCTCAACTTCACACCAACTGCATCTGATGTTGATGGCGACGGGCTCACCTATTCCCTGAACGACTCCCGCTTCGCCAACGACAACGGAAATTTTTCCTGGCTCACTAATTTAACAAACCAAGGAACTTTCGACGTTCAACTCAATGTATCAGACGGCACAGCATCAACTCTCGGCTCATTTACCGTAACTGTCATAGATAGACCAGACGCAGACAACGACGGCACGCCAGATTACCTCGATATCGACGACGACAACGATGGCATTAACGACACCGCAGATTATCTTGTCGGTAATGAAACCCTTGTCAACACAACAGTCGCCAACATCAACGTTTCTGTAAACGGCACCTCTAATTTAACTCAAATCTTCAATGACACACTTCCAATAAATGTCAGCAATCAAACCCGATCATTTGTTACCTTCTCCTGGAATTTCACTAACGCAACCCTGAATCTCGCAAACGTCACCGTGCAAATACAAAACAATACAAGTCCACGAGGAAGCATGATCGTGCACGGTATCCAAAGCGATCAACAAAATACAACAAAGAATATCACAATAGACAACATCAACAATTCAATCAACACGATTTGTATTCATGACGCAGAAATCACAGATCTCGCTGATGTTTCTTTCAGTTGCAACGCCGCATCAGAAACATCACTTACCTGCCCCGGTTCCAGTGGATCGTATTCATGCACATTAACCCAAAACGACACTCTGTATCTTATCACCGGCCTGAGTTTCTCCGGCGTCACAGAACAATGCGCTGATGCCGACGCAGACGGTTATTATACAGATTCATGTGCATCAGGTACAGACTGCGATGACACTGATTTCGACGTTAACCCAGGCGCAACCGAAGTTGCAAACGACGGCGTTGATAACGATTGCGACGGTTCTTCCTTAACCACTTCCAGTTCCGGTGGTGGTGGAGGCGGCGGTGGAGGTGGTGGGGGCGGCTCTGCAACACTCGCTACACAAGCAGCATCTTCATCCAGATTCTTCTCTTCCATTCCAGTAGAAGGTGTCTCCTTTACTGTTTCAGAAGAATTTGCAGCTGAAAACATCACCATCATCCCAAATCAAGAAGTGGAATCAGTTACTATTGCATTCGAAGAAGAAAGCTCAGCCACTATCCCAACAACGTTAGAAAACACCTTCCAATATTTCGAAGTTACCGCAGACAAGCAATTCAGCGTTGACGAAGCAACCATTATCTTTTCCGTAAACAATTCCTGGACATCCAACAACAATCTCGATCCTGACTCTGTCTCTCTCTATTACTTCGATGCCAGCTGGATTGAAATCCCAACCGCGCGAATGTCAACCAACCGCTACATTGCCATCTCTCCAGTCCTATCATTGTTCGCAATCTCAGCAGATTCACTTCCAGAAGAACCAGTAGTCGAGCAACCCCAACCAGAGCCGGAACCTGCTCCTCCGGAAGTCGAGCAGCCAGCTGAAATTCATCAGGAGTCAAGAAGTATGTGGCCATTCATATGGGTCTTGATCGTGGCTGTCTTAGCACTTACAGCCTTCTTTCTTTGGCATTTCAAGCCAAAAAGCAAGAAACCTTTAAAAAGACACAGAACTAAGAAGCATAAGTAAATGGTTAGTGGTAGAGTAAGTGTAAGCGTAGTGAGCGTAGCAGTGTTTGCTCTAGTATTCAGCCTCCTTGTATTTGCGATTTCTCCCACAGTGACCTTAAACTCCCCTTCAAACAATTCCTACTCATCATCTTCAACCGTAGTATTCAATTGTTCTACATCAAGCGCTGCACCAAATGATACGATTTCAAATGTCTCTCTTTACACAAACATTACTGGTGCGTGGCAATCCAATAGCACAAACGGATCGGCATTATTCCCAGACAACTCGTACAACTTTACTATAGAGAACGTTCCTGACGGTAACATACATTGGAATTGCTACAGTGTAAACAACGGCAGCATCCAGAATTTTTCAATCGGCAACTATTCAGTCACCGTAGACACTTCAGTTCCTCCTCTAACACTAGTCGCACCAGCTGAAGAATCAACAGGAGTTCTCAACGCGAACTTCTCAAACAGTATTCTGATCAACTTCTCAGCAGGCACAAGCAACACATCACTCGCAACTGCACAATACCGGCTAGACAATGGCACATTCTCTACTGCATACGCAAACATCTCTGCGGTGTTGGCAGGCGGCTACTACAATGCAACTCTTACAGCGTCGTCATTTACTGGTCTCACAGAAGGAATTTTTAACCTTACAATTAACATCACAGATCTAGCTGGCAACAGCAACGCAACCACATACCAGAATTTGCGCTACGATCGGGACCCGTTTATTATCATTACAACACCATCTATTCTGACAAATGCAAATGTTACAACAGCAACCATTGTAGGAACAGCAACTGACGCATTTAGAATCAACGCAACAGTTATCAATGACACGCGTTTCAACAACACAGGTAACGAAACTCACTTCACATTCGTAAATATCTCCGCACTAAATGACTCAGATTACCAGTTCCTGATAACAGCAAACGACAGCATCGGAACAACAAACACAAGTTATGTCAACTTCACGCTCGACAGAACACCTCCAAGTGAAATAGTTACCAACGTCAACGCTATCGACTCTGATCTCGACGGCAATATCGAACTTTCCTGGTCTGCAAACGATTCTGAATCAGCAGTTACCTACAGAATTTACCGCGACACAACTGAAATCAATTCATCAAATCTCGGCTCATTATTATTTACAACGCCAGAAGGCGTAACAAGTTTTGAAGATAACTCAACATCAAATGCAACAACATATTATTACAGCATTGTCATGATCGATTCAGCTGGCAATGTCAACACTTCAGCACGCTCTCGCAATGATTCTGGCTTTGCCAACGACACGCTCGCTCCGGCAGCAGTAGGCAACTTAACAGTTTCTTCTGTTAATGGAACAACAACTCTTGTCTGGAATCGAACAACCCGTGACATCGCAGGCAACGCCGACCTCGGCATTACGTACCGCATTTATCTGGATGAAAAAGCTGATGTGAATTTCAGCAACCGTTTCAATTCATCATACCTAGTCGACTTAATGACACTGGAAAAAACAGTGTCCTGCACAGCAGTTACCTGCACAACTACAATCAGCGACGACGACGCAGATACAGATTATTCTTACTTCATAACAACCCGCGATGACGCAGAAAAAGAAAACCAAAGCTTCATCGGCTCGAGCAGCTTGACAAACTGGGCAAACAACACCCAAACAGAAGACGAGGATGACGATAGCAGCTCCTCAAGCTCTGGTTCATCAGGTAGCAGTTCCTCCTCAGGCGGAGGCGGCGGCACGACAACAACCGCTGGCATTAAGTACTCTCGATTCTGGAATGAACTCGCAGCTGGTGAAACCGTTGTTGAAGTAAGCCGCGATGGTATTCCAATTTCCGAAATTTCTTTCGAGCTTGGCGTACTAGCAACCAACGTAAACTTTGCAGTAACTGCACTAGAAGCAAAGCCATCCAGTATTAGCACGCCAAGTTTCAAAGTATTCCAGTACATTGACGTGACTACGTCAGGAATATCAAGTTCAAATATTAACGAAGCAGCGTTCAAATTCGAAGTTGAAAAGAAGTGGCTCTCTGATCAAGGCGCAACGAAAGACGACGTGACTCTTTACCGTTACCGGAACAGTAGGTGGAACACGTTGGCTACGCGCCAAACCGGTTCAAGCACTCTAAATTATAACTACGAAGCAGATTCGCCAGGGTTCTCAACATTTGCAATAGGTGTAGACGTTGACGACGAACCAGAAGAAACTGAAGATGCGCCAGTGGCTGCGCAAGCCGCAGCAGAGGGTGATGGTGACGAAGAAGAAACCCCAGAAGAAGAAACGCTTATCGAGGAAGATTCATCCGGCGGATTTAGTGTTGGCATGGTACTCATCATTGTCATTGTAATAGTCATCCTTCTCTTAATAGGTGCACTCGGCTTCATGGTCCAGCGCGGTTACATTTCAATTAGCAAGAAAGAAGAAGACATCGATTACACTCCTGAACCAGAACCTGACGAGCCAAAATCAAAGTCAACAGAACCTGAGCCACACGAAGATAACGAGCAATGGCAGTACTCTCCTGGCAAAGGTTGGCAATACGGTAAAAAGAAGTCTAAACGGAAATAAATTTTCCTTCTGGTCCTGGATTCAACACAACAGTTTTCTTGATCTTGTCTTCCCGACCTTCATTTTCATGCAAATGCCCGCAGATATGCAAATCAGGCTGCGCTTTCTCTACAAATTTACGATAACTCTTATTCCCATGATGGTCCCAGATCCAGTCCAGTTTAGTTTTGTGCGGCGGTTGATGTGTAATAAATACCAGCTTCCTATCATCGGGCAACACCAATGATTTCCCAAATTTCTCAAACTCTTTATCTTCAAGAGAAAACCCATCTCCACCATAACCAATAAACACGACCTGTCCAGCATCATACACGCTTTTGTGAATGTACTTGATATTATCTAGCCCTTCAAGCGCTTTCTTGAAATCAACATTATTCTCATGATTGCCATGCACCAGCACAACAGTCTTCCCAAACTTGTTCATCCAGCGCAATTCTTTCTGTGCTTTGTCCCCAAACACAGTAAAATCCCCGCAACACACCAGAATATCAGCTTTCTCTACTTTCGCTTCCAACTTCTTCTTCACTTCTCTATTACTGTGTGTATCGGTAAATGCCAGTATTTTCATTGTGCCTCTTGGATGAACTGATAGTCTTGTAGTACCATTTGTTGTAGATCTTTTAATTCTTGTATACCATAAAGCTTTCCATCTCCGATCTGGGCCAGCTTCTCTCCCAGCTCTTTTCCTTTCTTGTCCAGCTGTATTCCCACTACAGAAAGCGTAACTCCCTGCTGCTTCGCTTGATACGCCGCCTCAATAGCATCTTTCTCCGGTCTATTCCCTGAAGTAGGCAATCCATCACTAATGAGCATGATATGTTTTGTTCCTGGTTCTCGTGGAAATAAATCTATCGCCCGCAGCAGCGTTTTCCCAATATCAGTCTGCCCCCGTGCTTGTACTCGCACAATTTCCTTGAGCAGCTGCGGAAAGTTCTTCGATGGCGGAATCGCGATATGTACATCATCTCCAAACACAATTAGTCCAACTTCATTCCTATCTTCAACTCCCCGAAATGACAACGCAACCCCTGCACGTTTTGAATTTGAAATCTTATCGCCTTTCATACTTCCTGATGCATCCAGCGCATAGATCACATAGCTTTTTCCTCTACTTTCCCGCTCAAACGCAACTAAGTCATCCCGGATAACTGCAGAGTGCCCCCGCCCAACTGCCTTCCGTATGCTTTTTCGCAGCGCCAAATCCCGATACCGATCTTTCGTAAATGCTTTGGTCTGTTCCTTAATTCCATACGCATCTTTGCTTTTCCGAAATCTCTCAGCCCCTGCTCCTTTTGGTACAAGAGTGTCGAGCTCATCAGTGTACAACACAAACGACGCCAAGGATAGCGCATCGTCAGTAAATACCCCTTCTTTGTCAATAATCTTGTCATCCTTCAACTTCTTAAAAAATTGATCCAGTCTATTCCGCAATTCTTTCCGAAACTCTGGTATCTTGATATTTTTCTGAATGTAATTAGGATCATAACCCGTTGATTCCCGCAAAATTGTCTCCCCGAACAGTTTCTCTGCCTGTTTGTAGTCAGTAACCAGCTTCTCAAATAACATATCTGGCGTTAAAGAATTAATTCCTTGATTGACTGCATCCAAAACTATTTTTCCTTCAGCAATCGTCTCTTCATCACTATCCAAAACAGAATGCATTAACCGTTCTTGATCAGGATTCGAAGCTAACGCCCCGTCAAGTTCATCTATGTGTTGTACTTCTTCAACACTGGAGTCAAAGGTAACCACCACTTGCATCAGTGCTCGGCGCTTCATAGAACCGTTTCAGCTCGTCTCTCAAGAAATCTCGTGGTGAAATAGTAAATTTAGCAGATGGATGCAACTCCAACCGATGCGCCAAAACACTCAACACGGCATCAGCAACATCTTCTGCCGTTACCTCTTGCCTTCCTTCGAGCGCAGCGTTTGCTTGCGCACGATCATACAATCCAATGCTTGCCCGTACACCCGGCGCCTTAACAACTTGTTTGTGATGCCGAAATGACCGCACAAACCGCACCATTTCCTCTAACAAATCTCCTGGAAATGAAACAAGCTTCTGTCCCCGGGCCAACACAATGTCCCGTTCAAGCTCATCTGTCTCCGGATATGTCATTTGCACGACATCAAATCGATCCAAGAACACTTCAGATAATTGTTCAGTATTGCTATCCTGCGGATTCATCGTTCCAATGAATATAAAATCAGCATCAATATCAACAGCATAGCTTCCGATTGTTGCCTTCCGCTCTTCCAGAACTTGCAACAATGCATTCTGCAACTTCTCAGGACTCCGATTCACTTCATCAAAAAACAGCACACCATTGTTAGCACGAAATATTTTACCAGGTGTAAACGCTTCCAGCGAGCTCGGTCCAAACTCCAACGCCTTAATTGGATCAATATCCCCAATCAAATCTTCTGCTGTCAAGTCAGGACTTCCCTGTATACGTACAAATCTCTCTTGCGCTTTCAGCGTTCGAGTTCCTTGCGTACCACCAGCTTTACATTCATGGCACAACGGCTTCGAAGGCAAACACCGAAAATTACAATCCGCCACTTCAATATCTTTCAACAGCGCAGCAACATTCTTCGCAATCGTCGTCTTCCCGATACCAGGCGGCCCTTCGATAATAACATGCCTGCCCGAAAACAGCGCAGACTTCAGCTGTTTCTTCGCTTCATCCTGCCCTATAATATCTGTGAATGCTTCGTCTACTAATTTTTCCCTGAGTTCTTCGTGTAACATGCCAAAATCAGAACAAGACTTCCTTTATAAAGATAATGGAAAAAAAAGAAAAAAAGTATTTTAGTCTCAGTAGTCTATGAAGCGACCACCTGAGCAGTATCCAACTAAGGGATCAATTGTTGCAGGGAAGCTATAGCAATAGATTCCTGACGCAGCAAATTCTCGCATCGAGTGCGACCCTGTACAATAGTCCCAGTTTGTGCCAAGTGGGTTTCCAGTACTTTGGTCAAAATAGGTACACGATCCTGCTGTATACATGTTCCATCCATCGGTGTCTACTGCGTTGAAAGCTGCGTGTACAGCTATCGCCATTGCCGCCATAATCATCATGGCACCTAATATTAACAATATTTTCTTGTTCATTGTATACTCCTCCGTAGGTTGTTTTGGTTTCAATAAAAAACTAAGAAATAAAAAAGAAAAAAATGAGGCCGAAGCCTCAGTTGGGTGTTCAGCTTACCACTATCAACACAGTGTCGGTGTCCATATCCAAGTCAAAGTCCGTTACCTTAAAGGTTGCAGTATAGTTTCCTGGACTGCTGTAGACATGATTTGGGTTCTGGTCTGTACTGTTGGTTCCGTCGTCAAACGTCCACAAGTATGTGAACGGTGCGTCTCCTCCAGTAACTCCTCCCGTGAAGCTCACGTTCAATGGAGCCGATCCACTTGTTGGTATTGCCGTCGCATTTGCTACAGGTTGCGAATCAGGTTCTGTTACAGTAATAACAACAACGTCGCTATCTTGGTCGCCGTCAAAGTCTGTTACAGTTACTGTCGCATTGTAGGTTCCTGCGCTGGTATACGTGTGGCTTGGGTCTTCGCTACTACTGTTGCTTCCGTCGGCAAAATCCCAAAAGTATGTTAATGGTGGGTTTCCGCCAGTTCCAGTTGCGTCGAAGTTAACAAGCAGTGGTTCTTCACCAGATGTTGGTGTTGCATTTGCTGTTACGCTCGGCGTCAAGTCTGCTGTTACGTTAATAACAACATCATCGCTATCCTCATCACCATCAACGTCGGTTACAGTACACGTTGCCGTGTAAACACCGGCACTATAGGTGTGCGTTGGGTTCTGTACGCTACTATTTGTACCGTCACCCAAAGTCCAGCTATAGGAGGTGATAGGCAGATTTCCGCCTATTGCGCTACACATCAAGTCAACTTCTAGTGGTGCGATACCGCTAGTCGGGCTTGCCGAAGCACTTGCAGTTGGTGTTAGGTCAGCTTCCACTTCAATAACAATAGAGTCACTGTCCTGATCACTGTCGTCATCCGTCACTGTACATTCTGCAGTGTAGTTTCCTCCACTGGTGTATGTATGTGTTGGGTTTTGATCAGTGCTGTTTGCTCCGTCACCAAAGGTCCAGAAAAAGTCCAATGGTGCGTTGCCACCAACAACATCACAGGTGAAGTCAACTTCCAAGTTTGCAACGCCGCTTGTTGGATCTGCATCGACAGTCACTTCTGGTGTTGTATCGCCATCAGATGTTGGCAATTCAACAACAAAGTACCGGTAGTCCAAGTTCTGACCACTGCGTCCACGTTCAAGCGCTATGTGAGTGCTGTTACTCAATTCTGCTTGCCACATATCACGTGGGTGTGCATTACCGCCGCCGTTCGTCATTCCAGTTACCCATGCAAACGAATTTGTCTCGTTAGCAACAGCAGTAAATCCTGAAATGGTTGCACTAGTCGAACCGCTGAACTGGTTGTCAGCTGCACCAGTTTGTACGTTCAAGTCTTCATTCTCAATAACGTACCACTGCAAGCTCTTGCTTGCTGTAGCTGATGCGTGTTCTTGGATACGCAAGTTGCTTGTCGATGTCAACCATGCTCGGTGTCCTCGCTCATCAAGGTTTGCACTTTGTGTCCACCACGTAAAGTAGACCCATGCATCCGAGATGTCACTGACTGCAGTAATTGTTACATCAGTTCCGCTAGGATCTTGTGCAGGAGTTGCAGTTCCGGATTGGATATTCCAGTTAGAACCAGTAAACTCAACAACTTGATGGCTTGTCCGTATTGCACCAGCACCATCACCACGCTTCATCTTGACAAGCGTAGTAGTGTCAATGCGTGATCGAACGTCTCCCCGATCATACTGTGAGTTTCCTGTGTTGGAATTCTCAGTACCAGCGTTGAACACAACAACATCATTGATATCCGTTACACCTGAAATAGTGTAGTTTTCGTTGGTAACGCCAGCTGCCCAGTCATGAACTCTTCGGTCGCGAACAATAATTTCGTTGTCGCCGCCAGGTGCACCGGTGTATTCAATCAATAATACCCAAACATCGTCTGTTTGTGCAATCGTTGATGATCTTGTCGCGATCAATGTATCGCCGTTAACAAGTTCAACAGTTGCAGAGGTATCATCTGGTGCTTGATTAGACGATGAAGTCCATCCTTTTGCATGCTGCGTAATGCCGGAAATAATGGCAATCGTAGAATCCTCGTCGACAGGGTCGAATGATGTATCATTCGCGCTATCGGCACTCGCAGGTATGGTCACTTTGACCAATTGTGTCTTAAAGTCGTTATCTACTGCGACAACAACATTTGCTAGCATAATTGCAAATATTGCTGCCAAAGTTATCACTACTAGTTTTCTCATTTTCCACCTCGTTCGTTGCTAATATGTCAGAGAAAAAAACAAGCTGCAAGTTACGCACTATCTGGCAGGCTCTTTCTCTTTATATTTTATTTGGTTGGGGTAATTATATGTGAACCACCCTATCCTTTATATACTTCCTGGGCACGGGTGTCCAGTGGTATGGACAAGTGCGACACACACTCTCAATTCACCGTATCTTTTTTCCTTTTATTATTTTGGTAGGTTTATGAAACTAAAGTTTCGAAAGAAAACCAAAATGAATAGCCAAGTTTTCTCTTACAACCAATCTCGCTGCCCGAGCTCCTTAACCAGCAGCACTGCAGAAATAGCCATCAATATAATCATGATCAAGAATCCTTGCGGATGATCCGCCAATGGCAAAAATCTAAAATTCATTCCGTAAATACCGGTGATCAGCGTTGGTATCATAATAATAAGTGCGTATGACGTGATGCGCTTCATCCGTATGTTTAATTCATTGGATGCAGTATTCAACTTGTTTGAAATATTTGTAGAATACACAGAAATGACATCCGACACCATTTCTTTTTGTGTCGCAACAACATCTATTTGATGTAAGAACATATCGTGCAACTCAGCAAATCCGTCTGCTGTCTTCTTATCCATGTGAACTGTACTTTGTCTCCGCATTGTACTCAGGATTTTAGCGCTCGCTTGAAACTGTCTGCTCATTTTAAACAAGTTTTTCTTCAGCGCAATTATCTTGTTCAGGCTAACCTTCCCATTTCCTTTAGCAGCCTGAGCTTCTAATTCTGTAATATGTTCTTCTGTTGTTTCCAGCACATCGTAATTGTCTTCAATGTCTTGCAGCAAATAGCTCTGCAGCATGTGTGGCACTGTCTTAACTCTATTATCTTTCATATCATCAGCGATTTTGTTGAACAATGCTGTGTAATATTTGGTTCGCCCATCAGAAACAATGATAAACACATTATCACGAACAACAAAGAGCAATCGTGCACGTTTGACCGATTGTTTCTCAACAAAATAATCGCGAATCACAAATTGAAACGGCTTCAAGCTCAGTATTCGTGAGAATCCTTCTTTTTTGTAAAGTGTCAGCACATCTTTGCCTAGCGAAAAATCCCTAGAAATCTTCTTGACTTCTGTTTGTGAAGGGGCGCTCACATACAAAAACAGCACGCCAGAACTCGGCTTCTTGTAGGTAAGCCCGCTACCCTTTCGAAAGCTTCGCTTACCAGCTACTGCATACCGTATCATCCTCTTTTACCTCCTTTATAAAGGGCGACTCTTATAAACCTTTGCAAATCATTAAATAACGAAAATCTGCACTGCATGTATGATCGAAATCGATGGTTCGCATGGTGAAGGCGGCGGCCAAATCATTCGTACCGCACTCGCCTTATCAGCTGCAACAGGCAAGCCGTTCCGCGCTACAAATATCAGACATGGCAGGCAAAAGCCAGGGCTCAAAGCCCAGCACGTTGCCGCAATCAAAGCACTTCAGAAATTATGCAACGCAACAGCGATTGACGCAACTATTGGTTCAGAAACTCTAGAGTTCTATCCCAAGCAAATCAAATCCTGCACAATAAATGGTGAAGTTGGCACAGCAGGCAGCACAATGCTTGTCCTTCAATCTCTTCTACTTCCAGCGATGCTCGTTCCCCGCGTAAAAATAAAACTCAAAGGCGGTACCGATGTTCCTTTTGCTCCGCAAACAGCATACATCAATCACGTCATTCTCCCACAGCTAAGAAAATTCGCAGATATCGAACTCAAGCTACTTCGTCGAGGATACATGACTGCGCAAGGCGAAATAGAAATCACCATTAAGCAAAAAGACCCGCTTCCAATCGAGCTCGTAGAAAAAGGAGAACTCCAAAGTATCCGCGGCATCTCCCACGCTTCTCTCGATTTACAATCCAGAACCGTTGCAGAGCGCCAAGCATCTGGCACAAAACACACTCTTCCCATCCAACCACGAATCGAAACAACCTACAGCCAGTCCGAGACAGGTTCTGGCATAACCTTATTTGCATCCTTTGCAACAAAAGGCGAAGTCAGCCATCTCAATCCAGTCATTCTTGGTGCAAGTATGCTAGGTAAAAAATCACTTCCAGCAGAAGATGTTGGCAAGCAAGCTGCAGAAGCACTAGTCCAGGAAATCAGCAGCCCTGGTTGCACAGATAAGTATGCAGCAGATCAGCTCCTTCCTTTCTTGGCGTGGTTCGGCGGCTCTTATACAGCTACTGAACTAACTCCTCATTTCCACGCAAACAAGTACGCAATCGAGCAATTCCTCCCCAATACTATAGGAATAGAAGGCAATCTCATTAAGAAGCTTTAAAAACAAGTATTTCTAGAATCAGTGCATGAAGAAAGCTCAGATCCAAGGCCAAGTCTTTACCTATATCATGGCTGCAATAATAATTGCCTTGATTGTCGGCCTGGGCTATTTTGGCTTTCAACAGATCACAGAGCTTGGCGGCAATGTCCGTCTCTCAAAATTCGACAAGGATGTTTCTGGCGATCTCATAACAACTGCTCTCAAAACAGGTTCGATCAACACCGCAACCTACACTCTCCCACCAGAAGTCAGCAAAGTATGTTTCTATGGTACATTTGATACAAGTAGAGTGGACGCTGCCAATGATGCATTAGTAAGCGATGCAATCACATCTGATCCAGAAACAGATGCCATCTTCCTTATTGGTGACGGCGTTTTCAGAAAAATAGAAATCAAAACAGTAATGGATATTGATTCGATTGCTTCGGCAAAGTGCTTTGAAGATGCAGATATAGCACCACTTCAATTACAACTAAAAGGCCACGGCCGCTATGTAGAAGTTCGAATTCAATAATTATGTAGCTGCTTGTTTTATCTGATCGTGTAAAGCCAGAATGTCGTCCTTCACTTTGTCCTTATGCTCACTACCAAGATACTGATACAACTCTCTAATTAACTCATAATTATAACTTGCTTCTGTCAACTTTCCTTTCTTCACATGTCCATGCGTTTCCTTAATCAGCTGCGAGATTCTCTTGTGCGACAGCATGTTCTTCTCAAGCTTCTGCCGAATTTCTGAAAGCGTTTCAACTTGATCGCTCACTTCCAACAATTGCTGTTCGCGATCTTTCAATTCCTGCTCTCTCTTCCCAATCAGTTTGTCTTTATCCCGTATCGTATCTTCAACAGCTTTCAAGTTTCTAATCTTTTCATCAAACTGTCTCAATTTCGCATCAAGTTGCTTCCGCGCCTTTCCTTCTTTATGCGCTGTTTCCTCGACGATGTGCTCACTCGCTTTGGCTTCTTCTACAGCCTGCGCGCGTTTCTTTTGAAGAATAGCAATATCTTTCTCAATCGCAACCAATTCCTTAGTTTTCTCCTGCGCAGCCTTTTCTAATTCCTTCTGCGAAAGCGCTACTTCCTTTTCATATTCCGCAATCTTGGCCCGTGATTCTATTTCGCGCTGCTTCAATTCTTTCTCTAGTTCCTTGAGCTGCGATTTCATTCCAGCTTCTCCTTTGCGTACAACTTCTGCACGTTTGTGCAGTGCTTGTTCTGCTTTCTGAAGTCTTTTTTCCTTCGCAGCATAATCTTGAATGGTTTTTGCAACTTGTTGATGCAGATGTTCTTCTCGCTCTTTCAACCGAGCATGTTTTTTCTCAAGTTCTTTCTCCCGGTCTTCAACGCGTCGTTGCATTCTCAAACTTGCAGCCAAGTCTCTTTGAAGCTTCTTCTTGTGCTCTGAAAGTTCTTTGTGGTGAGTTTTCCCTGGAGCTTTGTCAATTTTCTTTATCTGCCCTTTCAAGTTTTTCTCGTTCTCAATAAGCGTCTTTTCTCGTCGCTGTAACTCATCGATCTGCTTCTCCATATCTTCTTGAATTCCGGCGAGTTCATCTTCTTTCTTCTGCGCTCGCCGCAGTGTTCTGGTAGCATCTTTTGCTTGCCGTTCAATCTCTGCTTGAATATTCCGCTCTCGTTTGTCAACCTCTTTTTCCCGAGCGCGCAATTCCTTTTCCTGCGCAAGCAGCACATTCCGTTCCTCTGTCAAGTCTTCAACTTGCTGTACAGGCACTTTTGCTTTCTTGTACTTCGCAATATCTTGTTTTAATTGTGAATGTGTTACTCCTAGTTTCTCTTCTCTCTTTTCCAATGCTCTTTCCCATTCAATGAACTTCTTCTCTGCTGAAGCAAACTCGCGTTGTTGTTTCGCAAGTGCAGCAGTCTCAGCTTTAACGCGCTTTGCAACTTCAGCGTCGATAGAACCTTCTCTCTTCTCAACCCGTGCTTCCAATGCAGCGATTTCTCGTTCAACGATTTTCTCTTTCTTTGCCAATTCCTTCTCCCGAGCTTTCAACTCGGCAGTATGTTGTTTGTGATACGCTTTATGCTGGTGTAAGTGTGCCTTTGTTCCTTCTACGTCTTCGATACTCGATTCATACTCATTTTTTGCAGCTTCATACTCTGCAGACAATTTCTCTAGCTCTGCTTCTTTGCTCGCAATCTCTTTTTCTAATGATTTACTCACTTCGCCATGCCGCGATGCTTGCTGTTGCAAGGATTTCTCTTTCTTCATCAATTCTTTTTCCTTAGCAGCAAGTTCATCAATCAGTGCTTGGTTTGCTTCTACTTCTTCTTGCGCTACAACTTCTCGTCGGTGAACTTCTCGTTCTTTAGCTAGTAAGTGTGTATCGCGTTCTTCAGTGTGTTTCTCCAGTTGCCGAAGTGTTTTCAACCGTTTTTCAATTTGCTTTCCAGTAACGCGCAGCTCTTTTTCTCTCCGGTCAGCTTCTCTTTCTCTTTTTACCAAGTGAAAGTCTTGCTGCGCAATAGAACTCAATGCTCGTGATGATTTCTTCAGGTCTTGAGAAACTTTCTGTTCTTTTTTCTTGAGCAATGCAAGATGCTTTTCGTGCTGTGCTTCTCGCTGTTCAAGTGAAACAATCTTCTTCTCCAGTGCTTTCTCTTGTCTCTCAACTTCCTTTCCGTGTGTTCGCAAGTGATCGACCCGTGCTGATAATTCCTGTTCATCCTTAGCAATGGCTTTCTCTTTCTTTGCAAAACCTTTCTGCATTTGCATTATTTTCTTTTCTTGATGTTCAAGATAATGTTCTTTAGCAGAAACTTCCTCTTCCATCCGTGTTAAATCAGCTTGATTTTGTTTTACTAATTTCTCTAGTTGTTGTTCACGTTTCCGTAAGTCCCTCATGCGAGTAACATGCTCATTGACCAGCCCTTGTTCTTTCTCTTTCAAATCACGTTGCGTGTTACGGTGTTCTTGTTGTGTTTGCGTAACCTTCAATTCTTTATTGGCCAACAACAATTCACGTTGGTGCAGTTGTCTTTCTTTTTTCACCAACTCTTTCTTGAAATCATCCAGAATTTTGTTATCCTTACTCAATCTGTCGTCGTAGATTGACTCATTTTTGCGCAAGCTTCGTAGCCGCTGTTCAAGCTCACGCTCTTTTTTCTTGTACTCAGCCGCAACTTTCCGTTCGTATTCCCGTGCTTCCCGCTCAAGATCTTTTTCTTTCGCAGTAAGCTCCTGTTCACGAACACGTATTTGTGTTTGCTGCTCTGAAAATGCTGCCGATTCCTCGCCAACATCCGCCCGCAGCTTCTCAAGTTTTTCTTTCTCGCGAGCGTACTTGTAAAACGACTTATCTTCAAGTTCTTTGTGTTGCTTTCGCAACGCCTTGACTTCCCGGTCAAGTTCAAGTTTTTCTGCTTTCCTGTCCCGTAAATCCCGGTCAATGTTTTCAGCTTGCTTGCTATGCTTATGATGCTGTGATTGTAAATCGCCGACGTGTGCTTCTAGTTCTTTTTTCAGCGTTTCATAATTCTCCAGTTCTTTTGTTAACTTCAACAATTCTCCATGCTTGTCGCGCAAGTTTCCTGTTTTTTTCAGCTCGCGTTCGTAGCGCTTTTGCTCAGCTAGCAAGTCAGAATGAGAATTCTTCAATTGTTCTAATCGGTCTTGATGCTCTTCTACTTTATTCAAGCGTTCAAGCACATCAGATTCTGTATCTGCTAGTTCATCAAAAAGTTGTTCCAGAACAGCTGCTTTACTTTCAAGGTTGTCCTCTTTAGATCGCAAATCAGCTTCGTGACTCTTGAAAGCCGTCTTCAACTCGCTGCTCTTTCTGTTAATATCAGAAATTGCTTTGTTGTGACTCCTCAGCTGCTCTAAGAGCTGCCGATTAGTTAGCGCTTTTCTTCGTACAATACCAATCCCCTTTTAATGAACCAAACCCAGTAATGAGCATAAGCTGTTGGTATAAAAAGTTTTATTGCTACTTTAGAATAGTTAGAGCGTTGCCAGTTTAATTTCAGTCTCTAATTCCATGATTTGGTACTCAATATCCTTCCGCTCATGCGGCTCTAATATTACAGTTGGGAACTTGCGCGTTGCCATATCCAGCTTCTCTTTCGCAGTATCTAGCTGCCCAGAACTCAGCACAGACCGAGTTTCCTCAATCAATGACAGTAAGCTATCCTTTCCTAAAGGATCTGTAGGCACGCTAACAGGATCCATCGGTTCAGGTTGTTGTTTCAAGAACGTCTCGAACTTCTTCCTTTCCAGTTCCCCGCGTTCTTTGATCAGCTCATATTTCTTCTTTGCCAGCTCTATTCTCCGTTGACTCAGCAAGTCTTCCTCTGCTTGCAGCGCTTGCTCGCGTTTCTCGAGCTCTTTCTCCAGTGCATCCAGCGGTCCTGGTTTCTGCTCTTGCTCAAGCGGTTCAATGTGTTTCTCTTTTTTGTGAACATGCTCGTGATGCGACACCGGTTGTTCTAGTGCTTCCAGCGTCTCTTCAGCAATGTGCTCGATCGCCTCTGCTTCTCCTAGCGGATCTTCTTCATACGTCACCACATCATCGATCTTCTTCTCTTCCTCGCGCTTCACGACGGTCTTCGGCAGCGTAGTAACCCCTTGCCCTACTGCTTTCTCAACCACTTTGCGCATGCGAGCTTGCGACCTATTCGACCGCATCTTCCTTGCCAAGTCCTTCTCTTCAAGAATTTCTTCTACCCAGTCAGCAAATTCGTTCTTGTTCTTCGTAACGTGCTCCTTGAAAACATGCTCTTCCATGGTCTTGAGTGCGTCCCGCAGCTCTTCAAGACTCTTCACAACCCTGCCATCACTCAGCCACAGCTGAAATTCAGGTTCTTGCACACTAACCTTTTCGTGCTTGTCAATCTCCTGTAGAATGTCGGAATCCTCTTTCCCCATAGGTAGTTCTGATGGTCCACCTGCTTTATATACTTTATCCAGGTCTGCCGCAACCTTTTTAAATACCCTGCTGTCCCGAATAGTTATGACTGGAGTATGCACATCTTGCAAACGACAAACAGCTGGCCTAGCGGGAACAACCACGTTTCCATGCCCGCACTGTCACAAGCAAGACATCAGCCGTTGTGGCCAATGCCGCACGAATGCAGTGAAGTACCACTGCCAAGACTGCCAGTTTGTGGGGCCGAACTAAAATGGCAATGCTCATAGCTACTCTACAAGTCATGCCAGATTCTCCTGAACAGGATCTTGAACAGCTGACAAGTGCAACAAAGCCTCTTATCGAAGGGTTTGGTGCAAAGGTTGAAGGTGTTGAAGAAGAACCTGTTGCCTTCGGATTAAAGGCATTGAACATCCGAATTTCTGTTGACGAAAGTAAGGGCGATCTTGAACCATTGGAACAAAAGCTTTCTGATATTGCTGGCGTTCAAAGTGTTCGCGTTACTGCGGTAAGTCGAACCATGGGATAATTACTTTGTAAGTAATTCCGTTAACTCATTCAATTCTTCTGGAGAAATAGATCCGTCTGCATATTTTTCAACAAGTCTGTTTGCTTTGCCAGACATTTTTTGCTGTTGCAAACCATTGTAAATTGTAACAAGTTGCGAATGATATGCTCCGCGTTTTTCTGATTTCATCGTCGTGTATTGTTCACGACTCTTATGATAATGCTTAACCGCTTCCGGGTAGTTTCCTTTGCTCATTTCTTCTTTAGCAAGTCGTATCGAATGTTCAATTGCCGGCGCTCGCGTCATAACTTGCCCGCGTTGCACAACTAGTCCTGCAACAGCAACACCCAACACAACAACCGCTATCAACCCTAGCGGAACTTCTGGCAAGCTAACATCTGGAATTTGTATCGCAGCTCCTAGCGTTCCTAAGAACGGTGCTGCTTCTTTTTCTCCTGCTGTTGTAAACGATCCTTGGTGGTTTTGACATTTGTCTTCTTCATCACACACCACAATAACATACTCGTACTTCGTTCCTTTCGACAGCCCAGTCAACTTTGTTTCAAAATCTCTGCCTGTGTCAAATACCCGCACGTCCTCATCTATAACAAACATCGCGCTTCTCGGCTGGTTCGTTGTCCAGTGCACTGTAGCAGCGTTTTCCGTAACTTCGACATCACTCAAAACCTCTGTAGAAAACACAACGTTACCGGTAATGCTGCATCCTGCCAACAATACCATAAACACGAGCAGATACTTCATATACTTACTTTCTTGAATTATTTTTATAAAGCTTTCGAAGAATTTGCACCATTTCCTTCTCAGAAGCAGTACTTTTCACACCTTGCTTTGCAAAATGGGTCCGTGCTGCTTTGTGTTTTTTCCCAAGTTCAGCAAGTATTTCTTCCATTCCGGGCTGTCTTCCAATAGCAAATCGCCTTGCCAAGCTCGGCAAATCGTAGAATCCCAGCGGCATTCCGTATTCCTTAGCCAATCCTTTCAAGAACTCACTATCTCCTTGCTTTGCCATTTTCCTAGCAAGTTTTGCATCTCCTAAATGTCCAGTCCACATCGGCCCTGCCTCGCCTTCCCGAAACAAAACAGCTTGGTGTTGCTTCAGCATTGCATCAACTTTCTTTTTTCCCTTTACACACAAAAAGAAACATCGATAGTAATGTTGATCTGCATACGACAACACCGGAATCAACGCTTTATCATAACTTGCTCCAATTAACTGCACTCTCCTAATCAGAATACGCAGCCCAATTTCGTGCATCTGATCATTTCGCAGCGTCTCTGCCCAGTACTTGCGTCGTCCAGCAGCAGGATACGTTCCTGCAAGCGCAGCAGTATCTGTCGCCGTCACCGCAAGAATACC
>JANQSZ010000007.1 GCA_028279045.1 Candidatus Nanoarchaeia archaeon | reverse complement strand
GTAGCCATCCATAAAGCCAGCTTCTGCTGAGTCTAGACCACCGTTGTCAAGACCATCTTCGATCTCCTGCTCCTCTTCAGTTGCAAAAATCATTTCCTCTTCCATTGGTCTCACCCTGTTTGCAGTTCAAAGTTGAAGAACTGCGTAAATTCTTGCTCGAGCTCTGGATAAGGCTTGAGGATATTGCGAATTTCTGTGCAATAACAATGGGAACACGTGTTCATGTTGTTCCCACACATGATGCACTTAACCCCCTTGTGTCTGTAGGAGCGGAACAGTGCATCATCCTGCTTTACCTTATGGATGAGCTCGGGATTGCGCTGCATGAGCCAGTATGTTACTTCTTGCTCTAGACACCGATGACAAATCGGATTTGTTATCATGTCGTTGCATACTAAACATACCCCTCGTTGCTTCACTATGATCCACCTCTAGTATATGCGACTCGGGGTCAGGGTTTATATCTATCCATTATAATTTATAATCCCTATAGAATTTATATAAATACGATAATTTTAAATAAAGAAGAGGATTTCCTCTATAGTAAATAGAGGGTTTTAAGGGGATTATCAATGAAACGAAAAGTTATACAGATTGCAAACTCCACACAGCTTATTTCTTTGCCGAGACAATGGGCTAAGAAACACGATATAAAAAGAGGAGATGAGCTGGATATCACTGAAGATGGTGCTCGTATTGTTGTTCAAGCAGGCGAATCAAACCCTACTGAGAATGCTGAGATTGATATCTCTGAGCTAGGTGTCATGACACCTCGTTTTATTCATGCGATGTACAAGAAAGGAGTCGATGAACTTCACGTTGCATTTGATGATCATGAAAAGCTAAAGACCGTACACACTGCAATTGGGAAAGAATCTGTAGGATATGAAATTCTAGAACAGAGCCAAAACCATTGTACTATCAAATATGTTTCAGGAAGTTTAGAAGAATTTGATTCTGTGCTACGAAGAACATTTCTTGTTTTGCTTACAATGGCTGAACAAGCAAATGAGCAGTTGAAAGCAGGTAAATTTTCACAGCTGAAGAATACAAGTTTCCTAGAAGAATCCAACAACAGATTCACAACAATCATGCGGCGCTATCTAAACAAGAATGGACAAACTGCCTATTCTAAAGTTGGTCCGCTTTATTACATTATTGAAGAACTTGAACGAGTTGCTGACCAGTACAAGTACATGTGTCAACATTTCGCTAATATGGAAAACAAGGATGTGCAGTTACATCCAAAAGCACTGGAACTGTTTGAACAAACAGTGACAATGGTTCGACTGTACTATGAACTTTTCTATAAGTTTGACCTAGAGAAATTGGATCAATTGAAAATTCATCGAAAAAACATCATTGACGGAACTCATGAAATTCTTGCTGACGACACGAAGGCGCATGACTACTGGTTGGCGCACCATTCAGCTGTCATTGCTAACAAACTTTTTGGTATGTCTGGACCGTTGATGATTAATGCGGTGTAAAAATGATCAAAATTTTTGCATCTGATGTTGCGCGAACACTTACACACGAAAGAGACGATACTCGATCTGATTTTCTCGACACTGGACAAGATTTGGTATTTACCGAGGAAGCTCGCGATATTCTTGCTCAAATTCGAGACCCCGAGCAACGCCCTGTTGTTTTGATAACCGGGTCGAGAATTTCTAGCTACCATAAATTTGCTTTCGAAAATTATGGTACTGATAACCAAAAACCACTCATACCTCACACCCACGTTGTTCTTGAACATGGATGTAAAGTTATTGATTCTGATACAGGTAGAGAGAATGACGGTTGGGTCAATAGAATGGCAGACCAACTTGGAGCGATGTATCGCCTCAAAAGAGAACTCACATCCAGAGTGCCTTTCGTGGATGACATAGATAGAGACTACACTTTTAGATTGGAAGCTGATGAAACTACAACACTGAACACCCTTCAAGAACGTCTTGAGGAAACAATTCAAGACCTTGATGTTGAAACTCAGATTAGATATTTTAGACACAGACCAAATATCGAAGGGAACGTAACTCTAGAGGTTATTCCATCTAATGGAGGTAAGCTCAATGCTGGTGTGTATATTGCGGAAGAACGAGGACTAGCAGTAGTACGTCGAAAGGATGAAGTTTACATTCCAGAGATGGGTTTTGCTGGCGATGATACGAATGATCTTGATATCATGAGAGCGGTGAGTAATCCTTACACTCTTTTGGGAGCGATTGACGATGTTCTGAACCTAGTTGGCTCGAGGACTCCTGAAAATCGCGCAGACGAAAGATATGAAGGACATATTGCTTTACAGCCGGGACACGCAGGCACTGTTAGAATTTTAGAACAGGTTGCTCAAGATATGGGCGTAGAACTTGCTTAACGTGTTAATTCTTCTATTAATGCTTCAGTTTCTTCTCTAGCTAAAACAGCTTCTTTTGCGACATACAATAAGCTTTCATTTGCTTTTCCTTCATACGCATCTAGGTCGAATGGGTTAGCTATTGCGTCCTCAAAAATTCTCATGGCTGCTGCATAAGAATTTGCGTTGCCTACATCAAGTGCGACTGCAGCTCTTGCGTATTCTTCTGCTCTTAGCAAATTTGTTGCTCTCTTTTCTGCATATCTTTGTTGGATACTCATGCCACGTTGTGCAGGGGGTAGGAAAGGTGTCTGCCAGCGCCGTTCGTTGTCTTCTTCATTAACTTGGAACTTACCATCTTCAAGATCTGCTTTCCGCCAGTTTCGATAGAAGCCCCCGAGCACCATTAGCGGAATTAGATTCTTTTTTGGTACAGCAAGGAAGGGGAGACCTCCCATGTACTCGCCAAAAAGTTCTGTTCTCTCTTCTGCAGGGAGTGCTGCCTCGTAAGAATCAATAAAGTGTGCGACGTCTTCGATTCCCAATGCACCCTCATAGGACTGATCCCAGAAATATGTGGACTTTCGAATGGCATCAACATCAGGTTTTCCGTTGCTGGTCAGTACTTCTAAAACTTGATCAATAGTAGGATTCAAGATACCAAGTTCAATTCCTGAATTCCATGTGCTATTGTCAAACTTACGTCCGAAAATATCGCTGATCTGGGCTGCTGTAAGTGATCTTGGTAACGCGCTTGTGAAAAGCCCGGAAATAGCTGACGCGAACACCCCAGGGTCATTTCCTCGGTAAGCACCGATGGAATTTTGTTCATATCTGGTAAGTATCTCGTTTGCCTCAGAGCGCGTTACACGTGCTGAAACACGGTTTCTCCAGGTTTCCATGAATGCGACGTTTTCTGCTGCAATTGCCTTAGCAACGTCTTCGTGACCTGCTTCGTTGAGCATCATCATAAGTGAACCTGTTGTCGGTGCAAGTATTAACTCCGAAAGAAGGAAGTACTCTGCACTAGATCCATTTGCACTAACAGGATAATACAATTGAGGCTCTGCTAATTGGAAATCGTCGTCGCTTAGCTCGATGTCATCAAACGGACTGGCAACACGTTTTCCATCTACTTCAATGGCATTTGGATTTCTAACAAGTGGAGCTCGTTTTCTTTGTGCGATTAATCCTCTACGACCAATTCCATAATCAATATCCGGATCAACAGTTGCGCTGGCACCTAACCCAGAGTCAGAAATTAGCCTTACTCCTTGGTCAACTAAAGCTCGGATCCAAGGCGCATAATCATCAGGAAGTTTTCTTTGACCTTCCTCAACATTAATTCGAGACCATGTCTCAGAAAGAGAACGTCTGCGTCGTGCAGCTTCTGCTGGCGTGTTTGCTATGGATTGTGTTAAACTTCTGATGTTTTCATCGCTAAAAAGATCTCTTCCTCGAAAATAATGTGAGTACTCTGAAGCATTGAACTGAGCTCCTGTTGAACCTACGAAACGCGGAATTAAATCGAACGTTCTTTCACTCAGTGTTCTTCTTGCGCGTCTCGCTGCAACTGCGTCATCTGCCAACACAACAATAGCATCGAGGCCAAATGCATTTTCTCCAGCTGCAAGTTGACCTGCAGTACGAAGTGAAGATGTTGATACTGCATTCACATTCATTGTTTCCGCAAATCTTTTGAGTGCATAAGTTGCCCAGGCATCATTCGGTGAATATATCAATACACGTGGTGGCTGTTGCGTTCCATTTTTTCGATAAACGTGGTACGTCCCACCGGCCAAGGTATCTTCATCAATAAACTCTTCATTCTCTACTAAAAATAGTATTCCCTCTTCTTCAAGATCCTCAGACCTGTAAAGAACAGAACTTCTTCGGATTAACTCATTTAATTTTTCTTTTTGGTTTGCTGTTTCTTCATCAGAAAAACCATATTCTTCGTTTATCTGTCCATTTTGTTGTGCACGTTGTAGGTTATCAGAAGTATGTTGAAGATAGTCCACAACTGTTTTGGTTAATTCTTCTTTATCTAGAAGAACCCCACCATCCAGAAGTTCTGCAAAATATGTGTAACTGATTTCATCTAGTTGATATTTTATTGATTGTGTTTCTCTTGCTTCAAGGTCTTCAGAATCATAGAAAACAATGCTTGCTTCCATACCTGCTGCATTCCAAGCATCAAGAGTGCCCACGCCAGAAGGAGTGGTTTCAATAGTCACCCGGGATCCACCATCGTTTGAATCAACAATGTCATTTAGCAAGGCTATTGCCTCATCCATTTGCTGTGCATAGGCACTCTGTGGATTTGAGCTTTCCATGACAAGAATTCTTTGGGGTCTGTTTTGCAGCCGTTCTTCTAACGAAGCCTCTACTCTTTCCGAATTCTGGCTCTCGCTTGCCATTCTGGTCTATAGGAAAGGTTGAAAGAAGATACAAGCCACCCATCCCCTATCTTCTAGGGCACAGAGGCTTGTGTTGATTTATAAATTTACTCACTTCTCCTAGAGGAGACTTGCCAGTGCCTTTATAAAGGAAAACCGAAAAATTGCCTAAATAATCGATTCTGCTGAGACTTCCTGCTGGCCGCACTCCTTTGCGAGGTCCTGGGCCTTGCTTGCGTGCTCCCAAGTGAAGTCTGCATCTTCCCGGCCAAAGTGACCGTATGCTGCGGTCTTTTGGTATATAGGACGGCGTAGTTGCAGTGTATCGATAATCCATCTTGGTGTTAATGGGAAATGTTTGTTGATTGCGTCAACAATTTTTTCTTCGGGAACTTTATTGGTTCCGAAGCAGTCAATGTTCACTGAAGTTGGACGCGCAACACCAATTGCGTACGAAATTTGTACTTCGCACTTATCTGCAAGTCCGGCTGCAACAACATTCTTTGCAACCCAACGTGCTGCGTAAGCACCAGAACGATCAACTTTTGATGGGTCCTTGCCGGAGAATGCGCCACCACCATGTCGGCCAACGCCACCATAGGTGTCAACAATGATTTTTCTTCCGGTAACACCAGCGTCTCCTTCTGGACCGCCAATGATGAACTTACCAGTTGCGTTAATGTGAAGTGCAGTTTCTGCATCCATCAAATCACCGCAAACAGGTCTGATAACTTTTTCAGTAATTTGATTTTTTAGTGTATTCTCGTCGATAGCTGTTGTGTGTTGACAAGCGATAACAATACTTGTGATTCGCTTTGGCTTGCCGTCTTGATATTCAACACTCACTTGTGACTTTCCGTCAGGACCGATGTGAGGAATCTCGCCGGACTTACGAACTTCTGCTAGTCGTTTTGTTAGTTTGTGTGCAATGGTAATTGGAAGCGGCATTAACTCAGGTGTTTCGTTTGTAGCGTAGCCGTACATCATACCTTGATCGCCTGCACCTGCTTCTTTTGTGGAATCTTCATTCACACCTTGTGCAATGTCAGGGCTTTGACCTGAAATAGAAACAAGAACAGCTGCGTCTTCTGCATCGATTCCGAATTCAGGATTCGTGTAACCGATTTCACGAAGCTTGCGGCGTGCGATTTGTTGAACGTCAGCGTAACCGTTTGTGGTCACTTCGCCAGCAACAACAATCATTCCTGTCTTTGTCAAGCATTCAACTGCAACTCTGGATTCAGGATCTTGAGCGAGTAGTGCGTCTAGGATAGCATCGCTAACCTGATCGCAGATCTTATCTGGATGTCCTTCTGTAACTGATTCTGATGCAACATATGTTGTTTTTGTCATAATGAATTCCTCCTTATTCTACTCTGCAAATATGCTTATTATATAAATAACACTGAAAATAATATTCTAATTGGAATAATCACGCTACGTTTATGTGCTGTTCCAGCTGTTCTACGACCCTTCTTTCGGGAGCATAACTGTCATCCCGCGGTTGTTCTAACAAAGACCTCACTCGATCATAAGTTTCCTGCAAACCAGGCGCCTCAAGTTCGCTAAGCTGTCGCAGCCCATACATTACCACACCAGGGCCGTCTGCTAATTCAACTGCAGAAGAAATAACTTGTATCGCCCTTTCTACAGTAACATCTTCATCACTTTTTTTGGCTCTTTTGCCTATCGCATAAGCTGCAGTAATTGTCCTTGTAAGAATATCTGATGCCTGCGTACCCTTATATCCAGCTATTGCTGAAGCTTGAACCTGACTAATCGCTAGAAGATTTTTTCTATCGTTCTCTTCATCACAAACATCACTCAATTCACTCGCCGCATCGCCCAATCGAGAAATCATACCTTGATGCCAAGCGCTCTTAACCTTTTCATGCCTTCTTCTTCTCAGTTCAGCGGATCGCATTCTTGCTGACACATCATCATGTTCAACATCACTAGTCATGTTACGGACAAACTGGGCTGCTAGTTAATAAAACCCCTTGAACACTAAATTCCGAAAGGAATAAATAGCGTGTGGTATTATTAGTGTTATGCATCACGAACTATCTGACATCAAACGGTTGCGGAAGCAACAAGGATTGACGCAGCAAGAGCTGGCTAAATTGTCTGGTGTTTCGCAGTCGCTGATAGCGAAGATTGAAGCAGGCATGCTTGATCCTACTTTTACGCGTGCGAAAAAGATATTTGACGTGTTGGAGAATATTTCTGCTGAGAAAGAAGCTAAAGCAGAAGATATCATGGTAACGAAGATATTCAAGCTGCAGAAAGATCAAATTCTGAAGAATGCTATTAAGAAAATGAAAGAATATGGGATTTCACAACTGCCAGTTTTAGACGGGGATGCTGTGGTTGGAATGGTATCAGAAGGAGAGATTATTAATCAAGTATTGGAAGGCGGGGATCCGAGCAGAATGAAAGTTTCGGATGTTATGCAGGAATCACCGCCGGTTGTTTCTGCACGGACGCCATTGCACTTGTTGATGGACTTGTTGCGGTTTTCTTCGCTGATTGTTATTGCAGATAGCGGGAAAATAAAAGGAGTCGTGACAAAAGCAGATATTATCAAAGCGATTTCAAAGTCGTGAAAGGCTTTCTACAGTACCGAACTCGTACACTTTGTCTTGAATGATGAATACGTCGTATTTTGATACGCCGTCTTTGAGAATTGGGCTGAGGAATGTTCCCTTGATGACATCGGTGCCGATGGTCATTGGGTTGAATGAAGGGAGGACGATGATTTGTTTCTTTTTCCAGGAGCCTTTGAGGAAACATTTGTAGAGTTCTGATCGGACTTCGTCTTGTATTGCAATAGCAGGGTGCTCGTTGCCGATGATGATTCGCTTTGCTTTTTTGAAATCGTCATTTTCCGGGATTTCGTGACCGTGCATGACGTAGATGTCATCAATCGCGAAGTAATCAACTACGGTTAGGTCGCGTTTTCTTGCAATGGGAGCGAGAAAGTTGTCGTGATTTCCTTTGACGAGAATGGTTTTTTCAGCGTGCTTTGCGAGGAAGTCAAACAGGCGGAGAATTTCACGCCATTCTTGATCTGAAATGCGGCCGTGTTCGTGCTTGAGGTCGCCGTTGATTACTACGGCATCTAGTTTCTTTGGAATCTGCTTGAAGATCTTTTCTAGCTGTTGAAGTTCGTCTTTGAGCTGCCAGCGCGGAATCAATACGCCGCGGCGGTTGAGCTCTTCTTCGAAACCAAGGTGGAGATCACTAATATAGAGAATGTTATTCTTCTCATCGTAGAGTGAGAGGTCGATGATTGAGATGTCCTTATCGATGATCATAATAGAAAAGAAAGAAAGAGAAAATAAAAAGGTTTAGTTAGAGATTCCCTGTCCGAATGCTTCACGTCCAGCATGAGCATTTTGAAGGTATAGTTCGTTGGTTATTTGAGCTACAGTTTCATCTGCATGATACAAACTGGTTCCTGCGCCAGCTGCAAGCTCTTTAGGGCCTGCTTTGCTTCCATCAGGTAGCGTCAATCCCTTGAATGCATCATCTTGGTAGCCGTGGAGGTCTGCAGTTCTACGAGCTAGCAACAAAGCTGTGCTCTGTGGAATGGCATTTTTGCCGTCCAAGCACTTTGATACAAGTTCAGAATCTGCACCAATACTTTCTCTAACGAAATCTGTTGATACCAAGCGATCGGTATCAGTCAAGTCATATGTTTCATGTATATTTGTCATTACGCAACACCAAACAGGAGAAACGAGATTTTGCTTTTAAATATTACTATTTAATAGACTCCATGACCTGCTTGTGCATTCTTCTTAGGAAGTCAATGCGGTCTTCCATCTTCATGATGTCTGTAGCGGAATCGAGCACGAGTTTGAATGCAAACGGAGACGGCATTTTGGTGGTGATGTGCTTGACGCGGGTTTTCTTGGACTCGATGTCTTTCAGGACAATTTTTGTGTTGTCGATATCCATCAGATCCTCAAGCACTTCGCGGCGGGCCTCTTTCAGAATAGGGAAATCGTTGGAAATTCTCTTGACTGCAGTCATGAGAATCATAGAAGATACTTGCTGGCGGCCGACTCTCTTCTTTCTTCCCATGTAATTGCGGAGAATCATCATGGAGCGGCCTGCACAATGTCTAAAACGACGGCGTAGTATTTCTGAACTGTCGATTGCTTTGTTGAGCACGAGTTCTATTTTGGAGGACTTCAAAAGAGAGAATGCTTGGAGTACATTGACAGGACGGTCATACGCAAGGTAGAACCCGTTATCTGAGATGCCGATTTCAACATCGCGGTGCTGGGTTCTGGTTATCGCGAAAGCCATTGCTCTGCTGAGACAATCATTGACACGCCGGCCGTAGAGAGAATGGAACACAGTGTAGTGGCGGTTATCTTGCGTGAAATATTCAATCAGGAGTTTCTTGTCGCTTGGAATTTCAGCGTAGAGAAATTGTTGATGGCAGTAATTATAGAGTGCTTCTGCTGCATTGTCATCTACGTAGAGATATTCGTTGATGAACTTGATAACTTCTTTTTTGGAACGCTTGTTTGCAAATTTTTCTTCCATTAATCTTCTGAACTTTCCTATCTCCATTGCTAAGTCGAATGATAATGGGAGCATTTCGGAAAACCAAGAAGGAATTGTTGGAGGTCTGTGGACAGATGCATTTACTTGGGCGACCATGCCTCGTGCGTAGAGAAATTCGTACTTTTCTCCGCCCAGCACGAAAACATCGCCGCGTTTGAGTTTTTCGAGGAACGCTTCATCAATCTTTCCGATTGGTTGCGAACCTACTTTCACGGTAACGAATGTTTCATCAGGAATCGTTCCGACGTTTGTCATGTAGATAACACGGCTCATTCTTCCTTTCCTGCCGATCATGCCAGTATCTTTGTCATACCAGATTTTGGCGTAGATATGGCGATCTTCTAATGAATGGAATGCGCCGCTCAAGTATTCAATGACAGAATAAAAATCTGAATGTTTAAGCGTGTGGTATGCGTATGATTTCTTGATCATATCGAATAATTCATCTATATGGATCTTGTCGGTTACGGCGGTGCCGTAGATAAACTGTGCAAGAACGTCGAGGGCATTAGATGGAATGTGGATGCGATCAATTTTTTTCTCGACAATGGATTTGAGCAATACTGAGCATTCTACCAGATCATCGCGGTCTAGAACGACAATTCTTCCGATCGCTTTTTGATGCAGACGGTGGCCGGAACGACCGATACGTTGGATTGCGCGGGCTACTGATTTGGGGCTGCCGAGTAAAACAACGAGGTCAATAGAACCGATGTCGATACCGAGCTCGAGACTGGTTGAGGAAACAACGAGTTTCATTTTGCCATCGCGGAGGCGCTGTTCAATGCCGTGGCGATATTCTTTGGAAAGTGAGCCGTGGTGTGCCCCAACAGTTGGATCTTCTTGAGCATAATTTTTGGGAAACTTATCTTTGAGTGTGTTGATGACGCGCTCGGTACCGGCGCGGGTGTTGGTGAAAATAAGAGTTGTCTTGTGCTCCTGGATTAAGTCGTTGAGGAGTTCATACATTTTTTGAGAACGTTCATCGTAGGAAATGTCGATTAAGTCGTCGACAGGGCTGAGTACTTTGAGATCCATGTCTTTGAGGAACTGAACATCTGCAATAATACAGTCACGGGGCTTACCATTGTCGTAACCGACTAAGTATTGTGCGATTTCTTCGATAGGTGCGATTGTTGCTGATAAACCAACACGGGTAACATGAGTTGTTGTGCGTTCTAATTGTTCCATTGCCAATGAAAGTTGGGTGCCGCGCTTGTTTTCTGCCAATGCGTGTACTTCATCGACAACCATCCACTCAATGTTTTTGAGATGCTCTGTGAACTTTTGCGCAGACAACATGATAGAGAATGATTCTGGCGTGGTGATCAGGATGTGTGGTGGTTTCTTGAGCATTTTTGATTTTTCATACGGAGTTGTGTCGCCTGTTCGCACTCCAACGCGAATGCCGAGATCCTTTCCTGCTATCTCGTTGATTTCTTCTAATGGCTTGATGAGATTTACTTTGATGTCTTCATTTAGAGCTTTGAGTGGAGAAATGTAAACAGCATAGACACGATCTTCCAGCAATCCTTTTTCTGAGAGATCGACAAGTTCGTTGAGAATTGAGAGGAATCCGGTGAGGGTTTTTGTTGCACCTGTTGGAGCGGAAACCAGAATGTTGTTACGGCTGTGGATCTCCATAACACCATATAATTGAGGAAGGCTGAAGCTAGGGAACTTAGAAAAGAACCACTCTTTCACCCTGGGATTCAGGATATTCAGAAGTTCCTTATCAGTATTCGGCTTCTTCTTGAAGGTAACCATATAACAAGTTGAATAGGCGGTGCTTTAAAAGAATACTGGCTTTATAAGCGCTCTGCGCGGAGTTGACTAGTGGCTAGTGCACCAATAGCGATGATCATCAAGAGTATAAGGAGGACTTCCACAGGGATGCGCTGCTCCGGTTTTTCTTCATCCAGAACGCGGAGCGTTAGCTCGTCTGAGAAGCTCGCGAAACTGGAGCGGAGAATATAGGTTCCGGGTTCTTGGGGAGCTGACAATGTGAGTGTTTCGTTTACTTTGTGTGATTCGGTCAGGACTGGTTCGTTCTTCTCGTTGAAAAGGAAGACAGAAACTTGACCGCCGACTGATCGGCCGCGGCCGTCAATTAGGTCAACGTCTACAACGAAATCTTCGTTCGGTTCGAGGCTTGTTTGTGCGACGTTTTGGGAAATTTTTTCTGGAAATCCTGCGCTGACTGAAGGTATTAAGAGCAGCAGCAGTAGGAATGCGAGTTTCATGGAGAAAACAAACTAGGTATGAGTTATAAAGATTACCTTGAACGAAGTTTTATAAGTGAGACATTCATCCCAAGACTTATGACAGGTATAGTTGTTGCGGGTGGCGGTGCTTATGGACAAGCCATTGCACATGTACTGGCTACTAACGATCATGGCGTTCGGATTTTCTCAAGAGACAGTGAAACTGTTGGTAAAATTAATCGAAGAGAACAGAATGAGAGGCTTCCAGAAGCAAACTTCGAAGGATTGCCTGTTAAAGCAAAGGATGATTTGGAACAGATAGCTAATCATGGCTCTGTGCTTTTTGTATCTGCAACGTCGGGAACTATGCGTGAAGCTGCACAAAATTTGGCTGCAGCAGATGTCCAACAAAAGTATGTTGTAAGTTTAACAAAAGGATTTGAACCTGATTCTTACAAGTTCATGACCGAAGTTCTTGAAGAAGAACTGGGTACTAGGAAGTATTTTGCTGTCGCCGGGCCAAGCTTGGCACGAGATATTGCAACAGGAAATTCCGAAGGACAAGGAGTTCACGTCGGTGGAGACAAGAACGGTTACATTTCTAGTTTACTACGCAACAGCCTTTTCGCTGCTGAACCTGTTGATGATGTTGAGAGTGTCCAGACAAAAGGCGGGATGAAAAATGTTTATGCTATTGCTGCAGGAATTGCTCACGGATTAAATGAGGATGTTCGGGAAGAAATTATAGAGCGGGCATTGGTTGAAGTTTCTGAAGTTGTACGAGCGCGAGGAGGCTCGGACTCGCATACTGATCGAGACTGGAGTGGGCGAGAGGATCTCTTATTGACCACGACGCCGGCAAGCAGAAATTATCTTTGGGGTGTTTTACGCGCTCAAGATCCAGAAGCAGCAGAGGAACAATTGAAACATACAACACTTGAAGGCATTGCGACGCTGCGTGCAGTGCCGTATTTTGAGAATGAATTTGGAATTTCTTTACCGCTTGGACATGCTGTGTACGAAATGGTGCACGAAAACGCTGAAGTAAGAAATCCTTTAGAATTACTTGTTGCGTAGTTACTTACGAGCTTTCTCGATCTTTCCACCAAGCAGAGCTTTGAGGGACTGATCGTTTACTTTGATAACTTGCCAGCGAACACCAGGAATATCTCCCTTGGAACGTCCTTTGTTTCCGCCAATACATTCGATGATTACTTCATCGTGTTCATCGATTAGTTTTGTTGCGCCATCGCCAGGAGCGAAAGCGGTAACTTGCTTTGCGTTTCTTGTTAGTTGAACACGAACACACTTACGCATTGCAGAATTAGGCTGTTTTGCTTCGAGTTGTACCTTTTCGAGCACAATACCCTTAGCCATGGAAGCACCACCGAGTGGATCAGATTTCTTCTTAAGATCCTTCATACGGGTTACGAACGCTGCGCTACTCCATCTATACTTGTCACGGCGCTTCTTGAGCGCTTTTCCAGCATTCAATCCAGTTGATTTGTTACTCATGGTACCTTCAGTTCCTCAATCGGGAAATATCGCTTGAGGATCGTTTCATAATTGCGTAAATTCTGAGCAGCTCGGCCGATCAGAATTCCCCTTGTTTTCGCATCCGGCGGATGCATAATCAAGGTTGTCTCGTCGAGCTCGACATCCTTTAACTTGATCGGATGGACGAGATTTTGAACGAAAACTTTAATATCTGGGTTAAACTCCACTATTTTAATCTTTCGTTTTAAAACAGGCTCTAATTTCTTCACATTTGCCCCATTTTTACCGACGGCCTTACCCACTTTTCCGTTGAGCACAAAAATGAGGGTATCATTGCTGTCTGGGAAGCAGTCGCGCGGCTGAACGCCAGTGATCTTGCTGAAAAGCGACATTGTTTTCAGCGTAGAAAGATCGAGTTTTATTTTTGTCATTACCGCAATAAGCTAACCACAGAAATTGGGAAAGGTTTTTTGCAGACAACGCCAAGCTCTTGATTGTTGATAGCGAGTTCTGCTACATTAGCATCCCCTTTGTACGCTTCAACATCTGCCTTGATGTCATCTGGTGCATTATTGGTTACGAAGATTGTATCTACGTTACCAACCTTAAGCTCCTTGATAGCACGTTCAGTGCCTAGGATGAGCTTTTCGTTATCCAGGTTTTTTCTGATTTCTTCAATAGCGTCTTTCATTTTGTCTTCATTTGTAGTTTTGGTAGACCGGTTCCAACTGGAACTGGCTGATTTAGCATGACGTTTTCAATTACAGATGTTAAACTGTCTTCTTCACCGTACAATGCTGCATTAAGAATGTGCTTGATAGGAGTTTCGAAGGAAGCACGAGCAAGAACACTTGCTTTGCCACTAACGACACCATAACGAGTGATTCCCTTGAAGTTACCGTCAGCAGTCATTGTGTCTGCAACAAGCATCAAGTGTCGGATGTCTACGTTGAGACCTTGACTCTCGATAACCTTGTATACTTCATTTACAATTGCTTGACGAGCAGCTTCAATACCGAGAACGTTCTCGATCTCGTAAATATCGTTTGAAAAGGTTCTTTCGGAATCAACTTCCTCCATTGGAAGGATCTTCTTCAAGTTGCTTCCTGCTGTTACGATCATGAATTCTTCATTACGCTTTACTGGAAGAACTTGGGAGATACCCTTGATACCGCCGATATATGTTTCACGGAGCTTTTCCTTCAACTTGTAAATTTCGTTGAATGTATCATCCTTTGTTTTTGTTTTGAACGTGATTGTTTCTCCTTCGGATGAAACAGTTAATGATTTGTTTTCCTTCTTTACGGCTTTAACCAAATCGCCCATGGTCATACCAAGAGCTTCAATTTGAGTTTGATCGATAGAAACATCGATTGTGGATTCTGTTAAGTTGATGGAATATTCACGAGCGACATCGTCAAGTTTAGATTCCTTGATGCGAAGTGCAAGTTTCTTGATGTCTTTACCTTCAGAATATGGCTTGTGTAGGTAAATCTCCATCATAGGAGTTGCGATCTTTTTCTGACCATCGAGGATTTCGATAATACGAGGCAGACCCATTGTGATATTCATCTCTGCTACACCAGCGAAGTGGAACGTGTTCAATGTCATTTGAGTTCCTGGTTCACCGATTGATTCTGCTGAAATTAAACCGACACATTCTCCAGGAGCAACACGCATCTTGTTTTGTTCATCAAGCAATGCTTCCATTAGCTTCTTTGCTTGGGAGTCTGTCATCTTCTCTTTTGTCGCAGCATCTTTGGCGTCTGCGATTACAGATTCAGGTAATGAATCTTTAAATTGTCCAAAAACGTCAGCCATTTCTCACCCCAGAGGCAACACGGGAAATGTTAATCTTGCCCCCTTCTGATTTTGAAACATCGATACCGTCTTCTCCGTATGCAAACTGGACAATCTTACCAGATGCATCACGAACGCTACCGTCATGATCAACTTTCATATCTTGCAATGCGTTTGCAAGTCTTCGGTACAAGTAACCGGACTTTGGAGTACGCAAAGCAGTATCCATCAGTGCATCACGACCTACAACGCTTTGGAAGAAAAATTCTGAAGGGCTTAGGCCGGATTTGAAACTGTTCTTAATGAAACCACGAGCGTCAGGTGAGAAATCACCACGACGGAAGTGAGAGAGTGTACGGTCTTTGTATCCTTTATCGATTCTCTTTCCGCGGAGAGCTTGCTGACCAACTGCACCAGCCATCTGAGCTAAGTTCAGTAGACCACCACGTGCACCGGACTGTGCCATAACCATTGTGTGGGAATGCTGAGGAACAGAACGTTCAACGATCAAACCAGTTTCGTTACGAGCGTTGTTCAGAAGTTCCATGATTTTTAGTTCAAGCGTTTCTTTTGCAGAACGACCAGGGAACGCTTCTAGCGTGCCGTCTTCGAATTGCTTGATAAGATCTTGAACACTGTCTTCTGTCTTCTTGAAAAGATCTTGAATTTCTTGACGCGCTTCTTCTGTCAAGTCAGTGTCGGAAACAGTTGTAGTAAATCCACGGCGCATTAACATCATTGTACCAAGACGGAAGAATTTACCAATCAAGGAAATTGTTTCGTCAGCACCGTAGCGCTTGTGCAAGTTACGAAGCATGAATCCTGAGCCTTCACCCAAGTTTGCTTTGTCCATTACACCTTTCAGAAGTTTACCTTTCTCGATTATAAGTTCAGGCTCATCACTTGAACGGGTTTTGCCGACAAAGCTAAACTCATTAGGAAGGAGAACGCTGAACACTTCTTTACCGGTAACGGTTTCTTTCTTTGGAAGTTTTGAAAAGTCATCGATGCCGACAGCAGCTAACAAATCAATTGCTTCAATGCGTGACATTTCAGATCCTTCAATTGTAAGGAGATAGTTCCCAGAGATTGCGTCCTGGATGCAACCAATAACTGACAATCCGTAACGAGGGCTGATCAATTGTGTCTGCACCATCATTAAGATTTCAGCTTCTGAACGCGCTTCTTCTGTTTGAGGAATGTGTAAGTTCATCTCGTCACCGTCGAAGTCAGCGTTGTATGGGAAACATACTGCTGGGTTTAGACGTAGAGTCTTGTAAGGAAGTACACGAATCTTGTGACACATCATACTCATTCTGTGAAGAGATGGTTGACGGTTGAAGATTGCGATGTCGCCGTCCAATAGGTGGCGCTCGACTAAGTAGCCAGGCTGCAATTCTTCAAGCGATTGTTCGATTGTTTCTTCGGTGATCTTCTTTTTTCTTCCGTCAGGACGGACGATGTAGTTCGCACCAGGGTACTTCTTTGGTCCGTTCTCGACGAACTTCTTCAAGTACTCCATGTTCCATTCTGTAACACGTTCTGGAACAGAAAGTTTTTCTGCCATGACACGAGGAACACCAACTTCGTTCATGTCGAGCATAGGATCAGGACTAATTACTGTACGCGCTGAGAAGTTTGTACGCTTACCAGCAAGATTGTGACGGATACGACCTTCCTTACTCTTGATACGTTCTGTCAACGTCTTTAGTGGTTGACCTGAACGGTGTCGAGCAGGAGGTAATTGTGCGACAGCGTTGTCGAAGAATGTTGTTACGTGATATTGTAGCAAGTCCCACAAGTCTTCAACGATAATCTCAGGCGCACCTGCATTGATGTTTTCAAACAAACGCTGATTGATACGAACAATATCACCGAGCTTGTGCGTTAGGTCGTCTTCTGAACGTTCACCAGTTTCTAGCGTAATAGAAGGACGCATTGTTACTGGTGGGATAGGTAAGATAGTAAGGATCATCCACTCTGGGCGGACGGTTTTTGGGTTCAAGCCGTACAAGTGAGCGTCGTCGTCGCTGATTTTCTCCAATCTGTTTCTGATTTCAATTGGGGAAAGACGCTTCTCGTTTTCGAGATACGTTGTTGGCTTTTCGATTGTGATCTTTTGCTGTCGTGCCTTACAGTGAGGGCACTTGTTACCGATCTTTGCACCTGTAAGCATTTCCTTCAAACGCTTACGTTGTGCTTCAGGACCTTTATCTGCGCCAAGCTGTAGCAACTTGTTCTTGTTTGCGTCAATCTTTGCTTTTGGAAGTAGCAGGCGTGAACATTCACGACATGTAGTTCGAAGCAATGTTAGGATAACGCTAGCAAAAGAAATGTGAATAACAGGACGAGCAAGTGCGATGTAACCAAAGTGACCGATGCACTCTTTCAATTTAGATCCGCATGTTTTACAACGGAGACCAGGATCAATAACACCGAGGCGAATATCCATCAGGCCACCGTCAACTGGGTAACCTTCTTTGTCGTACAATTCAGGTGTAACGATCTTAGCTGCAGCTAACTGCTTCAATAGCTTCGGAGACATCATTCCAAAGCCGATCGATCCAACTTTTTTATGCACGTGTAGTTCTTCGTCCATCAGTATTTGTCCTCTAGTCGTAGTTTAGGATAGATGCAGAGACTCTTGAATTCGTCGAGGATTAGCTTGAAAGCATAGCTCATTTCGACAAAGTTAATTTCGGATTCTCCACATACTTGACAGAATGCGCGCTTTTTGTATTCGTCGTAGATTGCTACGAGGCCACATTCTTCACAAACAGGAAGTGTTGTTCTGTCGGAATCAAAACGTTCCTTCAAAACCATTGCTGCTCCATGGGCAACGAATGTATCCTTCTCCATTTCTCCCAGACGGAGACCACCTTCCTTTGCTCGACCTTCAGTAGGCTGTCGTGTTAACAATTGAACAGGGCCACGAGCTCTGGAGTGGATTTTGTTCGTAACCATGTGCTTCAAACGGAGATAGTACATGTTACCAATGTAGATTTTTACTTTGTATTGTTCACCGGTTCGACCATTGTACAATGTTTCGAGACCGGAATCACGGAATCCGAGGCCAAGCAATTCTTGACGGATTGCAGCTTCTGGTTCTGAATCAAAGATTGTGCTGTCAACAGTTCGTGCAGACAATGCGCCTGCTTTACCTGCAACAAGTTCGATTAAGTGAGCCATGGTCATTCTTGTTGGAATACCATGAGGACTGAACAAAAGATCAGGTGTGACGCCGGAAGCTGAGAATGGCATATCGGCTTGCGGTACAATAAGACCAACAACACCTTTCTGACCATGTCGGGAAGTGAATTTATCACCAACTTCAGGAATTCTTTCTTGACGAAGTTTTACTTGAACAAGTTTGTTACCTTCACCGTTTTCGGTAACGAGTACGAAATCAACAATACCTCTTTCGCCGTGCTGCATGGAAACAGATGATTCACGACGAAGATCAGCAGTTAAGTTGTACTGGTCCATACCAGATAAGAAACGAGGCGGTGATGTTTTACCAATCACAACATCTCCTTCAGCGAGAATTGCTTCAGGGTAGATTATACCGTCGTCTTCCAAGTATCGGTAATCTCTTTCGGATTTGTAACCTTTTACTTCTTTGTCAGGAACAGAAATTTCGTCAACAAGACCGCCGGAATATCTCAATTCTTCGGAAACCATAGGTCTGTAGTATGTTGAACGACCAAGACCACGGTCGATAGAACCGCGGTTGATAACGATTGCGTCCTCCATGTTGTATCCGCCGAAACTCATCACTGCAACGATGATGTTTTGGCCAGAAGGATGCTTTTCGTATTCTGAAATGTCATGCATAACAGATTTTACGATTGGTCTTTGAGGAGTGTGAAGCAGGTTAACATCCATATCCATACGGATTGGGTAATTTGCTGCATAAAATCCAAGAGCTTGTTTCTGGTTCTTGGAACCAGTGTTAACTTTCTGAGCAGAATTGTAGTTTGCGAATGGAACAAGTGAAGTTACTAGACCGAACATTGCAAGAGCAGAAACTTCAAGATGTGTGTGTTCTGGCGTGATGTCTTCTTCAGCGAAAGCGATCAAAGCATTTTCTTCTTCACCAGCATCTAGGTATTCTACGATGCCATCTTTCATTAAGTCAGACCACTTCAAGTCGTTCTTCTTCAAGCGGTTCAAATGATCATTTGTTAGCAATGATTTACCATCCTTGACAACAATAAGTGGGCGTCGGAGTCTTCCTTTAGATGACTCTACGAAAACCGTATCCGTATCAGTATCGATGTGCACGTTAACCGTATCAGGGATTTCCCCTGCACGTCGTGCTTCAACGAGTTTCTGTCGGAACTCTTCAGAGCTGTCTACGGTACCAACAAATCGTCCGGATGTGTATACGTCTGCCATGTTATTGTTCTACTTTGTTACTGGCTTTAAGCCGTAATTTTTCATTGTCTTCACAATGTCTTCGTTTGATGTGTCCATTGAAATCGTGGCGAGGAGAGCAAGGTTCTTCTTCAAACCAATGTTTGTTCCCTCAGGAGTTTCAATTGGACATAGTCTCCCCAAATGAGTAGGATGTAATTCACGCGCTGCAAAGTTTTCTTGCGTAGCGGATAGTGGAGAAACAACACGCTGTAAGTGCGACATTGTTTCGAGGAAATTCAAACGCTGAATACGTTGTGATACACCTTTTCTACCGCCAACCCAAACACCAGTTGCCATTGCGCTGTACATTCTGGATGTTAGCAGTTTTTCACGGATGATCACTTTAATTGTTGGGAACTTACCACGCTTCACGATACGTTGGAAGTTATACAGCAAGTCGCCAATAAGTGCTTTGAAATTAACACGGATCAAGTCAGCTAGCAAGTCGCCGCTCATCTTGATACGCTTGTTCATGTAGTGGTCCTTGTCGTCAGTAGAGACAAGCCCACGTTCGACAAGTACATGCTTCTTGATCATCTTGCACAGGTTGTATGCCTTTGTCATTCTGTCTTTAGGAGATGTTCCTAAATGAGGTAACAAGTATCTGTCCAAAATCTCAGACATTCTTTCAATACGGATTTCTTTTGATTGGGTAATTCCGGAACGCTTTGCAATGTAATCAACAGCGTCCTCATCTGTTTTTAGATCTGCGTTGTTGATCAAGTTCACAACAATCTCGTCGAACTGCTCTTCGTCGGAAATAGCCTTCATGATGTCTTCATCCTTGGTTAATCCGAGTGCTTTGATAGCAGCAATGATTGGAATTCTGCGTACTCTGGTGAACGTGATGTAGAAAATACCGTCCTTCATACGTTCAATGGAGTGAGGAATCTTGTATGAACCATATTCGGAAAATACTTTTGTGACGTATTTTGAAACGCCAACCTTGTCTGCTTCAACCATGACATTGTTCGAAGCAAGATCTTCAATCTTTACCAGAACTTTTTCAGTTCCGTTGATAATAAAGTAACCACCAGGATCATCTGGGTCTTCGCCCTTTGCGATCAATTCTTCGCGTGGAAGTTTGTTCAAGTGGCAGTATTTTGATTTCAACATAATTGGCAAGTTACCAATCTGTGTTTCGAATGATTCACGTTGTGCACCGTTGATGTGTGCAGAAACGGTAATGTAGATAGGAGCTGCGTATGTAATTCTTCGGAGACGTGCTTCCATTGGGTAAATTGGTCTGCGCGAACCATCAGCTTCTGTGATCTCAGGCTTTGTGATTCTGATTTTGTCGAAACGAATTTTAAATTCGTCAACATTAGGTGGAATGATTGTTGGTTCAACTTCTCTATTTTCTTCAATAATTCTGTTGAGCTCTTCTTCAATGAAATTGTTGAATGATTCGATATCAGAACGAATAAATGATTGATCCTGAAAGAATGCATTAAGGAGTGTTTCGGAATTACTCATCGACAACCACCCTATAGTATGCTGCTGTACCTGCAGTTGGGCTTGGACGTAGAATTTTTACCATATCGCCAGTCTTTACATCAAGAGTTGCAATGGCAGGATCGTCCTTGAGAATTCGTGGTAAACTATCTAGAGTGATGTTATGTTTCTTAACGAGCTCGGTCTTTTCCTTCTCAGTTACCTTGAGATGTTCTGGAACCAGAGCATGGCTGACTTGTGT
>JANQSZ010000017.1 GCA_028279045.1 Candidatus Nanoarchaeia archaeon | reverse complement strand
GATGGCATTAGTCGTTGTTGTCTATTTTAGAAAGATCGTTCCGTCATTCTTCGTTGTGATTGCTGCAGCAGCAGATATCATTACAACCCTTGCTGTCGTAAATTTACTCGGCGTCAAGATATCAACAGCCGGTTTTGCAGCATTCCTTATGTTGATAGGTTTCTCTGTAGATACGGACATTCTCCTAACTACTCGCATGCTGAAGAGCAAGCAAGAAACGTTGTTCAGCCGTATTAAGTCGGCAATGCGTACTGGTTCAACAATGACCTTGACCGCTTTAGGTGGTATTATTGTCGCACTCATTTTCACTCAATCAGACACGATTAGACAAATCATGCTCGTACTTGCGATTGGTTTGTTCGCAGATCTCTTCTATACATGGCTGTTTAACGCACCTGTTTTGCGTTGGTGGCTTGAGAAGAAAGGTGGTTTGCAATGAAACGAAAGAGCAAACTCCAGCAGATGGCCACGAACTGGCGTGTTCTTGCTGTTGCGATCGCAGTTATTATCTCATTCATATTCATCAACCCACAACTTGGTGTCGACGGTGTAGCTGTCCGTTCTGTCGATTCAGGAAGCACAGCTGCAGCAGCAGGCATGGAAAGCCCAGATGAAGGTGCAAATCCAACAAATTTGGAACGCATCTTGGAAGTTAATGGCCAAGAAATACATTCGATTGCAGACTATACAGCTGCAACCGCGAACTTACAGATTGGTGATGCAGTTTCCATTGTCAGCACTGAACACCGTTATCGTTTGAATGTTCGTGCAGAAACGCAAACAATAACGCTCGCAGAACAAGAAGAACAAATCATCACCGATGACGAAGGAAATAATCAAACAATCCTTGTTAACCTTACAGAAGAAATTGATGTTGGTGTTGAAGATCTCGGTATTCAAGTAACGGCTGCGTCTTCTTCCAATATCCGACGGGGACTTGACCTCCAAGGTGGAACCCGAGTCTTATTGCAAACCACAGAAGAAATCAGCGATGAAGATTTTGAACTACTTCTTGCTGGCTTAAATGAACGTCTGAACGTCTTCGGCTTGAGTGATATTGCAATCCGTGGCGCCACTGATCTTGATGGCAGAAAGAATGTTCTTGTCGAGATTCCCGGTGCAGATGAAGAAGCAGTACGAAACTTGCTTTTGCAAGAAGGAAAGTTTGAAGCAAAGATTCTAGATGAAACAATATTCACCGGCGGTAAAGATATCGTCGATGTCTGTAAGAGCGCAGAATGTTCTGGATTAGATCCTCAAGCTGGCTGTGTTGATTTTGGCGGCCAGTGGAGCTGTCGTTTCCGTTTCACAATTACCATGACCCAAGAAGCAGCCGAGAGTCAACGAGCTGCATTGCAACAGTTAGATGTTGTTGGCGGCAGTTTATCTGCACCGCTCCAACTTTTCCTCGACGGCGAGCTAGTAGATGAACTCAGTATTGCTGCAGATCTACAAAATTCTGTTGCAACAACCATTTCCATTTCCGGAACAGGCGAAGGCAGCACAAGAAATAACGCATTGCAAGACATGAACGTCAATATGCGAAGATTACAAACAATTTTGATCACAGGTTCTCTTCCAGTTTCAATTGAAATTGCACAAACTGATTCCATCTCCCCTGTTTTGGGAGAAACATTCCTGCGTAACGCATTCTTGATGGGTGCAATTGCAATTCTTGTCGTCATCAGCATTTTGATGGCAGTCTATCGTAATTTTAAGGTAGCCATTCCCATGATGCTGACCAGTTTGCTAGAAATTTTCATCTTGCTTGGCATCGCATCTGCTATTAAGTGGAGCGTTGATATCGCTGCAATCGCAGGTATCATCGCTGCCATAGGTTCTGGTGTGAACGATCAGATCGTTATTACCGACGAGGCTATCCGCGGCGACTCGCGACATGTTAAGTCTTGGACTGAGAAATTCCGTAACTCTATTTTTATCATCATGGGTGCGTTCTGGACTCTCTTCTTCGCAATGCTTCCGCTCTTTTTCATCGGTGCAGGTTTATTGCGTGGCTTCGCATTAACAACAATCATCGGTACTGCAGTTGGTGTATTCCTAACACGTCCTGCATACGCTAAAATAGTTGAAATCTTATTGAAAGAATGATTATCACTATCGCCGGCCTGCCTGGCTCAGGAAAAAGTACAGCTGCGAAAGAACTCGCAAAGCAGCTTGGCTGGGATCATCATTCTATCGGCGATTTTATGCGCGAAATTGCGCAGGATCGCGGTGTTTCCCTGCTAGAAATTAGCAAAGAAGCAGAAAAGGGAAGAGAAATTGACGAACTTCTTGATCAGAAATCAGCTGAGCTCGGTAAAACAGAAGACAATTTTGTGATGGATTCTCGTCTTGGGTGGCATTTTATCCCGCATAGTTTCAAAGTGTTTCTGAAAGTTGACGAGGAAGAAGCAGCAAAGCGCATTTTCAGCGATAAGCGTTCGCACGAAGGCGAGAACACAACTAAAGAACAAACGCTGGAAAATATTAAGCAGCGTAAAAAGTCAGAAGAAGAGCGGTACATGAAATATTATAACGTTAATCCCGACGACGAATCAAATTACGATATCATTATCGACACGACCGAGTTGAACATTGAAGATACAGTAATAGAAATAAAAAAAGCAGCTGGTCTGTAAGTTTTACCGATATTCTCAAATGCCTTGAGCACTTCTAACGGTGTAGCAAAGATTACAGTATTGCTTTTGTCGCCGCTAATGTCGTTAATCGAGTGCAGCGTTCTGATATGCAAAGCCCCTGGCGATTTCGCAAGAATATCAGCAGCTTTTCCGAGATTCTCTGCAGCTTTTACTTCTCCATCAGCCTTGATAATAACCGCGCGTCTCTCCCTTTCTGCTTCTGCTTGCTTTGCCATGACACGCACCATGTCTCCTGGGAGTTCGATATGTTTCAGCTCTACGCTTTCAACAATAATCCCCCACGGATCCGATGCCTTATCAACAATATCTCGAATTCTCTTAGAAATTGCGTCTCGCTTCCCAAGCAGTTCATCCAAGCTCACTTCGCCGACAACATCCCTCATGGTAGTTTGTGCTAATTGAGAAACTGCAAATTGGTATCGTTCAACTTTGATAACAGCGTCTTGTGCTTTCCGTACTTTGAAGTACAGTACAGCGTTAACTTTTACAGAAACATTATCCTTAGTGATCGCGTCTTGATCAGGTACATCGAAGACCGTTGTTCGCAAATCTACGCGTCGCCATGTTTGTATAATAGGGATCACAAATCGCAGCCCAGGTTTCATTTGGCCTTTGTAGCGTCCAAGTGTGAATTTGACACCTTCTTCAAACTCGTTCACTATTTTGATTCCTGACAAAATAAAGATTATTGCAAATGCTCCAGCCGGTATTGTCCAAAATGCCATGTGATCACCCAAATCATGGGCAGAATCAGGAGTATTTAAGTGTTCGCTATAATTGCTTAGTGTAGAATCGTACTGGTTCGTCAGAAACAGTGAAATACAATTTATTCCTGTCCAATCTGCTTGGGTCAAACGCCTCAAGTAATGAATCAGCTTGTTTACGCAGGTCTTCCCATCTCTTTCGCAATTGAGGGGGATCTTGTTCTTGTACTTCTGGTACTGGCTCTTGTTTTGGTCTTCTGCCAGCAGGAAATGCTCTGTAGATCATCGGTTCTGAAAAAACATATTCTGCACCGAGTTCTCTTGCAAGCATTTGTGCTTGTTCAACAAAGTCTACAACCGACAGAAGTAATTCGTTCCCTCTTCCAAGCAAATGTATATCAGGAGCTTGCATCAGGACAAGATCCGTTTCCAAATTCCTATCAATTAAAAACTCAACAAAAGGGTGAGGTCCTGCTTCAGGGAGCGGGCTATAAAGTCGGTTAATAGTTGCAATGTCTCCATCAGATGTAGTACTCAATAACCAGGGAGGTCCCTCTATGTCATAGGATGGCAGTTGAGAGAGCTCTTCGGGTGAAGGCGTATTAGTCATGAAGAGCAGTAATTTCCCACAAGATTTATAATTTATTGCCAAGACCAATAGAATTATGGCTAATGCAAAAGATGGCGACTTTGTGGAAATCAGCTACACTGCAAAGATTGCCGAAGACGGTACTATTTTTGATACAACAGACAAGAGTGTTGCTGAGCAAGAGCAGCTTCCCCAGACAAAAGCAGTTATTCTCTGCGTTGGCAAAGGACGCATGATGAAAGGGCTGGAAGAACAACTAGCCGGCAAGGAAGTCGGCAAAGAGCATGAGATCAACATTTCTGCAGAAAAGGGTTTCGGCAAGAAATCAGCACAGCTCATCCAACTGATTAACACTGCCAAATTTCGAAAGGAAAATATCGTACCACAGCCAGGCATGCAAGTTGATGTGGATGGCCATGCAGGAATTGTTAAGACAGTAACCGGCGGCCGAACCATTGTTGACTTTAACCATCCTCTGGCTGGAAAAGATTTAGTCTATTCTTTAACTCTGAAGCGCATTGTAACCGATCCTGCCGAGCAAGTGAAAGCAGTGCTCAGCAATGTTGGGATCGCTTTTGAGGCAGCTGTCGCAGAAGGAGTCGTTACCTTAACTGGTCCTCAGGAGCCTCCTGAGGAGCTCAAGAAGTTTATCAGCGACGAGATCAAGGAGCAAGTCTCCTCGGCTAAAGAAGTCAAGTTCGCTGTGAAAGCAAAGTAGGAAAGTATTTATAGTAAAGCGCCATATGTTTTACTTAATAGTGAATGCAAAGTGTGGTAAATGTGAACGAGTTTAATCCTTCTGATCCGTGGCGACCTGCTCAAGAGCAGCCTAGCCAGCCGCAGCAGCCTTCTGAGTTTCATTCTACGCCAGAAGAACCTGCGCAAGAGCAACCCCAAGAACAACCACAATCACAGCCAGTAATTACTGATGCGCAACCAGCTCAACCTACTGCTCCTACTCAGCCTCCTCCAAAGCATGATTTGGATGAGGAACTAGAAACGCTTCTACATGCACAAAAGAAAACAATCAAAGTTATTGGTGCAGGTGGCGGCGGTAACAACACTGTAAACAGAATTTCTGAAGTCGGTATTGCGGGTTCTGAAGTTATTGCGGTAAATACCGATGCACAAGATTTACTGTACACAACTGCTGATAAAAAAATTCTCTTAGGAAGAGATTTGACAAAAGGACAAGGTGCAGGATCTGAACCAAAAGTTGGTGAAGAAGCTGCGCGTGAATCTGAACATGATATTAAGGATGCCATCGGTCATGCAGACATGGTGTTCATCACCTGCGGGTTAGGTGGTGGAACCGGTACTGGTTCTGCTCCTGTCATTGCAGAAGTCGCAAAAAAACTAAACACGTTAACCGTTGGTATCGTTACCCTACCCTTTTCAATGGAAGGTTCTCGACGGTATGAGAACGCAGTGATTGGTTTAGAAAAATTACAAGCAAATGTTGACACGTTAATTGTTATTCCTAACGACAAGCTTCTTGAGCTTGCTCCTGATCTTCCAATTCAAACAGCATTCAAAGTTGCTGATGAAATTTTAACAAATGCAGTGAAGGGTATTGCAGAACTTGTTACCCGCGCTGGCTTGATCAATCTTGACTTTGCTGACATCCGCGCAGTGATGGGAGACGGTGGCGTTGCATTAATCGGCGTCGGTGAATCTGATTCCGACAACCGTGCTCGCGAGGCAGTCGAGAAAGCAATTACGAATCCATTATTAGATGCAGACATTACTGGTGCGAATGGCGCATTGGTAAATGTTGCAGGCGGTCCGGACATGACACTTGACGAAGCAAAAACAATTGTGGAAGCAGTGTCAAACAAACTTGACGAATCCGCACGTGTTATTTGGGGTGCGCAGATTTACGAAGACCTCGGCAAAACAATCCGCGCAATGTTAATCGTAACTGGCGTGAAATCAAATCAAATTCTCGGCAACACTCAATTAGAAGACCTGGAAGAGAAAGAAGAAATTCGTTCTGAGTTAGGGATTGAGTATGTCAACTGATGTTGCTGACTTTGAAGCATGGTTGAATAATCTTTGGGAACCAGTAGAATCAGAACTATCTGCAGGCGCTTGGTATGTTGTAAATGACTACCTGACAGCAGTGGAGATGGGTTTAGCAGAAATGCAGAGGATTGTTCCGGATAGTCTGGCTGTGCTTGATGGAGAAGAACTGGTTGTCATCTACAGCTGTCTTCCAGCAACTCACGGACCTGCTGCAATGAGTCTGACATTTGAAGAGGATAAACCTGTTCGAGTAGTCTTTTATCAGGGCGAGGCTCAAGATGCGCTTGGATACAGCATGCAGCCAGAAGCAGTTGCAAGAACAGTCAAGCTGTATCGAGAAACAGAAAACGCCGATGACCTTCCAAAAGTCTTAGAAGCGCATCTGGCAACATAACTGACCATAACCTTTATAAATGCCTCTCATTTCCTAGTCACTCATGTCCTTTCTAAATCGGATCAAAAAATTCCTTCTAGAGATGAGAAGGGTTCTTCGCGTGACGAAGAAGCCTGATAGACGCGAGTATATGAGTATCTCCAAGGTCTCAGGTATTGGTATTCTCTTAATCGGCTTAATTGGATTCATTCTGCAGATGGGGAGATCACTCCTATTTTTGAGATAAAATGACAGAAGAATCAGAAGCAAAGCCAGTAGATGCGGAACACGCGCCAGAACCTAAGAAAGAAAAGCCTGATTCTACTATTTTCGCTCTTAGAACGACAGCAAATCGTGAAGATCAAGTGATGGATTTCATCACATCCAATGCAAAGAAGAAGAAACTCGAAGTATTCTCTGTAGTACGACCGCATGGTATGCGCGGCTATATCTTCTTAGAAGCAGCTACTCGTGCAGATGCAGAGCAAGCTGCGTTCAAAGTGCCTTACGCTCGTGGTATTCTACCAAGCCAGGTCAACTACGAAGAAGTTGAGCACATGCTTGAACCAGCCAAGAAGGTCGAGATGAACATCAAGCAAAATGATGTTGTTGAAATCATCTCAGGCCCATTCAAGAGCGAGCAAGCAAAGGTCTCCAGAATCGACAGAACCAAGGAAGAAGTCGTTGTTGAATTGCTAGAAGCAGCGGTTCCTATCCCAATCACACTCAAAATGGACGCTGTAAAGGTCATTCGCCGTGAAGGCGAGGATATGGGGGAAGAATAACGCTTTTAAAGGGGCGCGAGTTTTCTTAAGAATATGGCATCTCAAACCGTAGAATCATTGATCGAAGGCGGTAAAGCAACCGCAGCTCCACCGCTAGGTCCAGCTCTTGGCCCTATGGGAGTGAATATCGGTCAAGTCGTGCAAGAGATCAACAAGAAGACTGAGTCCTTCAAAGGCATGCAAGTACCGGTCAAGGTCATTATTGATTCCGACACGAAAGAATTCGAAATTACGGTTGGTACGCCACCAGCTGCATCCTTAATTCTCAAAGAAGCTGGCATCCAAAAAGGTGCTGGTAATCCATTAACTGATAAAGTTGCTGATCTCAAAATTGAACAAGTTATCAAAATTTCTTTAATGAAGCAAGATGCATTGCTTGGTAAAGATACCAAAGCGCGTGTTCGCGAAATTGTTGGTACATGCCAATCAATGGGCGTTCTTGTTGAAGGTAAACCTGCTCCTGAAGCGTTGAAAGAAATCGCTGACGGAAAGTTTGACGATAAAATCGCTGCAGAGAAAACAGAATTATCTGCAGAAGAACTAAAAGAACTTGAAGTGGAAAAGAAGAAGCTTGCTGAAGAGCTTGCAGCGCGTCGCGAAGAATTCATGAACACTGCAAAAGCAATCATGTCAGAAATGGCTGGCAAGGAAAACAACCAGATTAAAGCAAAGATGGTTGAAGCAGGTATTCCGCAACCAATCATCAAGGAATTAATCCCTGATGAAGAAAAGAAAGAGGAAGAGAAGAAATAAAATGGGACGTATTAAGACACAATTAGTTAAGCGCATGACAAAGCAACTCGTACGGGATCACCCCGCCGGAGTTACAACAGATTTCGAAAAAAATAAAGAACATGTAAACGAACACATGTCTGTTTCTTCTAAAAAAATTCGTAACATTATTGCAGGATATGCAACGCGTCTTGCGAAAATGCAAAAGAAAGAATAAGCGCAGCACACATAATTATTTAAACTACATTTCTTTTCCTGATTTTAATGATTGAAAATCCTGAGTTATTTTCCATCGAAGAACACGAGCCTGTTGCGTTTGACGACGAGTATGTCGAAGATTTGAGCGCAGAGGATCTTGATCAAAAAAAGAAAAACTTTCTGTACATTGCAAGTTAGTTGCTTGCGCTTTTGTGTTGTGTCACTTGTAACTGATACTGAGTACTAGCGTAATGTCTACACTAACACGCAAACATTTATATCAACAATAAAATTTGTTGTCACGCTTACGTGGTTTACATGGAAAAAAGTTTTGAAGAATTTATTGACGCAGCACAAAAAGTGTTGAAAGATTGCCCTTGGATTGTTGAGCAATCGATCGAATCCTATGCCAAGAAGATGCACGAAGAGGCAGAGGAGGTAATCGACGCTATCGAGAATGGCACAGATGAAGAGCTCAAGGAGGAATTGGGCGATTTGCTCTGGGATACCATCATGGTAGCGCTTATTGCCCAGCGAGAGGGCAAATTTGAGGCAAAAGAGATCATGCACCGCGTTGTCCAGAAGATGAAACATAGGAAGCCTTATATCTTTGAAGGTCAACAAGTAACCTTAGAAGAGGCTGAAAGGATTTGGCAGGAAAGAAAAAACCAGGAAAAACTACAAAAATCGTAGCGATTGTTCTCGGAATTTTTCTCGTTAACTCATTCATTCTTCTTGTTATGGGTCGCATGGAGCCCATACTTTTCTTTGTGGTTGCAGGAATCATTGCGTTAATGGCATACACTGTCATACCAAAAATGAAATGATTTTTCGTCGCTGTTAAGGGAAAAGTATATAAAACACCGCCCTGACTGATTATTTGATGCACTAAAATGCAGTTGCGGGAAAAACACAAAACGTTTGCACAATCAAAACGGAAACACATTCTACTTATTACCAATCATGGCTGTCATGGCACAGCATTGCGTGTAACTACTGATACAGGTGGTCAGAATTTCTACGTGAATGACTTAGCAAAATCTGCGCTTAACCTAGGGTACAAAGTTACAATTCTCAACCGCGGAGGATACAAGCATCCTGTAACAAAGCATTTGCAGCGCGGCATTGAATATTACGACGAGTTTTGGGGCAAGCAAGGGCTTTTGTGCAGAGTCATGTATCTCGAAGACAGCACAAAAGCATTCGTTCCAAAAGAAAAGTTGAAGGTTGACAAAAATCTTGCGCAGGAACGTGATTTCTTGTTCAAACAAGCAAAGAAAATTGGAATGGATCTCACAAAACTCCACTTAATCAGCTCTCACTACTGGGATGCCGGCATTCTTGGTGTTCTTATTAACGAGCAACTTGAAAAACAAGGAGAAAAAAAGATTCCTCATGTCTGGACTCCCCACTCATTAGGCATTCTAAAACGTCACAATTACAAGAACGCAAAGAAATCGATCATTAAAGCATTAAATTTCCCGACGAGAATATCAAATGAAGAACGGGTTATTGCTACTGTTGACGGCGTAACATCAACGTCAGGAACAATTCGCAAAACGTTCAACGAATACAAAGCGAAAGCAAAGAATCATTTTTGGTTTCCACCAGGGATTGATACAAAACTGTTCCGACCCCGGACAAGCTGTCCGAGAGGCGTAGCGATCGTTGCTGATAAGCTTGGAAAAACAAAAGCAGAAACAAAGAAAGTGCTTGATAGAAATGTGGTTATCTTCGAAGTGAGCAGAACAGCCAAAACAAAGCGTAAGGATTTGATTCTGGGGGCATTTACCAAGCTAAAGAACATTGATGATGCACTGCTCATCATGACGGTCGATAGAGGAACTGATGAGTACGACAAAGTTATGGATATTTATAACGGTATGAAACACAAAGAATGTGTTGTTCTTGTCGATAAAGTAATGGACAAAGAGGAAACCGCTCAACTCAGCTCGTTGGCAGATATTTACATCACGGCTTCTGTTATGGAAGGGTGGGGTATGTCTGTTCAGCAAGCAGCAGCGTCCCGCTCTGCAATCGTCTCGTCAAAATACGTTCCACTCGTCAATGAGGTGTTGAAAGATAGTGTCATCGTAGTTCCAAAGAATGACTCTACTGCGTACGCAAAAGCACTCGACAAGCTCATCAGCAGTGCAACACTGAGAAAGAAGCTCAGCACAAAGGCATACAACATCATTGCCGGAGAGTATTCCTGGGATGCACTAACAAAAAACTTTTTAACTGCGGTAAAGAAAGCTAAGATAATCACATGATTATCGCTACTGATCTCGATAGAACGCTGATCCCGAATGGAAAGCAGGAATACGACAATTCCATGCCGCAATTCTCAGATCTTGTTAAGAAAAACAACATTACGCTATTCTATGTTACTGGTAGAAACATTCAGGAAATAAAAGACGGCATACAAGAGTTCGACATGCCGCTTCCTCAAGCAGCCATTGCTGAAGTTGGCACGAGAATCTACAACTACGATAGCGAATTTACCGAAGATACTGACTGGCTTGACCTCATCGAACAATCAACAACTAATTGGGACACGAAAGCATTCGAAGAAGCAGTCTTGGAAGTTCCTGGTGCTCGTCTCCAGGAAGAGTTTCGCCAAAACAAATTCAAAAGAAGTTTTTTTGTTGATAACGTGCAAGACGGCGATGCCATCGTGGCAGAAGTAAAAGAAAAAATTGCTACAATTTGTGAAGACGCTGTTATTGTTTGGAGTGTTGATGAGACAAAGCAACTCGGCTTGCTTGATATTCTTCCAAAGAAAGCAACAAAAGTTGAAGCTGTCGAGTATCTACGCAAAAAATTCAACGCAGAAATGGAAGATGTCATTTACTGCGGGGATAGCGGAAATGATTTACTTCCGTTAACATTCGGTTACAAAGCAATCGTCGTAAAGAATGCAATTGATGACGTAAAGCAAGCTGCCCTCTCCCAAGCAGCGAATAAAGACAACATCTACATCGCTAAAGGCACTGATTCCTTAAACGGATACTATGTTTCCGGCATTATTGAAGGGCTTGCTCATTTCAACATTCTCTAGATAGATTTATTAACCATACTCACAAAAAAGAGGCATGAAGAAACACATCAGGAGAGCTCGCAACCATATTCGTGATATCGCGATAGGAGATGCAACTCCGCACGCTATCGGCCTTGGTTTTGCTGTTGGTGTATTCTTCGGTATTCTCCCTACGCTTGGATTTGAGTTTGTTTTCCTTGCATTCGCATCCTTATTCTTTAAACACATCAACAAGGTTGCAATGATCGGCGCTCTCGCTCTACTCAACCCTTTTGTCATGATTTTTGTGTACGGCGCAAGCTTCCAAGTGGGCGGTCTCCTGTTTGGCTCCACACCTTTAATCGGCGTAGAGTTCAATGTGGCAGAATCAGTATTCCGTGCATCCAGCAGACTCATGCTCGGCTCCCTAGTGCTGGCAGCAATATTTACTCCAATAAGCTATTTCGTCATGCGCTACCTTGCTCAGTGGTATAGGGAGAAATAAGCGCGGAGAGGGATTCGAACCCCCGAATCGAGGCTCTGCAGGCCCCTGCCTTACCGCTTGGCTACCCGCGCGGTAGTATACAGCGACAAAGAGCCATTTATAAAGGCATCGCCTATTCTTGCTGCAACACAGCATCAGGCGCAGGATTGAAAGAATGCTCTTGAAACACAAGGAGCGCTTGGTAATTTGTTACCGTGTGCGCGAATTCTTGCTTGAAATTCTTGATTGCAGTATTAAGCGAGTGTGAATTCTCTGCAGCAAGATAACTTGTAACATCAAAGTCCCCTGTTGTCTTGAAAATTTCAATAATGTTGCGCGAATTCTTCACCAAGTCTCGAAATCGCATGTCATCTCGCTCGCTAATAAAGCGCATGTTTGCATTGAACACATACAAATGATAATTTAATCGAGAAATATTAACAACAGCTCCAAACCGGTGGATTACGTTGTTTTGTTCAAGCTTCTTAATGCGTTTCCGAATCGTATCAGTATCTGCGCTAACTTCTTTACTCACTTGAATCAATGTTTTACGTGCATCGTATCTCATAGATTTCAAGATACTCAAATCAAGCTCATCAGCGTCGTAAGGTTTCACGTCTTTTGTGAATCCAGCTGCAAACGCCAATGGCAAATAGGATGTCGAAAAACGTTCAACTTCAATGATGTGATCTTCTTCCATGATTATTTCGCCGAACTTTTCATGTAGTTCATTTCGGATATCTCTAAAATTGTCAAGTGATCGCACTGCAAGGACAACTTCATAGTCCCATCGATCGTTAAATTCCAAAACACGAATTGCATTCGGATGTTTTGTCAAATATTCTAACAGTTTTGAAGTGGAGTCTGGTTTTTCAGAAACAAGGAGATACAAATGAAACACAATAAACCCAAGTGCCTTGAAATCAATGAACGGTGCATATCCACGGATAATGTTCTTATCCTGTAGTTTCTGTATTCGGTACGATACACTATCTCGTTTCAACGCAACCTTACTCGCCAACTGACTAACAGACATACGCCCATCTGCAACCAGCAGTTCGAGCAGTTTGTTGTCTTTTGCGTCTAATTTGATCGATTCATTCGTATGTTCAATTCTGGAAAATTTCTTCATATTTGACCTAAAAGAGCGCTTAATTAAATAGTTTTTCGCTTTTTTTAGTACAATTCACAGATATTGTCCAACATGCAGGACTTCGACATGTTTATAAACGCCAAGTCAGCGCTAGTAATATGGGTCCGTGGCGCAGCCTGGATAGCGCGAAAGCCTTCTAAGCTTTAGGTCCGGGGTTCGAATCCCCGCGGATCCGTCGTTTTTATAAATCATATTCTGACTCTTTTTGTCATGGTACTTCGCAGTATTAAGCAAGTTGATGTTGATGGTCCAATCGATGTTACAGACATTGTGGGCATAGATCAATCTCCAACCCCTGAGATCCTTTATGCAATTGAGGACAAGGATTCTATTGTGCTGATGGGCAGCGTAGGGTTTCTGGGAGATTACATGAGCAAGTTCACCATGATAGAAACTTTGGAAGATAATTTACCTTCTTCGAACACCAGAGCAATGCGTAAGTTCCGCAGAGAATTCTTTGGCAAAGCAAACATAGTAAATGTTCAGGAAAGAGCGCAGAGAGGAAGAACGCAATACTTTGTAACACTTCCAGATAACCTTCTTCGGCAAGTCGGATTAGAAGGAAAGCAAGATTACTTCTTAGAAAGTTTTGGAAATTATGTGGTTATAGATGGGTCTGGTACTCATCCAAACATCATTGACGAAGTTTCTGAGATCGGTGCTACAGCCTATGAAGCAACTCATCAATTACCCAAAATCCGTGAGCTTCACCGAGAAGATGCAGTTGCTTAAGGCAACCACGTCTTAGGATTCTTTAACTTATCAGGAATGTACGTGTCCATCACGTAGTTCAAGTGTTTCGCTGCAAATGCTTGCTGCTCTGCACGCTTCTTTTCCTTGACCATTTGCCTCAACGCTTTCTCCCACGGTTTATGATGTTTCACAAACGGATCATTTTTGATACCATCCTTAACACGTTTGATGTCAACATCCTTCAGTGCATGCGTTGGTAACTTGTAGTCAATGATATCCTGCGGCGTTACTCCAATAAATTTAGCGTCCGGCACACAGAAGTATTCATTGATGTGTGCAGCGTTTCCGCTTCCTACTTTCAGTGTACGATAAATATTCAAGTACCCGTAGGGGTCTCCGTCGGTAAAAACATAGACAGGAAGTTTGTTCTCATCCTGTAGTTTACGCAGGAATCGACGTGTTGCACGACTCGGCACTCCTTTCAAAGAAACAAGAATACACTTGTATTTCTTCCAGAATTTGTGGTACACAAATCGTTGATACATACCGCTGGTTTCAATAGCCAATACAAATTTCGCTTTTGTTTTGAATTTTAGCTGATCTACAGTATTCGGAATGCTGTATCCACCAGTTCCAAACTTTGTACAGTCAATTTCTATTTTCTCACCAGTAATAGGATCGTTGTCAACAACAATTAACTCGCCGGTACACGAACTTCCGTCTTCATCTGGGATAAAACCAAGTTGTTCACGGTTGATCATCAGCATTGCTTCCATGTCGTCCATGATTGCATCGCTTTCTACTTGGTCGCCAAATCCAGCTTCGCCCCAGTCACCTTTGCTTTGATAGTACGCATCTCTCTTTGTTGCAATATCATTCGTTGCAATCAGTTTTTTGGAGAGCGTCATCATGCGAAGTGTTTGCGCAAACGTTTTCGCAGTGTTTGCCGTCAATGTCCGGGTTTTCATCTTACCCAATAGCTCAAAATACCCATCTTTTGGATCGTACTTCACGTTGGTTAACGATCGCAGCGGCATGTCAAGCGCCGGACTCTGTTGTTTCATGATTGTTTTGTACACGTCTTGTGCAACTGAAGTAATTGCAGTATCAGGACTCTTCTTTGCTGTCATCTTCTTCCTCCTTCTTCTTGATTTCAAGAGCCATTGATTCATCGAATTCTTTGTTCTTCGTCGGGTCGAACTTCATATCTTCAAGCTTACCCCTATTTGATTCCAGGATTTCTCGAAGCATACGTTCAACTTGTTTATCATCAAATCCCTTGTCTCCCAGCAGTTCCTTAAGCGCTGCTGCGATATGTGGAATGTAGATTTCAATGTAGCTTCTCTTCTTCAACTCAGTGGAAACTTTGTTCTTCTTCCGCAAGTAGATTCCAAGTTTTCTTCCTGATTCTTGCAGTGCAAGTTTAATCTCTTTCAAGATTTCAGGATAGTGAGCGAGTGCTTCTTTTGCTTCTGAAGTAAATGGCACCCATACAGATGCCATATGTACAAGAATAACCACAGGTCCTTGTGGCAAGCTGCTGGAACTCTGACTCAGCCCATATTGTCGCCAGTTCGTTTTGGATATTGCTTCTGTCGTCCCACAAGCCCCTTGCTGAAACAACAAAGGTACGCGGTTAGCAAATCGCATCAACGTTACTGATTGATCTGCAGGAATATCTCCCCCATATGCAATTCCAACTTCGATCACAAACGGATTTCCTCGGTATACAGAGGGAGGCCGACTTGTTGCCGAATAGAATTCTGCATTGATTTCTTTCTTCAATCCTTTTTCGATCAGTGCTTCTCCGATCGGCGAAATGCTGTCAGTAGGCGGCGCCATGATCTTGGTCGCATCGATTCCTTTCTTGAGTTTCTCGGCTTGTTCGCGATTCAAGTTTCCAGGACTTGTCTTCGGTGGTATTGCTGCATGTTCACAAATTTCCTTTGCAGTTCCCGGTCCTACCCGACTAAAATCTTCTGTAAGAAATTTCTGTAGTGATTTTGTTTCTGTGTTGTTCAACATCCGAATAAGCATACCAAGTTCAACACCATGCGGGTGTGGCTTGATCTCTTTCGGCAACGTAGGTAATTTGTCAGTTGCTCTACTATAGATAAACTGTTCAGCTTTCGGATTGGTATAAATTATTGTAGTATGCGGGTTGATAATTGCAGTTTCTTTGATGTATTCATCAACCGATTGCATTCCTCGTTGGTAGCTTCCTTCGAGGTACACTTCGATTTTTGTTCCGCGATCCTTTGCCCATTTCTTCTCGTCATCTTTTACAACTTGAGCTTCGTTGGTTTGCGTATCGATATGCAATTCATAGTAATGCGCTGGTTTGCTTGGGCTTGTTCTTGAGGTAATAGCTGCTGGCCGCCCCGTCGTAAGTTGAGCGTACAGAACGGCAGCGCTAATACCAATTCCTTGTTGACCCCTTGTCTGAGATAATTTATGAAATTTACTTCCGTACAACAGTTTTCCAAAAATCTTAGGAATTTGTTTCTTGATAATACCCGGTCCATTGTCTTCAATCGTTACTTTAAATCTGTCTTCGGACATTTCAACAATCTCAATGATGATCTCAGGAAGTATCCGTCCTTCCTCACACGCATCAAGAGAGTTATCAACTGCCTCTTTAATCGTTGTAAGCAGCGCTTTTCTTTTGTTGTCAAATCCCAGTAAGTGTCTGTTCTTTTCAAAGAACTCTGCTACTGAGATCTCACGCTGCGATTTTGCTAGCTCCTCTGCTGTTGCCATTACATGTCCTCCACTTGTTGTCGCTTTAACCGCGCTCGTTGTTTTTCTAGCCAGCTATACACTGTTGAATGCGGACTTCCCGCAAGTAAACTTTCCAGTGCTTTCTTTGCAATCGGTACCGTGTCTGTTTCTCCAATAATACCGACGGTCTTTCCATATACGCAAATGCTTGTTTCTGTTAAATCCTCAATAAGTTTACGTGACTTTCCTTCGCTTCCAATAACACGACCTTTCATACGAATCATGTGTTTTTTTGTTCTTGCCACATCTGCCATGTTCAATTCTTCGTACAAGTACTTGTCATCGGTTAATTGTAAAGCTACATCCGGATTAAATCCCCGGCCAATCGCTGCCACAATGTCTTTCGCAGTGTAACAGCTCATTGCATCTTCTCCCGATACAGTAATTTCACCTTCGGTAGAATCAACATCAAGATGAGCGCTTGTCGCTTTCTCTATCTTTCGTTTCATCGCACCTTTTGTACCTATCAGTACTGCAACCCGTTCCTTTGGTATCCTGAGTTCGTACTGATATTCCATTATACTTTCAATCGATCTTTCTTTGTGTTCATGTCAACTAGCTTGCCAACAAAATATTCCATACAATCAAGTCCGCAGAATGAGGCCTTCTTCTTGAAATCTCTCTGACCAAACACAATCGTATATTCTGCTGCCACCCGCAGATTCACTGGGCTCCCGCAAGTAACACAGATCTTGCGGTACATCCGGTTTCGTTCTTTAATCTTTTCCTGAACAATATCCTTGATGTCAGCACTCCCAGCGCTGATATCATTGCTAATCTCATTCAGTTCCTCATATGATAGTTGCTCAACAAATTCTGCGAATTTCCTCATTTACTCACCTTTTTGTTTTCCTTGAAGTCTACAACCCATTTCCCTTTCTCGAAAGAGAACACCACATAGTAGTTCTTTCCTTCATCCAGGGCAAAGAGCAGCGGCTTTGGTATGGTTGTTTCAAAGCTACTCCCTCTGCGATAGAGCTTACGTTTAAACTGCATATACTTACTTTTTACCTTCCTTATCACTCCTTTTATGTACCACCATACATATTCATAAATATACTTATTTTTAAAGATTGTGGTGCAGAAACCTTTAAGTTGGACTAGTCAGAATCAACCTCCATGGACATCGCAGTCATCACCTCAAGCAAGGATCCAGCCAGTGTGAACAGCTACTCAGCCATCTGCGAGTTGCAGCAGTTCAAAGATTCCCTACAAGCTCAGATTGGCGAACACAGCATCACAATCCACGAAATTGACGAAGTGCCCATTCACGCAGAGAATCTAGATAGCACAATCAAAGCAGATGCGATTATTTTCTTGACAAAACACACTAGCGGTGCTGGTGTACAATCACTAACAGTCCACCCAATAGGAAATTTCAATGATGCCCCGCTTGGGGGCAAGGAAAAGACATTATCACCTTCACCAGCACTCCTCCTCAAGCAACTATACCTTAGTTTAGTAAAAAACAACGAAATTCATGGTGATGTTGCGATTGAAGCAACCCATCACGGCCCGTTTCTAGAAACTCCAACTGTTTTCCTCGAAATAGGAAGCAACGAAGAGCAGTGGAAAGATCCTGCAGCAGGGAAAGTCATTGCAAAAGCTTTGATCGAAGCGCTGGAAATGCAACTTCCTGAACAACGTATTGCAATCGGCATTGGCGGTCCGCATTATTCCAGCAGATTTCTTTCCCGTGTCCAAGAGAGAAACATCGCTCTCTCCCATGTCTGCTCGAAACACAATCTTCCCTATCTCACAAAAGAACTCCTTCAGGAAGCAATAGACAAATCAATGCCAAAGGCAGATCTCATTTTCATTGACAAAAAAGGATTAGGCAGAGAAAAGCGACGCGTACTCGATATCATAGAAGAGCTTGATATTGAGAATGAAAAATTTTAAATAACCAGTTTCAGAGGTAAACACCATGGACGACGAAAAGGAAAAGCACGAAGAACCTGAAGAGGAAAAGGAAGAAGATTCCCACGAACACTTCGATCATTCGGCTGGCGACGATGACGAATGGTAGATCGTATTCTCCTTACTGAAGATGGGCGTGTGTTCCAAGTAAAGGATCAAGACGCGCATACGCAGTTTGGTGTTGTTAAACTGGCAGATATCAAAAAAGCAAAGCTCGGAAGTACAGTGAAGAGCAACACAGGCAAAGAATTCATCGTCATTGAACCAAATTTTCTTGATTTGTTCAAAAAAATCAAGCGCGGCCCACAAATCATCCCGCTCAAAGATGTCGGTGCAATCATTGCCGAGACAGGCATCAATAAAGAGTCAAAAGTTCTTGACGCAGGTGCTGGCAGCGGTGCCTTAGCGTGCTTCCTTGCACGATTAGTGAAATCCGTAACAAGCTACGAGATCCGTGATGACTTTGCAGACATTGCAGAAGGTAATGTCAAGAAACTCCAGCTCAGGAACGTAACAATTAAGCGCAAAGACATCTATCAAGGTATTACTGAGAAAAATCTCGACCTCATCGTACTAGACCTTCCAGAACCGTGGCAAGCAATCAAACACGCCCACGCTGCATTAAAGCCAGGCGCATTCCTTGTTAACTATTCTCCAACAACACCACAAGTCGGCGACTTTGTCAACCAACTTGAAGGATTTACCCACATTAAGACAATAGAACTCATAGAGAGAGAATGGGATGTCAAGGGCAGAAAAGTACGTCCAAAGAGCCAAGGCATCGGCCACTCAGGATTTCTTACGTTTTGTAGAAGATTGTAGATCTTTCGTAACCACTTCGCTCGGCAATGTAGACGTTCCCGGCCACAATTTCCGTCCAGGGTAAATAGATGTATTGATTCCAGTGTGCACGTTATCTGCAATAATCGCTCCCAGTTTCCGTCGTCCCGTATCAATCAGCTTACCTTTAACCGGTGTGTGGATTGTTTTCTCATCATGTCTCAGATTTGCAATCATCGTGCCCGCTCCCAAGTTAGCATGTTCGCCAATAACAGAATCTCCAACATAAGAAAGATGTCCAACGTTCGTACCATTCATTATTGTCGTGTTCTTAATTTCAACAGCGTTGCCAATTTTGCAATCATCACCAACAACTGTCGATCCGCGAATGTACGCATTCGGTCCAATACTGCAGTTATTTCCAATAACAGCCGGCCCCTCAATATACGTTCCTGATTTAACAACTGTTCCTCTTCCAATAACTACATCTCCTTTTATCGTGACGAACCGTTCGATTGTTCCTTTGATGTCGCTATCAATATCCTTTAACAAATCATGGTGTGCATCCAAGATTGACCATGGAAATGTTAGTGGGTACCAGAATTTTGCTGTAACAACGCGAATTTTGTTTTTCTTGGCGTACGCTTGCACCATGTCCGTAAGTTCAAGTTCTCCTCGGGCAGTCTTCTTCATTGCTGATTTGAACAAGAAAATGTCAGGCGTCAACAAATACGCGCCAGTATTCGCTAGTTTCGACGTTGGTTTTTTTGGTTTTTCAGTAATTTTCTTCAAGCTTGCGCCGTCTTTTGTAAGAACACCATAGTTTTCAGGATCATGTACAGTTTTCGCCAAAATCGCAGCAGGGTATTGCAGCATTTTCTTCAAATCTTCTTTCGCGTACAAGTCATCGCCGTTCAGCACCAAAAAAGAGTCGTGCAATTTATCTTTTAATTGCAAGAGTGCATGTCCTGTTCCCAGTGGTTTGGCTTGTCGAACATAGACTACCTTAATCCCATTTGTTTTTCCCAATGCATTCTTGATGTGATTTTCATGATCTCCAACAATGACATACAGTTCTTTCACAAGTCCTTTCAGCTGTTGCACAGTCCGCATCACCGCCGGCACGTTAACAACAGGCAACACCTGTTTTGGTTTTGCAATCGTTAACGGGTACATGCGCTTTGATTGTCCTGCACAGAGAAGTACTGCTTTCACTTCAGCACCTCAAGAATTTGATCATGGACTTTGCCATTTGATGCAATAAATGAGAATCGTTTCGTGTTCAAGGCTTTTTCAGCAGTCATTACCCACGGACTACCATCAATAGCAGTTACTTTGCCACCTGCTTCCTGAACAAGAAGCGATCCTGCAGCAACATCCCAAGGCTTCATCCCTTCTGCAGCAAATCCAACAAAGTTACCGTTAGCAACGATTGTCATTTGGTAGCTTGCTGCTCCGAAATCTCGTAAACTTCCTACGTTCCCTGTTAATTTTTTGTGGTTATCGAACGCTGTTTCAAAATCTTCGCTGTGCGCACGTACTTCATGGACAACGAGTCCTTTTCGCAGGTTCTCTACTTCAGAAACATGCACCGGTTCACCATTCATCGTGGTTCCTTTTCCGCGTTCTGCAACAAAGAATTCATCAAAAGCAGGGTGTGATGTAACTGCAGCCAGCACACCCTCTCCGTCCAGTACCGCAACATTTACGCCCCAGACAGGAATCCCTGTAGAGTAATTTTGCGTGCCATCAACAGGGTCCAGCACCCACAAGTATCCAGAGTTTCCTTCTCTGGTATCAAATTCCTCTCCTAAAATAGAATCGTCAGGAAAATGTTCTATAATAATTTCCCGTATGGCTTCCTCGCTTTCTTTGTCAGCTTGTGTAACCACATCAAATTCGTGTGCTTTGTATTCTTTTTGGAGTTCTCCGCGAAAGTATTTCATAGAAATTTCGCTTGCTTTCAATGCAGCTGCTTCAGCAACATCTCGTCGGTTCATTTTACAGTCACGCTCTTTGCTAGGTTTCTTGGTTTATCAGGGTCAATACCCCGCAATACTGCTAAGTGGTATGCAAGCATTTGCATCGGAATAATGTTCACAATGGGCGCTGCATCTCCCACATCAGGGACCTTAATCCAATGGCTAAATGCAGGATTGTTTTCCGGCGCTACTCCAATGATGACTCCGCCTCGTGATTGAACTTCTTTTGCATTGCTAATCGTCGCTTCCTTGTTTTCATCATTATTTACCAAAACAATAACCGGTGTTCCTGGCTCAATTAGCGCAATCGGTCCGTGCTTCAATTCTCCGCCTGCAAACCCTTGCGCATGTACATAGCTTGCTTCCATAAGTTTGATAGCAGCTTCTAGCGCAATAGGATAATTTGCTCCCCTGCCAATAATAATGACGTCTTCCCGCCCTTTCAAGAGCTGCGCCAGATCTCGTATGCGCGCATCGTAGCGAGGGTTCAACATGTCTGTAACAGCGCTTGCAGTATTCATCAATTGTGATTTTCCTTCTTGGAGTGTTCCTGCCACTGCGTGCGCCAACAAATACAATACAGAAAGCTGCGCTGTCGTCGCCTTCGTACTAACCACTGCTTTCTCGACACCAGCGTTAACATTGAAGTAGTCATCGCTTTCCCGCATCATTGTACTTCCCACGACGTTAATCAACGATATAATCTTAACTCCTTTTTTCTTTGCAATTTCCATTGCATCAAGAACATCCATTGTCTCGCCGCTTTGCGAAACAGGGATCATAAGTGTTTTATCCGTCAAATAGTGATGGTAGTTTGAAAATTCAGATCCAACAACAGCGTTAATGTGTTTATGCGCAATGCTCGAAAAGAAGTATTCTGAAGTTTGACATACTTTCCCTGCTGTTCCACATCCAACTAAGAATGTTCCGTACGCATTTCGAATTTCATCAGCGACCCGTTTCAGTTTTTCTTCGTCCTGATTCGTTGCAGCCATGATCGTATGCTTTTGATCCATAATTTCTTTGATCAAGTAGTGGGCATGATCTCCTTTCTCGCTCGTTCCTGCTTCCCAGTCAATATCCACAATGCGTTTCTGCACTTCCTTGCCATCAGCATCATAAAAGTGCGGTGCATCGTTAATGACAACCATTTCATTATTGTCGAGATACATGACTTTCTTCGTGTGTTGTAAAAAAGCAGTGACATCAGAAGCAATGAAGTATTCATTTTCCCCGATACCGACGATTAATGGTGATCCTGATCGCACTGCTGCAATTTCATCAGTGTCTTTATTGATCGCAACAAATCCTGATTTTCCTTGCAGTTTTTTTGCTGTTTCCCGAACCGCATGAGCAAATCCTTGTTGCATGTTCTGTGAGATTAGGTGCGCAATAATCTCTGTATCTGTTTCTGATACTCTAGGCGTACTCAAGTGCAGCGCAAGTTCTTCAAAATTCTCAACAATTCCGTTGTGAACAACAACAATATCTTTGTTCGGACTCTGGTGTGGGTGTGCATTGGTTTCAGTAACGCCACCGTGTGTAGCCCATCGAGTATGTCCAATCGCAATCGTACTTTCTGGCAAATGAATATCACTCCGGTTTACTTTTCCGATTTGTCCTGTTTTCTTGAAAACATCCAAACCAGCTTGTGTCTTAACACCAATACCCCAGCTATCATAGCCACGATACTCCAGTTGCTGCAACCCTTTCAACACTATCTCGATTGCATCTTTCGGTCCTTTGTACGCAATTATTCCACACATCAGTCGTTAGTCATAGAGCGATAGTCTGTTTCTGCTTCTCGCCTATCATTAAGGTAATCCCTTGCTATTTCACGCATGACAGTATCCAGCCCAACAAAGTATTCGCGGCGTTCTTCCACACCCATGTTTGCGGCTGAAGCTTTCATGCCTCTGTAAAGCTCTCGTACTCTCTCACTATCTGTGTCAATTCGTTCGTTTAAAACCATTTCCATCACCTCAATTGATAGAGCATCAGAGAACGCAGGGCTATTAAAGCATTATTAAGGATCTAATAGAACCGCTACAATTAATTTTATAATAGATATTCTTATGGGAGGCGAGCTTCGCTGTCCCTATGGGAGAACTCTATCTCATCGGAGAAGTCAATAATGACCCCCATAGTGCACAGGCGCTAGAGTACTGGGTAGATCAACTAGATCCAGACATAGTTGTAACAGATCTAACCCAACCAGTTTTGGAGCAAATGCAATTTGACAAGCCATCACTAGTCTGGGTGGCGACAATGTTGAAGAAGAAACATCCAAAACATGATGCAACAGCACTCGAAGTGTCTGCTGTTAACGCGGTAGTGCACATGCGAAATTTTTACAAGTGGTATGCTAGCGGTAGGTTAGTGTCAGGAGAAGATAGTTCAATTAGCACTGATGAGCGTCTAAAGGAATTAAACAATGAAGAAAATGATAAAGTTGTTGAAGACTTAGGCGTTTTGATACAATCTCCTTTAATAAGAATGGATGCAGCAATTTCAATTTCCTACAAAGAGCCTGTTCTAAATGTAGACGATCCAGAGTTCATGCAAATAAGGAACACGTTGTCTGCTCCCATCATTAGAGGCTATGTTGCACAGCATGCCAAAGTGATGTGGGTAGGTGATATCTGTCGTCTCCGAGGCGATTACGAAGGAACATTACCTGAATTGCTAGAAGATCTTAACCCAATAGTGCGCGGATTGCGAGAATTCACAGACCAAAGTTCTCAATAAAACTTCTTATCTCTTGATACTTTTGCAGAAATTCAAATCCTTTATCTGTTAGAGAATAGTACTTCTTTTTCTTGCCGTCTTGCAATTCAATAATGAACTTTTTCTGTGTTAATTCATCAAGATAATCTTTAAACATCTGCGGTGACAGGTTGGAAGCGTACAATAGTCTCGTCGGCTTCATAGAATTATTATTGTCTTGTATTACCTTCAGTATGTCGTGAATGACGTCTAGTCTTTCGCGTTTTTTTGGCATTTGGGAACCATGATCACGGCATAAAGCATGTCGATGAATACCATAGTCGTGATAAAATAAACATACACAATGTACACAGGGAAAATTGGTTGTATGAAATCAGTGAGGAAGTTTGCTAAGAATCCAACAAACGCAAGCGTCAACGCTATCAAGTACAACTGCATTCCTGTTTTGTGATCCTTCTGCGATTTATAGTTGGAAAACACCATCAGCCACGCGTAGCCGATGACCGTTAGCTGCGATAAAAACATGAAATATTGCCTCTCTGGTGAAAAGAAGTAATCTAAGACTGCAATTGCAACAGCAAATCCATGCAAGTAGTAAATGTGAGTTGCTTTGATTTTTGCATGTAGTCTTGCACATTGCGGGCTCGTTACAGATCCTTTCTCAAAATGTTTCCAGATCAAACTGTACACCAAGTACAGACCACCTATCATAACAAGATAGCCAAAGGCAAGGAAGAAAAGCGCGTACAGTACAGTTCCTTCTACTAAGTATCCGAAGAGTTGTCCTTCTATCCAGAAGAATCGCAGCAAGAAAGCAAGTCCAAAAAACAGGAACGCATTTCCCAGGTAACGGAAGCCACGATAGGATGATAATCGATAATATTTCAGAAATTTGTGAAAGATGGCTCCAGATGCCAACACGATAATGAGTGCGTACACTAACTCAACGAGCGGCCTGTTCTCATTAAAGGCAGTAAGCAAAAATGTGTTGATCTCACTAAATACCATGGTTCCCTCATCAATCCTGAACTATTTAAACCTTTTAGAGCTCTATGGAGGATTCCTCTATAGGATTGTTTCTTACCGTATATAAAGGATCCCGGCCATCTTCCTCAGAATGGCAAAGCAACCAAAACGGCTATATAGGTCTCCAGATGATCGGATGATCGCTGGTGTTTGTGGAGGCATTGCAGAATACCTCAATATTGACCCTCTCTGGGTCAGGTTGGCTGCAGTCCTTCTTGCATTTGCTTATGGATCAACGATTGTGATCTACATATTATTATGGCTACTCGTACCAATAAATCCAAGAGGAAAAAAATGACGAAAATTATTGTAGTTCAATCATTCCGTGGCGGAACCGGCAAATCGACTATCGCAAGCAATCTTGCAGTTCAACTTGCAACATTGGGAAAAAGAGTTCTTGTTATTGATTCTGATACGCGAAGCCCAGGAATCCATGCATTGTTTGGATTGACACCAGAAAGTTTAGGAAGCACGTTTACCGATTATTTACTTGGACATGCAAGGATAGAAGATACAATCAAGGATGTTTCCGAACAACTCAAAATGCCAAACGGCACATTGAGTGTTATTCCATCTTCAATTATTCTAGGAGATATTGCAACAAACCTCTCCAGCAGGAGAAATTTCAACAAGATGCGTCGTGCAATCGAGTATGTTGTTGATAGTACTGACGTTGATATAATTCTTGTGGATACCCACCCAGGTGTAAACGAAGATATGCTGCTTACTGCAGCTCTTGGCGATGTTGTGTTGTCCGTCATTAGACCGGACAACCAAGATTACCAAGGTGCTCACGTTACCGCAGAGTTAATGCGGAAGTTGGGCAGTAATGTGCATCTTGTGCTCAATAAAGTGCACCGACGACAACCACCAACTGCTCTACGCAGGAAAATAGAACGTTCATTAGAACTTCCAGTGATCGGAGTTCTGCCTTTTACAGAAGAGATTATGTTTGCAGAGAGCCAGTATGTGTTCTCTCAGAAACACAAATCCCATCCATTCAGCAAAAAGATTGCTGAGATTGCAACCTCTTTAGGAGATATTAACGAAGATAACATCAAGGCATAATGGTAGAAACAATACTAAAGAGAGTTGCAGCGTTCCAAGAAAGGAATCCTGTAGTGCTGCTTCTTGCTGTTTTTCTCGTTACCGCTGTTTTTGCATTCTATGCGTTTCAGATTGAGCAAGATTCCACTGTCGACAGTATGTTTGGGCGCGATTCAACCGCAATGCAGCTGAAGAATCTTGTTTCGAATGAATTTGGCAGTACAGATCAACTCTACATTCTGGTGAGTGTCGATGAAGATTCCGACGACAAGATCGGTGTTCGCGACATTCGTGAGCCTGATGTGTTAGAGTCCATGGATCAGCTCGCCGCGAATATCCGCGAGGAGTCTTCTGTTTCTGACGTATTTTCCATCAATGATTTATTCTACGCGCAATACGGTCGTCTTCCTACAACACTAGAAGAAAGTAAACAGTTTTTCAGCGAAGTACAGTTTGATACTTCTCCTTTTGTAAGTCAAGATTATACAGCGCTGAACATGGTTGTTGAGATGAACATCGCGACCAAGCCAGGTGCGTTGGCTGAAGCAGAACAATTAATGCTTGAGAAAGTTGAGGAATCGCCAAAGCCTGTCGGTGTGAAGACAATATTGACTGGTGAAGCGACTCTCGTAAACAGAATTATGGATTTGCTTATCGGTGATAATTTGCGAACGATTGGTATCGCTATTGTTGCATTGGCAATCATCTTGAGTATTTTCTTCCGTTCACCAGTCGTCGGCATTATAGCGACAATTCCTGTTGTGCTTACCGTTGTTTTCCTTGCAGGAGCAATGAGGCTCTTGGATATCAAGATCAGTATGATGACCGCAGCAGTCGGTGCGATGATGGTCGGTATTGGTGTCGACTATAGTATTCACATGACGCATCGTATGATCAATCTCATTCGTAATGGAAAGACGGTGCTCGCCCCTATCGCAGTACCAAGTGTTGGCGGTGCGTTGTTTGCATCAGCAGCAACAACATTCTTTGGCTTCATCGCAATGCTTTCAGGCTCATCACCAAGTTCAATTTTACAGGGAACTGTGTTATCGATCGGCATCGTGTTCGCGTTTTTGGCAACGATGGTCACGGTGCCGGCATTTATGGTTTTATACAGACGGTATTGGTTTACTGATCTGGATCGTATTTTGCTTCGGGTAAAAAAGAGAGAGAAGGCAGGACCAAGTTTGTTGCAGAGAGCACTGAAGCGCGTTGCAACATTCCAGGGTAGGGCTCCTCTTGCTCTTCTCGGTGTTTTCATTCTCGGTACTATCTTCGTTATGCCAGGCGCAAGCTTGGTCGAACTCGATACTGATAATGAGAATTGGATTCCAGAAGATGACGAAACAATCGAAAGTTTGTTTGACATTGGTGCGAAGTTCGGCGGATTAACAAGCCAGACATTCCTGCTTATGGTCGATCCTTCTTCTCAGGAAGACGGCACAATAACAGATTTGCGCGATCCCGAGATTCTCCGCAAGGTTGCAGAGCTAGAAGTAGCTATGGAAGATCTCGAGTTTGTGAACAGCCTAGAGTCTCCTGCGAAAACGATTGCAGACATGAATAATGGCCGTGTTCCACAAGACATCGATCAAATCAAGGAATTAATTGCGACAAATCCTCGTATCGATACGCGGTACAACAAGGATTACACTGTCATGAGATTGTCTGCTGTCGGCGATGATCTCTTACTAGACGGCGATTCAGAACTTGCGTACGATGCAATGTTGTTTGAAGCAGAAACAGTTCAATTTCCAGAAGGAACAGTATTTGTTGGTCAAGGAAGCACAGCACAGTGGCGAGAACTCGATGAAATTTTGCAAGGAGATATTGCAAAGACAACAGTATTTGGATTTGTGTTGGTATTCCTTGTAGCCACATTACTTTTCCGTTCAGTTACCGTTGGAGTACTTGCATTCATCCCAATAATTTTTGCTTTAATCTGGACTCTCGGTATCATGGGCTATATTGGTTTACCGTTCACAGTACTAACGAGTGGTATGCTCGCGATAGTGATGGGTATTGGTATTGATTTCAGTATCCATCTCATTCATAGAACAAAAGAGGCGCTCAGCCATGGCGAAACTATCGAGAAAGCAGTACAGTTCGCTATGACAAGTACCGGAGAAGCAATTTCCCTCTCTACGTTAACAACAATGATTGGGTTTAGCGCATTAATATTAGCAACACTACTCGGTACACAACGTATGGGATTCACGTTAGCAATTGCAATTTTCAGTTGCTTTATCGCGTGTATGTCTATCGTACCTGCAGTGTTAACAATTGAGCATAAATTACGAAACAAACAAAGTTTATGGTGAGAAAAATGAAACAACTATTACTACTGGTGTTTTTGGTTGCACTTATACCCTCTGCGTATGCAATAGAGGTTAGCGTGAATGCACAGGATCCGGCCCCTGCAGAAGCAGGAAAGCCGCTAAACGTTTGGATTAAAGTTGACAATCCAACTGATGTTGTGGAAAGTGATGTCTTTATTGATGTGACTCCGCAGGACGGTTTGCAGCTTAGTGCTGGCGAATCAGCAAGAAAACGTATTGGTGTGTTGGCAGCAGGCGGCTCACAAACAGTTCAGTACAGAATGTTTGTCCGTTCTACTGCAGCTGAAGGTCCAAATAACGTTGAAGTTGATATTGTTAAGCCGACCGGCGACATTACCTTCGACATCTTAGTTGAAGTCGAGGAAGACGATTCCGAAGAAGTCATTCTGGAAGTCGGTAACATTCAGTCCGAACCAACACGGATTAAGCCAGACGATGAATTTGTTAAGCTTGACGTTACACTTCAGAATCTTGGTGAAGCAACTGCCCGCGGTGTGAAAACAACACTGCGCGATTTGCCTGAAGGTGTCTCTTTTTCCGAGAGCTACTCAAATCTGGAACTTATCGGAAACATTGAGGAAGACGATACTGCGATTGCATCTTTCTTCATCGATGTTGAAGAGACAGTCAAGCCTGGATTGTATGAAGCAAATCTAGATATTTCGTACAAGTACAAGCCTGATCCTGACGAAGAAGAATTCCTTGTTGAGGATATTACTCTTCCAGTATCGTTATCGATCAAGTCGATTCCTTTGTATGAGATTACTGCTGTACAGGTGAAGGAACCGCTTCGTGCAGGAGACAAAGATGTTGAACTTCAACTCACCATCAAGAACATTGGTGAGGAAGACGGTGAGTCTGTTCGTGTACGAGTGTTTGCAAAGTCTGAGCAACCGTTTGATTTCGGTGTAAGCTCAAATTTTGTCGCTCCGAAGCTCCTTCCAGGAGAATCAGCACAGACAACACTAGAGTTTGATGTTGACGACGATGCTGACTTGCAAGAGTACTTGCTTGATTTCGAAGTAAAGAACGTTGTTGATGAGGATGTCGTGACGTATTCAAAAACCGTTGCCGTGACCGTTCATGAGCCAAAACAAAATAGTCCAATGCCAATTATCGTTGTAGGTGGGATTATTCTTGTGGGAGTTATTCTCGGTATCCGCTGGTTTAGAAAACGACAAAGCAAGAAACCATCAAAGCGTGTTCGCCACAAGTACGAGCGAAGTCATTTGGAGTAGTTTACAAATACAAGACCGCTTCTCTTCGGGGGATCGGTCCATCTTTTTCTTTTATTTCTAATCCTGCATCGCTAAAGCGCTCTTCTCGAGATTCATTATGGTGAAAATTACTGTTCCAATAAAACATGAGTTGGCCTACTGTTGTTTCGCTTCTTATCAGGGTGATCAAATCCAGTACAAGGTCGGGCGTTGCCAAGTATTCCCGTACGTAGAGACCTGCTTCCTGAACTTTGTCTCGTGATCCACGTGGCTTGAATTGTCGTTCTTTCCACGCTCCACCAATAACACCATCAATTGAAGCAGCATCAATATACCTATTTGACGTCAACGCTCTACGGTGTTCTCGCGCATCACGGTAATCTTCAGGATCAGTAAACGTGCGATAGGTTTGATGCTGTTGTTCCTCTCGAAACAGAGCCATGGAGAGATCATCAAACAATTGTGTTCGGTTATCTGGTTTTTCTCGAAAGGGATCATCAATCTCTCTGATTCCAGTGTATCCCCGTAATTGTCGGGCACTCACAAAATCTCTGAGTGGTGAGTATGCAAGGTAGACAACATCTCCTCGTACAACTGCGTAAGAAACAGGGTTGATTGAGCCAGTGTTTTCTGGCAGCCAGTTAATGACAGGATGGTCATCTTTTTGCTCTTGCAACTCATCGAATGTCATTGCACCGGGAATTGTAGAAAGAACCATTGTTAACTCCGACACCAAACGGTGTCTTTACTTCAGCACCATGACTAGCAAAGTATTCAGAATTGGTCTCGCAACGCTAATCATACTGCTAGCAATTCAATCCCTGTTTATAAATATTATCCATATATCGAAAATCTCACGACTTTTCTTCCCCAACGCATTAAAAAGAAATCATGCCGCTAAGTAGCATGAAATTCCTAACACTGTTCATCTTCCTCATCGCAGCAAGTAGCGTTGCAGCCTCGGACGTAGTCATCACAAAAGTCTACTACGATCCGTTGGAAGAAAGCGGCAGTGAAGCGATTGAAATTCAAAACACAGGAATCAGTGCAATCAACATCAATGGTTGGATTGTTGCAACAGAAACATCTGCAACAGACGCCACATTACCAGACGATATGCTTCAGCCAAATCAAAAGTATCTCATCGCTGATGCTGGCTGGTCTGAAAAACGTGACAATCTACATTGGCGTTTAGCAGATCACGAAGAAGCAATTACTCTAAAAAATGCTGATGCCGGTGTAGCACTAAAGCAAAACAACACAATCGTTGACGCAGTAGGTTGGGGCGACCCATCAGAAATCGATCCAGAGTTTCAAAGCAACGTTGCACAGCCTGTTGCCGAGGGTGAAATGCTCATTCGTTCAGGAAATAGTTTCTCTGCTCAGCTTGCAGAGTTCTTCAGTACAGCAGTTTCGATTCCGATCATTGCAATCATTCTGGAATCTTCAACAATTTCAAGCGTAGAAATTACCGATGACTCCCAAGAGGATGGAACGCAAATTGTACTCCAACCAAATACAAACAAAGTTGTAACTATAACGGTAAACTCAACTATGGACGAACTGCAAGCATCTGGCTTTGATCAAACAATACAGTTAGAAAAATCCGGCACGCAATTCAGTGGGGAATTTCTTCTGCCCCACACGCAACCTCCGGGCGAGTACGAGATTGATATTGCAGATCACGCAGAGAAAGTTGAAGTGTTGTCGTTGCTTTCATTCCAAGTAGAAGAACAAAGCCTATACTTCGAGGGAAAAGCAGACGAAGAATCGTCTTCAGCAATCACCCTCACTAACACCGGCAATGTTCCTGCGACACTCACATTACAACCCTCATCGTTGACCAACGGCGATGTTTCTCTTGAACCAACGTTCCTATTTTATCACAACAACGCAGAAATTACCTCCCTTTTGCTAGCTGTCGATCAGTCTCAAACAATTGACGTTGTT
>JANQSZ010000004.1 GCA_028279045.1 Candidatus Nanoarchaeia archaeon | reverse complement strand
AATACCAATTCCTGAGCAGCTTCGTGACGCATTTCCATACCATTCTGTTAAAATGCGATTACAACATCCAACAGCAGCCTCTCGAGATGAGATGAATCCTGCATATGCAAGACTCTATCTTGTTAGTAACAATGATGCACCTGAAAGATCACTCCCAGCTTATATGGAAACTGTTAAACTGGACACAACTACACAGCCGACGGCAGAAGAAACAAGAGCTGCAGTGAGAAGAATTGTTGCACCAGTTCTTGATGATTATTTGCAACGAAGAGATTAAGTTATTAGAATTATTCTTGATAATAACCAGTGTTACCAAGTGCTAAAGCAATCTCGGCTTTCTTTAATTCCTTGCCGAGGTAAGCAACGTGTTGTTTTTCGTTAAACCAGTTTAGGTTGTGTTCTTTTTCGTACCGGAAGATTGCGTTGTAAATGTCTTGCGGTCTTTTTCCTTTGAACACGCGCATGATTTCATGCTGGTAGTTGGAAATCGCAACTTGGATTTCGTAAAATTCAAAGTCTACTTTAATAAGAATGTAAATTTCGTTGTCGTTCTGGTGATCTTTGTAGTCGTCGTACGGCGGACAGTCGATAACTTCGAAATCTTCTGTTAATGTTTTGTCTTTAACCCAACTTGGGCGTTTTGGTTCTGACATAATTAGAAAGAGAAATGATTTGATATATATTACTTATCCAAAGATGCCCTTTATTTTGCTGCCAAATGATGTCTTTTCAGGAAGAGATTCTTTTCCTTGAGAAATATCGATTGCTTGCAGCAAACGTTTCTTGGAAGGTGCTCCTTGGAAACCAAGTGTTTCTGGATGGCTAGGTCCTTCAACAAAAATAGTTGGGACTGATAGGATGCCGCGCTTTTGTGATTCTTCGCGGCCTTCTGGAGTAGCGGAGTTGAACTCTTTCACTACAACATCTTCGCGTTCCTGTTTTATCTCATCAACGACCTTCTTTGCAGCTGGGCAAAAAGGGCATGTTGGGCTGGTAAATAATGAGACTACTGTTTGTTCCATACTCTTAAGAGGAGGGCCTTGCTTTAAGAAAATTATGTTTAACCATTTTGAGAAGTTTTAAATAATAGCAATTTACGGAAAATGTATGGCAATAAAGCAGCCCGAAAGCATGGATGATCTGGTGTACTTCACTGATCGGGATACTGCTGGTGGACCAGTCCGTATGTGGGTGTTCCGAAAAGAATGTCCTGAGTGCGGAAAGATGATGGGCAAGCCAAAAGATGCCAAAGGAAAAGTAAAGATTCGAGCTTCTGAATATGTTTGTGAATGTGGACATACTGAACAGAAAGCAGAGTACGAAGATAGCTTGATTGCGAGTGCCGAGTATACCTGCAATGCGTGTGGGAAAGAAGGCGAAGCAGAAGTGCCGTTCAAGCGGAAGCTCATCAAAGGAGTACAAACGGTTCGGATTACGTGTGATTGCGGTGCTCATCTTGACGTTACGAAGAAGATGAAGGAAAAAGCAGCGAAGAATTAATATAGGAGTTCTTTCATTATATTCTTTTTAATGAACGTACTACGCTACGACAACGGTGTTGAAGCAACTGTTTCTGATGAACACGTGAGGTTATTTCCTTTGGGTCGTGACGAAGGTCTGTACTGGCACGAACGAGTGCGCGGTGGACCACACTACGACATGAGCGGAACACTTCCTGCTGGACTTGGAGAAGAAGCTCACGCTGTTGTCCGAGAAAGTATACAGGTGGCTAACGCCATTGCCCATTTGACTCGGAAACGGGTGCACGTTACTATTGGGAACGTGCCACTGAGTGGAGAGTTTGAAGGCGAAGTAAACCGCGGCTATTTTGAGCGGCATGTGACGCCGAACGGGCATATTGGTGCAGATGATTACCACGCAGACATCGCCAGACAAGTGCTTGAACGAATAGAACAAAACTAAGCAGCGCTTTCTGGATGTTTTCTAGGGGATAGTATTTGATTTTAGATGGGACCTGTAGTTTTCTGACCAGGGTCGGGATTCATGCTATCAGTTGTAAGAAGAATATTGACGCGGCCGTACTTTTCATGAAACGCTCTTGAATACTCTATACGAACCTGCTCAGGAAGTTCGTTGAAGGAATTGCGTACGCTCCTCATCTGTGCTGTCAACGCCTTGTATTCTCGTTTCAAATAGTCTTTGTCGCTCTCCCTTCTCTCCATTGCTTCGCTCGCTGCTCCACTATGTTGTTCAGAAGGGTCTGGGCGATCTAGAAACTCCTGATTAAACATATTATCGCTAGGACCCATCGCGGCTTCTGCTTTGATCCCTAGTAGGCGTAGCCGATCAGCATCAATTGTCTGAATTGTGTCAAGGAGGTCTTGGACCTGGGGGTGAGTCATAACAAAAAGAGACCTGCATCCCCTCAAAAAGTTTGTGGCTAGACAACATTTTTAAAGGCCATTCTGCTGCTTCTAGGCATGAAGAAACGTACACTGGTTACAGCTGCGCTGCCCTATGCCAACGGGCCGCTGCACATTGGGCACATGGTTGAATATGTGCAGGCAGATATCTTTGTTCGCTGGATGCGGTTGAAAGGGGAAAGTGTGGTGTTTGTGTGTGCAGATGATACGCACGGAACGCCGATCGAGATCAATGCGCAGAAACAAGGAATATCACCTGAAGAATTGGTTGCGAAGTCCTATGAAGAGCACACTAAGGACTTTGCAGACTTTGGAATCAGCTTTGATATTTTTCACACAACAAATAGTGATGAGAACAGAAAGTATAGTGATCATTTCTTCAATACATTGAAAGACAACGGGCATATCTACGAGAAAGATATTGAACAATTGTTTGATGAAAAGGCTGGCAGGTACTTGCCAGATCGATATGTGAAGGGCAAGTGTCCGAAGTGTAAAACACCAGATCAATATGGAGATAATTGTGAATCGTGTAATGCGGTGTACAAGCCGACAGAATTGATCGAACCGTACAGTGTGTTGTCGAAATCAACGCCGGTGTTGCGAACGTCACGACATTATTTTTTCAAACTGAGTTCGTTCTCTGGAAAATTACAAGAATGGTTGAAGTTCAACAAGAACTTGCAGGATGAAGTAAAGAACCATATGTTGCAGTGGATTCGCGAAGGATTGCAAGATTGGGATATTACTCGAGACGGTCCGTACTTTGGGTTCAAAATTCCTGGAGAAGATAACAAATATTACTATGTTTGGCTCGATGCGCCGATTGGCTACATTGGGAGTACTGAGAAGTTGCTGGAAGATAAGGAAGAGAATGCTCAGTATTACTGGAAGAGCGATGAATCTGAAATTATACATTTTATCGGGAAGGATATTACGTACTTTCACTTCTTGTTCTGGCCGGCAATGCTGATGGGCGTTGGTTATAATGTACCGGATGACATTGTTGTACATGGATTCTTGACGGTGAATGGCGAGAAGATGAGCAAGAGCCGAGGAACGTTCTTTACGGTACGGGACTATTTAGATAAGCAAGATCCTGAACTGTTGCGGTTCTATTATGCGCATTCGCTAACCAAAAGCATGACAGACTTTGATCTGGACATGGAAGAGTTCAACAGCAGAGTGAATAACGAGTTGGTTGACAACGTTGCGAACTTTGTGTATCGTGTGCTGAGTTTTACGAATAACAATTTTGATTCTAAACTTGGAAAAGGACGGGATGAATCTGTTGAGAATGAGTTGAAGGCGAAGTATCAACTTGCCAAGGATGCGTTTGATACGTATAACTACAATAAAGCAATGAAAGCGATCCTCGAGATTGCTGCAATCGGGAACAAATATTTTCAAGATCAGCAACCATGGAAGTTAATTCATGACGATAAGAAAAAATGTCAGCAAGTAGTTACAGTAGCTGCAGGGATTGTTCGCGATTTGGCGGTCCTTTTGTCGCCGGTGATGCCGAAGTATGCTGATAAGATCGCTAAACAGCTGGATGTTGAATTGAATTTAGATGATTTGGGTACGCAATTGGAGAATCACAAGATCAACAAAGCACGGATTGTGCATACGAAATTGGAAGAGACGTTGTTTGATTTGAAAGAAACGCGGTTTCCGTTGCAACTTGTTGTTGGGGAGATTAAAAAAGTTGAAGAACACCCTGATGCAGATAAGTTGTACGTTTTGAAAGTTGATGTTGGTAATGAAGAACGGCAGCTCGTAGCTGGATTGCGTGACTTTTACAAACCAGAAGAACTGCAGGACAAAAAAGTTGTTGTGCTGAAGAACCTGAAGCCCGTTAAATTACGTGGCAAGTTGAGTCAAGGGATGATGCTTGCTGCAGAAAAAGACAACGCAGTTGTTCTGCTTACAGCTTTTGATTCCAAAGCAGGGGATCGGATTACTGTAGATACGATGAAGAACAGCACAAAGCAAATAACTATTGATGAATTCCAAAAAGTTCCGCTCACTGTTCGAAATAACCGAGTGGTAACTGATGATAAAATACTCCATACGTCGTCGGAAGACGTGTTTGCAGACATCAGCGATGGAGCGAAGATTCGATAACAATAAAACTTTTAAAGACCACATGCCAGAAAAGAAACCAATGGAAGACCAGGAAATATTGACCTCACAGCCGTGCCCGTTCTGCAAGAAGAATGCGCTCGAAATGGCACAGCAAGAGATGGATATTCCCTTTTTTGGAAAAACCTATGTGTTTTCTATGACCTGTACGAATTGTAAATTTCACAAGTCAGATGTTGAAGGCGAGCAAAGCGAAGGTGCGATCAAGACAAGTGTTGAAGTTTCTGGAGAAGAAGACATGAAGATACGGATTGTCAAATCATCAGAAGCTACGGTAAAGATACCTCACATTGTTACGATTGAACCAGGCGAGAGTAGTAACGGCTACGTGACGAATGTCGAAGGATTGCTGAGTAGAGTTGAGCGGCAGATTGAAACAGTACGAGATAGTTCTGATGACGACACTGAACGTAAAAAAGCGAAGAATATGCTGAAGAAAATAAGTCGAGTAAAGTGGGGATCGGATAAGTTTACGATAACAATCGAAGATCCTTCTGGAAATAGCGCAATCATTTCCGATAAAGCAAAAAAGTAGCAATTCTTTTATAGATTTGGGGAATTCTGTCTTGTATGAAAATTGGACTTATTGGTGGTACGGGCATGTACGACGCTGACTTACTTGAAGATGCACAGCCAGTGACTATTGACACGCCGTACGGGCAACCTTCCCAGCCAATTATGAGCGGAAAATTGAACGGGGTTGACGTTGTCATTATTCCCCGACATGGAGCAGGACATGCTATTAATCCTACTCATGTTAATTATCGCGCGAATATCTGGGCTTTGAAACAATTGGGTGTGGAGCGCATTATTGCGCCGTGCGCAGTTGGGAGTTTACAAGAACATATTAAACCAGGAGACTTGGTTTTTGTCGATCAGTTTATCGATCGCACGACAAAAAGAATTTCTACTTTTTACGAAGAGAACAAGGTTGCGCACGTACCGATAGCAGAGCCTTTCTGTGAGGATTTGCGCAAACGACTTGCAAAGCATGCGTTGCAACTTGGCATACCGCATCACGAAAAAGGAACGAACGTTATTATTGAAGGACCGCGCTTTTCGACCCGAGCAGAATCAGAATTGTTTCGTAGCTGGAATGCACAAACCATTAACATGACGATGGTTCCTGAAGCAGTGCTGGCAAGGGAACAAGAATTATGCTATGTGAGCATTGCCCAAGTAACTGATTACGATTGCTGGCGGGACAGTGTTGTGAACATTCAAGACATTATTGAGACATTGCAGCAAAACGTGCACAAGACAAAACAGCTTATTAGCTCGGTGATTACAGAATTGGTAGACCGAGAATGCTCCTGTAAAGAGAGCATGAAAAACGCTTTCTTATAGAAATGTTTAAATGATTGATCTGAGTGCTGGCTTTCATGGATAACCAGTGGAATGATTCAGAAGCAGCAGGCATGAATGATCTGCAATTGCTGGCGTATGCGTCTCAACTTATTGGACGAGAGCCTAGCCTAGTACTGCATGGCGGGGGCAACAGTTCCTACACGCCAACAGAGACGTTTAGTGATCCACTACTTGAAGGACGGACAGAACGCGTGCTGTACGTGAAAGGATCTGGTTCTGACATGGCTACAATACAGCCAGAACAATTTTCTCGCGTAAATGTTGATTTGATTCCGCGACCAGGAGAATTGCAAAAGTTACCTGATGATAAAATGATGCGGTTGCTGGAACGAGCACGCATCGATGCATCTGTTGATGCACGGCCATCGGTCGAAACATTGTTGCATGCGTTCTTACCAGGCAAATATATTTTGCATAGTCATGCAAACGCAATGGTTACGCTAACGAATCAACCTGATGCTGACATTCCGCGGATTCTTGCTGAAGTGTACGGCGAAGGAACAGAATGGTTACCGTATGTTATGCCAGGATTTGATTTGGCAGAAGCTGTCGATAAAAAGAAGCCAATGGGAAACGCGCTTGTGTTGGCGCATCACGGGTTGTTTACGTGGGGAGCGACTGCGCGAGAAGCGTATGACAAGCACATTGAAATGGTTACTAAAGCTGAGCAGTACATTGCGCAGAAGAAGGCAGCGAAGAATATTGTGTTTGCTCCGGTTGTTGCTGATCAAGCAAAAGCAGCAGAAGCTGCGCTTATCATACGCAAGCATGTGAGCTTGGATAACACTGTCAACGTTCGGTGGGATGACGATGCAGAAACACTGGCAATGATATCGCACCCTGGCTTTACAGGACTTTCACAACGCGGAGTTGCGACGCCAGATCATGTTATTCGCACGAAACAAAAACCACTTGTTATTTCCCTCGAAGGAAACATGGAAGAAGCTATTGCTGAAAGCATTGCGCAGTATGCTGCAGATTACGAACAATATTTCTTGAGGAACAAAAGTGATAGTGTAACTAAACTTGCTGCGTATCCTCGCGTCATCATTATTCCCGGACTTGGTTTGTTTACCACAGGACCAAACATGAAGGAAGTGCGGATTGCTGCAGATATTTACTCGCACACGGTGCGCACGATATATGACGCTGAAGCAATTGGAACGTATACACCAATTTCAGAAAAAGATCACTTTGATATGGAATACTGGATCCTTGAGCAGGCGAAATTGAGTAAAACTACTAAGCCTATTGAAGGAAGAACTGCGCTGGTTACCGGCGGAGCAGGAATGTTTGCGCAAGAAATTTCTCGGACTCTTGTAAAAGAAGGAGCAAATGTTATTATCACTGATGTTCGCGATGATGCAGGACTCGTATTGGAGACAGAACTGAAGCAACTTGGTAAAGGATTGGTGAAATATCTTCACATGGATATTACTAACCCTGAAGAAGTGCAGCGCGTTTTTGAAATTATTAGCCGATCAACCGGCGGAGTTGATATTGTTATCGCGACAGTTGGATTCTTGGGAGAGAATGCAAAAATTGAAAACATGAATTTGGAACTTGCGCAGAAATCGTTGGAGATTAACGGATATGGTCATCTTGTTGTATTGCAGCAAGCAATACGCGTTATGAAGCAGAGTGTTGGAGGAGATATTATCTACTTGTCGACGAACAATGTGCCGCTACCAGGGCCAGAATTTGGCGGATACAGCATGGGAAAAGCTGCAGGGCATCAAATCAACTCTGTTGCAGCAAGAGAAGCTGCAGGGTATGGAATCCGTGTAAATGTGGTTACGCCCTATGATGAGCCTACATCTGCGTTGTGGGATCCAGAAATCATAGCGAAACGTGCTGCTAAATACGGAACAGATGCACAAGGATTGAAGAATGTGTATTTGCAACGGACGTTGATGAAAAAAGAAATTTTGCCAGAACATGTAGCGAAAACAGTATTTGCTGTGCTGACTATCCACGACAGAGCTACTGGTCAAACATTTCGTGTTGACGGCGGAAGACCAGAACTTAAAGATTGAGGGAATAAGTTTAGAATAGATTCTTTTTCTGCATTACAAATACCACGCTCTGTTATTAATCCAGATACGAGTCTTCTTGGAGTAACGTCGAAACCGTAATTCTTTGCAGGACTATTAGGATGTGAAAGTGTAATCTTGATTTGCTCGTTGTTGTGGAGGCCAGTGATTGCGGTTACTTCATCTGGGTTTCGTTCTTCGATAGGAATTTGGTTTCCGTCTTCGAGGTTCCAATCAAATGTCGAGCTTGGAAGTGCGACGTAGAATGGGATGTTATTGTCTTTTGCAGCCAGAGCTGTTTTATACGTGCCTATTTTGTTTGCAACATCTCCTGTTACCGTAGTTCTATCACTACCTACTAGAACAAGATCGACCATACCTTTCTGCATGACGTGGCCGCCGGCGTTGTCGACAATAATTGTATGGGGGATGCCGTGACTTTGTAATTCCCAAGCAGTTAAGCTTGCGCCTTGGTTGCGGGGGCGGGTTTCTTCAACCCAGACATGAACAGGGATGCCAGCTTCGTGTGCTGCATAAATTGGAGATGTAGCGGTTCCGTAATCTACAAATGCCAACCAACCTGCGTTACAATGTGTTAGAATGTTAACCGGGCCGTCTTTCTTTGTTGCAATGTCTTTAATGAGTTGCAAGCCGTGTTCGCCTATTTTCTTGCATGCGGCTGCATCTTCATTTGCAATGTCTTGTGCTGTTTGAAATGCGACCTTTTGCTTATCCAACGGGGTTTGGGCGTTGTTGATTGCTTTCAGTTGCCGGTCAACAGCCCATGCTAAGTTCACCGCAGTTGGACGCGTTGCTTTGAGCTTTACTGCTTGCTCTTCAATCGTTTCAGGGTTTTCTAATGCTGCGAGAAACATGCCGAAGCCAGCGGTTGCTCCGATCAGTCCTGCGCCGCGTACGTGCATTTCTGAAATTGCCAATGCAACGTCATCAACCGTAGGTAAATCTTCAACAATAAGTTTGAAAGGGAGTGCGCGCTGGTCAATAATCTGCACAACTCCATCCTCTTCATTGTACCAAATCGTGCGGTAGTGTGAACCGTCAACCTTCATGAATAGTCGAAAGTGCACTAGCATAAAAAAGTTCTTATATCAGGAGAAAATTGATCGCATATGGATTTGAAAGAACACATTCGAGATATACCTGATTTTCCAAAAGAAGGGATTATTTTTAAAGACATCACACCGCTGTTAATGAACCCTGAAGCATTCCGCTCGTGTATTGCGCAATTTGTGGAAGCGTACAAGGATAAAGGGATTACAAAGATTGCGAGTTCTGAAAGTCGCGGATTCATTTTTGGAGCAGTGCTTGCGCATGAACTGCAAGCTGGATTTGTGCCGTTGCGGAAACCAGGAAAGCTTCCGTACAAAACAATTCGGCAAGAGTTTGAAACAGAGTATAGCACAGATGCTTTTGAAATACATGAAGATGCTATTGAGAAAGGAGATAAGGTGTTGATTGTGGACGATGTGCTTGCAACTGGAGGAACAGCGAGGGCTGCTGTGTATTTGGTTGAGCATCTTGGCGGGAAAGTTGAAGCGTTAGCTTTTTTAATCGAACTGGATTTCTTGAAAGGTAAAGAGAAGTTGAATGGATACGACATTATGTCGTTGATACATTATTAGGTGTTGCGAATGAGATTAGAAGAACACGTAGGAGTTGTCCCCCCTTCTGAATTGGAGGCAGCGGTGAGAGCGCCAAAGAGACACAAACTTACTCCTTTGCACAGAGAACTTCTTCGAACATTGATTCGCCATCCAGGAGCTGAGTACTCAGCTATTGAACTTGGACGAAGATTGCCTGCAGAAATATCTGCGTCTGAGACTAGCGTTCGTAAAGCTGCGAAAGACTTAGTTAGTCAGTTCCCAGATTCCCTTCACTATGAACGGAGCAAAGGATACTGGTCAAATATGCGTTAAGAACTTTCAACCATTGATTGAAGTGCAGTGTATGCACGGGTTGCGTCTTTCTTGTGGATGATGAATGCAAGTTCTGAACTTGTTGAGATGATTTCAAACAAATTAATGTTCTCCCACGCAAGTTTGCGAACTATAGCGAAAATAACACCAGGGGTTTCCACGAAATCCTTACCCATGATCATGGAGAGAGAAACGAGATTGTCTTGGAGTGCAAGGATCTTTTCGTTTTCGAGAATTTTTAGGATACGCTCTTGATATTTTTTGTTTGTTACAAAAGAAACTTCGTGATCACCATGCACAATATTGAATGTATCTCCTTCTTCATACTTCATTTTCGTGTAAATGTTTTCAAGAGTCTGGAACAACGCAGGAGATTTGGAAACAGCGATGTCAATAAGTGAAGTTTTGAGCACAATTTGAGATGAACGAATTACAGGCAAGGGCTCCTGTTTTTGTTCTTGGAGGGATTCTGCATGCCTGCGGAGAGCCATCATAATCGCAGACTCTTTGACATCCTTGCCAAGCCCTGCCTCTATTTTGGGCTTGAGGTTCTCTGCCAAGGCTGCGTAGTTCACTATGCCCTCTAGAAGGCACTCTTGCAGCATGAGACTCTGCTCAATGTGGTCTTTGACCAGTTTTGATATAGTTGGCATAACAAATAACTCCCTATTTTGTTACAATAATAACATTAAGTATATAAACCTAGTGGTTATCCCTGAGACACTATGATTGTCATGAAATTTGGTGGTACCTCAGTAGGAGATGCCCAGCGGATCAAGGAAGTCTGTGATATAGTGCAGAGTAATAGAGAGCGGAAGCCTGTTGTAGTGGTCTCTGCGGTGAAAGGCACAACTGACATGCTGCTGGAAGCGGCAAAGCAAGCCCAGATCGGAAATAATATTGGGTCTAAGATTGTGCGGAAGCATCAACAGCTGCTTGAGGAACTCGACCTGCATCCTGACTTGCTTGCAGAAGAATTCGCAGAGCTTGACAAAGTATTGAGTGGGATCACACTACTCCGAGAAGTAACACCGCGAACAACAGATCACATTCTTTCGTTTGGAGAACGAATGTCATCAAAAATCGTTGCAGAAGTGTGCAAGAAAAATTTTGAATCTCGCGCTATTAATGCTTATGATTTAGGAATTGTTACTAACAACATATACAACGATGCAGAAATCCTGCCGCAAACATATGAGAACTTGCGGAGAAGCTTGTCGTTGTTGCGGGAAGGGGTTGTTCCTGTCATTACTGGATTTATTGCAAAAGATGAAGTTGGAGAAATCACAACACTCGGCAGAGGAGGAAGTGATTACACTGCAGCAGTCATTGGAAGTTCAATCGGAGCAGAAGAAATACAAATTTGGACTGATGTCGATGGAATGATGTCAAGCGATCCTAAAATTGTAAAAAGCGCTTGTACTATTG
>JANQSZ010000024.1 GCA_028279045.1 Candidatus Nanoarchaeia archaeon | reverse complement strand
TCTGGCGCGTACTGGTCAGCGAGTGCAACAGAACATATTATAGCTAGCCCTGTCTCTATTACAGGAAGCATTGGTGTTATCGGAAGTTACCTTGAGTTCTCAGGGTTGTTTGAAGAATATGGTGTTGGGTACGAGCGGTTTGTTGCTGGTGAACACAAAGACATTGGAACACCGTTTCGAGATTTGAATGAAGAAGAACGAGCACTACTTCAGACTATTTTGGATGGATTGCATGATGACTTCATTAATTCTGTAGCAGCAAATCGAGGAATGCTGGAAGAAGAAGTGCGACCACTGGCAACTGGACGGATCTATACTGGCCGGCAAGCACTCGATGTTGGTTTAATTGATCAACTTGGCGGCAAACCAGAAGCAGAACAGTACTTGAAAGACATTCTTGGAGAAGAAGATATCAACTATCGCGAATATCGGAAAGAGCCAAGCCTGTTTGGATCGTTTAGCGCTGAATTACCGTTCTCGCAAGGTCTCCAAATATCCACGTAACATTTATATATGAAGAACGCACGTTTACTTTAAAAAGAGGGTGAGAAGTGTTAAACCTGCGTATATCTGAAGGCCGAAGCGTAACGTTCTTTGAAAAAGCACTGTTGATTGTTGGACTAGGTGCGACAATCGTTGGATTCTATCTGATTAACATTACGTACAATCCTGCAGAAGGAATTACCTGGTTAATGTTGCTCGCGATCTTTTCTTGGCTCTCATTACTGTTGTTAATTGTGATGAGTTCTGTGAGTACCGATGTAAAAGAAGAATTAAGTTACATGATGCACGAACAAACGCAAGAAACTCGGTTGTTGAAAGAGATAACTCATGAAATGTTGGAAGAGTTGAAGATCAACAGAGAGATTATCAAAAAGAGAAGGAAAAAGTAACTACGGATTCTTAATTGTATTACCAGGAATATCTTCAATGTTCACCATTGGCTTTGGAAACTTGTCATAGTCATCTTGCAAACGATTGCAAGCGGTGTTAACAAAACATTCAATGAACGGGAAGTTTCCTAGCTGGATGAAATCAAGCGTACTTGTGACGAGAAAATAGAAATTCTTGTCAGGATATTGTTTCTTCAAAGCGAACGCATGCTTCATTAAATTTTGGCCGGGTTTGGTTGAAATAATGATTCCAATGTTGTCTTTCATCAAGAATGTTGAGAGTCCGACTTTTCTTTGCTTCTCAACCTTTGTTCTAAAACTTGGATCGACTTCTTCCCACTTTTCGATGAATGGGTCATAACGGAAAACAGGAACTTCTGTTCCAAGCAAGAGTGCTTTCGGATGAAACAAGCCATCACCAACGTACAAAAATGCATCAACATCTGGAAATTTGAAATCGGTGAAACCGCAGCCGAGAATTTGACCTTTGTGCTTTGAATGTAATGCAGAAAGCAAACTTGTTGTCTTTCCTTTTTGTTCAAGTTGTGCTCTCATTGCGTCAACTTGCGGAATAAACTGCGAAGTAGTTGATAGACAAATGCGCTCTGGCAAGGTGTCTAGCAAGTCTTCTGGAAGGCTGATTTGGAGGTCTGCATGAGCCTCAATAAAGTGTACTTTCATACTAGGGACGAACGTCAGGTGATTTATAAAGGTGCCTTAAAGTGCAGAACTACCAATAGGTATAAATAGCTCTTTATAAATGGATGAGTAGAAGAGGGGATATGGCAGAGCTACAGCAAAGACTCGGATTTTGGACCATTCTTTCCTTGTCCATCGGCTCTATTTTGGGAACGACGGTTTACTTTGGCGCGCAGATTGGTGCGAAGAATTCTGGAAACTTGACGTTAGTTGCATGGGTTGTGCTTTCAGCGATTGCGTTATACATTGCAGCTGTTTTTGGAGAGCTGAGTGCGATGTTTCCCAAAGCTGGTGGAGCGTACGAGTTTGGAAAACAAGCGTACGGACGATTCTGGTCGTTCTTGATTGGATGGGTAACATGGCTTGTTGGTAATATTACCGTTGTGTTGCTGGTGGTAGGCGGAGTCAACATTCTGGTTGATAGCAATAATTTATGGCTGTCCATTGCACTGAGTTTGTTTATCATCTTTTTACTGAACGTTGTTGCGTTCATTGGATTAGAAGCAGGAGCGATCATCCTGGTGTTCTTTGCCATTGTAATGGTCGGAGTTATCGGCGCTATTATCGGACGAGGGGTGCCATTTACTGATCTTGGGAATTTAGTGCCGCTTGTAACGCATCCGTGGCATACTATACTTGTTACGATGTTCTTTTTGGCAGAAGCATACTTTGGATGGGAAGCTGCTACGTTTTTAGCAGAAGAAACGAAAAATCCAACGAAAGTCATTCCGAAAGCGTTGATACAAGCAACTGCATTGATTGGGATCTTGGGCTTTGCGTTGTTTGTGGTTATCCTCGGCATTTTCCCGTGGCAAGAACTGATTTCAAAAACAGCACCACTTACTGAACTATCGCAAATTCTTTTTGGAGAAGCGGGCAAGAACATTATCGGCGTTGGGATCTTTGTGACGCTGATTGGATCGGCAGCAGGCGGAATCATTACGCTGCCTCGACTGTTGCTAGCAATGAGCCGGGATCGACTCTTTTTAGGACAGTTCAAACAAGTGCATCCCCGATTCAAGACACCGCATCGCGCAGTAATCTTCCAGTCGTTTGTTATCGTAGCTATCTTGTTTATGGCGCTGGGTAATTATGAAAATTTATTGAGCTTGCTTGTGCCTCTAGCAATGATCATGTATGTATTACTTATTCTGGCAGTTCCTGTGCTGC
>JANQSZ010000001.1 GCA_028279045.1 Candidatus Nanoarchaeia archaeon | reverse complement strand
TGCGACAGGCTGAAAACGTTTCCGACGCTATTCGAAGCTGTATTTTCCTTGACAAAACACAAGTGAAAGATGCAGTCAAAGAATTTGAGGAAACAGGTTTACTTTTGGGTTTTGAAACCATGCTCGACAAAATATACTTTGCTCGCCTAGCAGATTTTTCCCAGCGAATTCCTAAACAAGGGAAGCTCATTCGGGAATTTCTCAGTAAAGAGATTGACATTGTAAACACAATGACTCTTCTCCGACTAAAACGAGCAGGTGCATCTGAGCAAGAAATGAAAAAACACGTGATCGATACTCCACATGCAAAGCAAATCTTTGCTGCAGCTACTGCAGAAGATTTGAGTGGCTTCGAGAGGCTATTCACTTCCTGGAAAATGAAGGATGAAATAAAACTAGGATTGGAAAAAGCAAAAGAAGGCAGCCTTGTGCAAATAGAAACAGATTTGCAGAAGCATTTGTTGAAAGACGCTATCGTGCTTATCCGACGGAATCCGCTGTCAGTGGATGTCATCTTAGGATATTTGTTTGCAAAAGAAATCGAGATTCGTAATCTCAAGACAATTTTAAAATCAAAACAACTCGGTTTGGAAGATTCGTATGCCGAGCAACAGTTGGTGACCGTAAATGCTTGAATTAGCAATAGTAGGACGACCTGAATTTACTTTAGGATTCCAATTATCCGGAGTAAAGAAAGTTTTCAATGTAGATAATGCTCATGAAGTCATTCAAGAACTAATAGAAGGAAAGCACGACGTTGGTGTTGTTGTTATCGACCAGGCTTCTTTTGATGACCTGGACAGATTCGAACAGACAGAACTCGAAGATTCCATCAAACCAGTTTTTGTTGTGATGTCAGAGGAAGAGAGTGATAAAAACTTACAACGAATGATTAAGAAATCTATCGGGGTGGACGTATGGGAAAAATAGGAACGCTCTACCGAATCGCAGGACCAGTCGTTGTCGCCACTGGCGTTAACGCCAGAATGTACGACGTGGTACGTGTTGGTAAAGAGAAGTTAATGGGAGAAGTTATTCAAATTAATGGCGATAAAGCTACAATTCAAGTCTATGAGGATACAACTGGCTTAAAACCAGGTGAACCAGTAGAAAGTACTGGTGAACCACTAAGTGTTTTGCTCGGTCCAGGTTTACTTGAATCTATTTACGACGGTATTCAACGTCCTCTTCCTGTATTACGGGAAGACATGGGAGATTTTATCTTGCGAGGAGCATATGTTTCCGGACTTGATCTCAAGAAGAAATGGTCTTTCAAGCCGACGGCAAAGAAAGGCGATGAAGTTTCAGGCGGAGACATAATCGGAGAAGTGCAAGAAACAGAAACAATCTTGCATAAAGTCATGGTTCCTCCAAACAAATCAGGAAAGATCAAAGACATCAAAGCAGGATCGTACACCGTAGAGGAAGTCATCGGTACACTTGATGACGGAACAGAACTTAAACTAGCTCATTACTGGCCAGTGCGTGTTCCACGCCCAACGAAGCGCAAATTGCTTCCAGAGATTCCACTCATTACTGGATTGCGTGTGTTCGACGGACTATTCCCTCTTGCAAAGGGCGGAGTAGCAGCGATTCCTGGTGCATTCGGTACGGGTAAAACAGTTACTCAACAATCGCTTGCAAAATGGTGTGACGCAAACATTATCGTATACATTGGTTGCGGTGAGCGTGGTAATGAAATGACAGAAGTACTTACCGACTTCCCAGAACTACAGGATCCACGATCCGGTAAACCTTTAATGAAGCGTACAGTATTGATTGCAAACACGTCAAACATGCCAGTAGCAGCGCGTGAAGCTTCTGTCTACACAGGTATGGTTATCGCAGAATACTATCGTGACATGGGTTACGACATTGCATTGATGGCAGACTCGACATCTCGTTGGGCAGAAGCAATGCGTGAAATTTCTTCTCGTCTAGAAGAGATGCCAGGTGAAGAAGGATACCCTGCATACCTCAGCACAAGGTTGTCTGAGTTTTACGAACGTGCAGGTCGGTGTATTCCTCTTTGCGAAGAAGGCGCAGGATCTATTTCAGTTATTGGTGCTGTTTCTCCTCCAGGAGGAGACTTCTCAGAACCGGTAACGCAGAACACACTACGTGTGGTGAAGACATTCTGGGCTCTTGATAGTAAACTTGCACAACGACGACACTTCCCAGCAATCAATTGGCTAACATCGTATTCGTTATACAACGATACACTTGGTCAGTGGTTCAACCAGGAAGTTGCAACAGATTATTCCGAACTTGCAGAGAAAGCAATGGGTCTTCTTCAAGAAGAAGAAAAGTTGCTTGAAATTGTACAGCTCGTCGGTTCTGATGCTCTTCCAGAGAAGGAACAAGTGACGTTGCGTATTGCAAGAATGTTGCGAGAGTTTTTCTTGCAACAGAACGCATTCCACCCAGTAGATACGTTCTCTGAACCAAAGAAGACGTACTTGCTGATGAAAACAGCATTGCATTTCGGCGATTTGGCTTATGCAGCGTTGGAACGAGGAGTTCGTGCTCAAATCATTACAGAAACAAAAGCAAAAGAAAAACTTGCTGATGTGAAGTTCGAAAAAGATTATGAGAAAGAACTCGAGACAATTACTAAAGCAATCGACAAGGAGTTTGATGCCTTATGAAAGAGTACAAAACAATCAACCGGATAGCAGGTCCTCTTGTTTTTGTTGAAAAAACAGAACCTATTGGATACGGAGAACTTGTTCGTATCAAGTTGTCTGACGGCTCTACAAAAACAGGACAAGTGCTCGATACAAGCGATGAGCTTGTTGTTGTTCAGGTCTTTGAAGGAACGCCTGGTGTTGATACCGACGCTAAAGTTCGTTTCCTAGGAGAAACAATCAAGCTACCAGTATCTGGTGATATGCTTGGTCGTATCTTGAACGGAGCTGGAAAGCCTATTGATGACGGGCCTGAAATTGTTCCTGAGGAAAAATTGGATATTGGCGGTGCTGCTATTAATCCGTACGCACGTGGTAACCCAAGTAACTTTATCCAAACAGGAATCAGCACGATTGATGCAACAAATACATTAGTTCGTGGCCAGAAATTGCCAATTTTCTCCGGCTCAGGATTGCCACACAATGATCTTGCATTGCAAATTGCTCGTCAAGCAAAAGTGCGCGGTGAAGAATCAAACTTCGTCGTAGTGTTTGCAGCTATGGGAATTACAAACGAAGAAGCACAACGTTTTGTTTCTGAGTTTGAAGAAACAGGCGCACTAAAGCGTTCAGTTGTTTTCCTAAACCTAGCAGACGACCCAGCTGTTGAACGACTCATCACGCCAAGAATGGCATTAACAGCTGCCGAATATCTTGCATTCGAGAAAGACATGCACGTGCTTGTTATCTTAACAGATATGACTAATTATTGCGAATCTCTTCGTGAAATTGGTGCTGCTCGTGAAGAAATCCCAGGACGACGTGGGTATCCAGGATACATGTACACTGATCTTGCAATGATTTACGAACGTGCAGGTATGATTAAAGGAAAGAAAGGTTCCGTAACTCAACTACCAATCTTAACAATGGTTGGTGACGACATTACGCACCCAATTCCAGATCTTACTGGTTACATTACCGAAGGTCAAATTGTACTGAGTCGTGAATTGCATCGTCAAGGTATCTATCCACCAGTTGATGTCCTGCCAAGTTTGTCGAGATTGATGAATCTCGGTATTGGTGGCGATAAAACTCGTGATGACCACAAGCAAGTGTCTGATCAGCTTTACGCAAACTACGCAGAAGGTCGAGACCTTCGCGGATTGGTTGCGATTGTTGGTGAAGAATCACTTTCCGAACGTGATCAACGATTGTTAAAGTTTGCAGAAGCATTCGAAAAAACATTCGTTACCCAAAACCGTAAGGAAGACCGTGATATCGACGGTACTCTTGGTGTTGGATGGACACTACTCGGTGAAATTCCAGAAGAAGAACTGATTCGTATCTCTCCTGAGATTCGTAAGAAGTACTACAAGAAGTAAATGGCACAGAACGTTAAACCAACACGATCAGAGCTTCTGGTTGTGAAGAAGAAGATTAAGCTAGCGAAGTCTGGCCATAATCTTCTGAAGAAGAAACGTGACGGCTTGATTATGGAATTCTTTGGCATCTTGAAAGATGCCAAGGGAGTTCGTAAAGAGCTTCTTGACGAGTACAAGATTGCGCAAGACAGAATTAAGCAAGCGCGTGTTCTTGATACTGATCTAGAAATCAGAAGTGTTGCAATGGCGCTCAAGGAGCGTCCTGCTGTTGAACTTGGCAGCAAGAACATTATGGGTGTTAAAGTTCCTACAGTCAAGAAGGAATCTGGTGGCGAGCACACACTTCTTGATCGTGGATATGGTGTTCTTTCTGGTTCTGCACGTATTGACGAAGCTGCGATCGCATTTGAACGCGTTGTTGAGAAGATCATTCTTGCTGCAGAGCTTGATATTACGATGAAGAAGCTTCTCCAGGAAATTGAGCGAACCAAGCGTAAAGTGAACGCATTGGAGTTTGTTGCGATTCCAAACATGGAAGCATCTGCAAAGTACATTCAGCTTCGCTTGGAAGAGATGGAACGTGAGAATTTCTCCAGATTGAAGATTATCAAGAAGAACATCTAACAATACCTTTTTAAATATGGATCCCTTATCTTATTCCTATGGCAAAAGACAATAAGATTGGTATGCCTTCAGGCCAAGGTGGGATCGTTCGTTATTTTGATGATTACCGCAGTTCTATTGAGTTCAAGCCTGGGCATGTAATTATTCTAGCAATTATTGTGATGATCATAGAGATTGCCTTGCACGCAAGATGATACCTGGTATGGATCCTAGGGCCATGCAGCAGGCCATGAAGAAGATGGGAATGAAGCAGACTGAAATTCCTGCTTCTGAAGTCATTATCCGTTCTGAAGGAAGAGATATCATTATCAAGAATCCTCAAGTGTCTAAGATTGACATGATGGGGCAAGTATCTTGGCAGATAGTTGGTGAAGCGATTGAGCAGACGAGCGGCCCTGAGTTTTCGCAGGACGACATCAAAACAGTGATGGAGCAGGCGAACGTTTCAGAGCAAGACGCAACCCAAGCCCTCGAATCATCCGATGGTGACTTGGCAAAAGCAATTTTATCATTTCAGGAGTCATAAATTCGCGGATGAACGAATTCATCAAAGAGGCGCGTGATGAGCTTAAACGCTCTGATCATCTTTTCTATGTTAGTTTGAAATACTCCAGAACTGTTGATGTAATGAAGAACTTACTTGACAGGCTAATTGCAGCTTGTGAGCGTTGCATCGATGCGCTTTTGCTTGATGCAGAAGAAAAACAAATGATCATGGAGCGTCCTGACAATCTTGGTTTGAAAGTTGATTTGGTAAAACAAACGTATCCCGAACCGTGGGTTGCAGAGATTACTGATTTTATGATGTTTCTCCGTCGGATTAACCGTGCAGAGTTTACACGTGCGCGAGAATTCAGACGACACGTTACAATGACTGCAGTCATGGATGATGGTGTTATCGAAGTCAACATTGACATCATCAAAGAGCATTACGACAAAGTAATTGGTTTTGTAAACAGAACTGATGAGTTTATTTCTGGTAAGAAAGAAGATTAAATTCTGCCGTTAACATATTTGCTAAAGTTCTCAACAATGTACTGAGATGGTCTGCCGTTATTTGCAGCAGGAGAATCTGGTAAGCGATAGAAAGAATCTGATCGAGGGCCATATAATCCGCGAATGATTCCTTCATCATGACGCGGTCGTGCCTTGGGATCAATATCAGGGTTCAGGTTCAAATCAAACTTTTCTGGTATCTTGGGATCATGAGCGTAGTCATGTAGAGCACGCTGAATCTCAGCTTGGAAAGCTGTAGCTGCTCCATTATCTTGCTCAAGTCTCCGTTCAAGTACTAGATCACTCATACTCTAAAGGTGTCCAATGTGCCTTTATAAAGGTAGCTTTTTTCCTATATAAACAGGGTAAAGCTTTATATATGGTACGGAGTTTCGCCTGTATACGCCCGAGTTAACGCGTTCATAGGGTGAAACGCAGTTTCTCGGCTCTACTATAATGGCAGACAAAGAATTCAACTATATTGTACGTGTCGCGAATACCGACATTGATGGAAAGAAGTCCGTACTCTACGGAATGACCAAAATCAAAGGTATTGGTATTTCTTTTGCTAATCTTGTTGTAAAGACAGCTGGTATTCCTAAGGAAAAGAAGCTTGGCGAAGCAACAGATCAAGAAGTGCAGAAGCTAACAGACACTATTACCAAGCTCCAAAAGGACGCTCCAAGTTGGATGTTGAATCGTCCAAAGGACCCTGAATCAGGAGAATCTACACATTTAATTTCTGGCGACTTGAAGTTCGCTAAAGAACAAGACATCAGACAAATGCGTCGTGTCAAGACATACCGTGGTGTTCGCCACGCTTCTGGCTTGCCTACGCGCGGTCAACGTACAAAATCAAACTTTAGACGTAACAAGGGGAAGGCCTTGGGCGTGAAGAAGGCGAAGAAGTAAAATGGGAGATCCAAGCAAACCTCGAAAACAATGGGCGAAACCTTTGCAAGTTTGGCAAAGCGAGCGCATTGGTGATGAAAAAGCGCTAACAAAAGAGTTCGGTCTAAAGAACAAGAAAGAAATATGGCGCGCTGAATTCATGCTTCGTAATTTCCAAAAGCAAGCGAAATCATTGATCGCTTTGTCTGGTCCGCAAGTTGATACAGAAAAGAAGCAGTTGATGCACAAGCTTGCTGATCTCGGTATTCTCGAGGAGGATGCTGATCTGAACAGTGTTCTAACATTGACTGTTCGCGACATTCTACAAAGACGATTACAAACAATTGTTTTCAAAAAGGGCCTTGCAAAAACTCCAAGGCAAGCAAGACAATTCATTTCTCATGAACTTATCACTGTTAGCAGCAAAACAGTAGCAGTTCCTGGCATTCTTATCAAGAAATCTCAAGAAGCTGAAGTTGAAATTGACGCATCTTCAAAACTAGCAGATCCTATGCACCCTGAGCGTGTTCAGGAAAAGCCTAAGGAAGAAATAAAGGAAGTCGGTACTGAAGAATCTGAAGTGAAGGAAGAAAAAACCGAAAAGAAAGCGAAGAAACCGGCAAAGAAAGCTGAGCCGAAAGAAAAACCTGCTAAGAAAGAAGAAAAAGCAGAAGCCAAGGAAAAGTCCGACGCTCCAGAAAAGCCAGCTGAAGAAACTAAAGAAAAAGTAGAGGACAAAGATGCCAAGAACTGATGGAATTCGTTGGGGAATAGCACATATTAAGTCTTCCTACAATAACACTATTATCACAATCACAGATATCAGCGGTACAGAAACTATTGCAAAAGCTTCTGGCGGTATGGTTGTAAAGACAGATCGTATGCAGTCTTCACCAACAGCTGCTATGGCTGCTGCAAAGAAAGCTGCTGAAGAATCAATCGAAAAAGGAATTCGTGGCTTACATGTTAAGATCAAGGCTCCAGGCGGTCATCAAGGTCCTGCAAGTCCTGGTCCAGGTGCACAAGCTGCAGTTCGAGCACTATCACGATCCGGTATGCGTATTGGTATTATTGAAGATGTAACACCTATTGCACATGACGGATGCAGAAAGAAAGGTGGAAAGCGAGGACGACGAGTATGAAGATCGAAGTCTTAAGCAAGGATGAGAAAGAAGGAAAATTAGCTGTTGCTATTCGCGGTACAAACAGTGCATTCGTTAATGCACTACGTCGAACAGCAATTCAAGATGTTCCTACACTTGCTATTGAAGAAGTTGAAATTCGAAAGAACAGCTCAGCATTGTACGATGAAATGCTTGGTATGCGTCTTGGTTTGATTCCTTTAGTTACCGATCTTTCCTCATACAATCTTCCTGAAGAATGTGTATGTAAGGGAGAAGGTTGTGCACAGTGTCAATTGAAGCTTTCATTGAAAGCACAAGGACCTGGTATTGTGCACGCTTCCGAATTAACTTCATCCGATCCTAAAGTTAAGCCTGTTCAAGGCGATTTGCCAATTGCAAAATTGCTAAAGGGCCAAAAGCTGGAAGTTGAAGCAACTGCGAAACTCGGAACTGGTAAAGATCACATGAAATGGGCTCCTGGCCTAATTTATTTCAAGCATTTGCCAAAGATTAAAGTTGGCACAGCAGAAAACGCAGAAGAAATTGTAAAGCGTTTCAAAGATGAAGTAAAAGCACAAGGCAACAAACTTGTTGTTGACGAATCTGCTTTGCTTACAAGTGTTCGTCTCGACGCATCTGAAGAATTGAGTGAGGGTGCAATTAAGCTCGAGGAAAACGACACTGATTTCATACTTATGATCGAGAGTTGGGGACAATTAACCCCAGAACACATACTCGCTAAGGCAGCGGATATCTTCAAGGCTAACTTGAAGGACCTCGAGAAAGACATACAGGCATCCTCATAACGCGGGGGTGGCACAGCCTGGTCAACTGCGTAAGGTTGAGGGCCTTATCCCTTAGTGGGTGCGCGGGTTCAAATCCCGTCCCCCGCATGACAATCACATGACAACAACAACCGAATCACAAACATTGGGTGAAGCAGTAGAATTAGGAGTGATTAGGTACTTTGCTGATCATCCTAGAGTGCGTGCGCTGAATGCAGCTAGTGCTGCAGGAATAGCCGCATCAGTTTATGTGGAAGAGAGTGAAAATTATGGCTTGGATGATCTTCGTAGCCTCAAAGAGAAGCCGAACGTTCCAAGAATATTGAAAGCTCAGGCAGAAGAGGATAGCAGTGATTTAATGTATGTTCCTGGAAGAACGGACATGTTTACCACGAGAGATAGATTACATTTATTTGAAGCAGAATGAGAACCGGACCAACAAATCCACAATTGAAGATATTGATCGAAGAACTCAAGAGTCGGAGCTACAAAGAGAAAGGTAAGCTTTGGGGCCGTCTTGCAGAGGACTTAGAGAAACCTTCACGTCAACGCAGAACTGTTAACCTGTCAAAGATTAACCGCTTCGCAAAGGATGGCGAGACGATTGTTGTTCCTGGTAAAGTATTAGCAGCAGGCGAACTTGACCGCGGTGTTACTGTAGCTGCATGGCAATACTCAGGTAATGCAAAAGAAAAGATCGAGAAAGCAAATGGTAAAGCACTCTTAATTACAGATTTACTCAACACTCAAATTACAAAGCCGAGGATTTTAGGATGATAGTAATTGACGCAAAGGACAAAGTACTTGGTCGTGTAGCTAGCGTTGCTGCTAAGCAAGCACTTCTGGGCGAAAGCGTTACTATTGTAAACTGCGACACAGCAGTAATCTCCGGTAACAAGAAGAACATTCTCCTGAAGTACAAGAAACGATTGGAACTCGGTCAACCACGACAAGGTCCATTCTGGCAACGAAGACCAGAACGATTTGTAAAGCGTGTTGTTGGTGGTATGTTGCCAAAGAAACAGGAAAAAGGACGTCTCGCACTAGGACGTGTTAAGTGTTACGCTGGTTTTCCAGAGGAATTCCAGAAAGATCCTGTGTACGAAGACAAATACTGTGTGAAAGCAGAATCATTAGGGAAATACTTGAGCGTAGAAGAAATCTGTGTTCAAATGGGTAAGAAATGAAACAAATTGTTGCAGGCGGAAAGCGAAGACGTGCAGTAGCAAAAGCTGCTGTGAAGGCAGGAACCGGCCAAATTAGAATTAACAAAGTTCCACTTGAACTGATCACACCTCAAATTGCACAATTACGAATTACTGAAGCACTCGAGCTTGCAAAGCCAAAGTCCAAGACCGTTGACATTGATGTTTCAACAACAGGCGGCGGCATGGTTGGGCAGGCAGAAGCAGCAAGACTAGCGATTGCAAAAGGCATTGTTGCCTTTACAAAAGATAAGAAAATAGAGAAAGCATACTTAGACTACGACAGAACACTCCTCGTTGCTGACGTCCGGCGTAAGGAAACTAGAAAACCAAACGCACACGGAAAAGCACGAGCTAAGCGACAGAAGTCATACAGGTGATCCGATGTTAATACCAATGCGTTGTTGGAGTTGCGGCAAACCGATAGGTCAATTGTGGGAAACATTCAAAGCCCGTGTTGACAAAGGTGAAGACCAAAAAGAAGTATTGGATAGTTTGAACCTCGAGCGATACTGCTGTCGTGCTATGTTCCTCGGTCAAGTCGACTTAATAGATACCTCAGCTCAGTTCAAGAAATTTTGAGCTCATGGATTTCCAAGATATACAGGATAAGTGGAAGAAGCGCTGGGCAGAAGAAAAGCTGTTCGAAGCAAATCCAGATTCCCGAGAAAAGTTTTTTCTGAACGCACCGTATCCGTATGTAAACGGCTATCTTCATATCGGTCATCTCTACACGTACATGCGTACCGAAGCATTCGCTCGTTACAAGCGTTTGCAGGGTTTTAACGTTCTTTATCCGCAAGGATGGCACTGCACCGGTTCTCCTATTGAAGGCGCAGCAATGCGTATTCGAGAAAAAGAAGAGAAACAGTGGGAGATGATGCGCAAATCTGGCTTCTCCGATGATGACATCAAGAAGTTTGAAAAGCCCGAATATTGGACAGAATACTTTCCAAAGGTCAGCAGGCAAGATTACACAGATATGGGTTTCTCGATTGACTGGCGTCGAGAATTCATCACAACCAGTCTAAATCCGTACTACGATAAGTTCATCCGTTGGCAATTCCGCAAACTAAAAGAGAAAGGATACGTTGATATCGGTTCTCATCCAGTAGTGTGGGATCCAAAAACAAACATGCCAGTTGGTGATCACGATAGAACAGAAGGTGAAGGAGAAACACCGCAGGAATTCACCCTCATTAAACACACATTACCAGATCAACGTAAATTACTCTCTGCAACATTGCGTCAAGATACCATATTAGGTATAACAAATGTCTACGCAAAGCCTGGTTTTGAATACACAATCGCAAAATCTGGTGATGAAGAATGGATTTTGTCAAATGCAAGCATCAAACGGCTGCAGCAACAAGGAAAAGATCTCGAAATAATTGGGAGCATATCAGGCAACGAGCTCATTGGTCAAAAAGTAAAAGTGTTTGGCGGCCGAAGGGTGTTAGTTCTTCCTGCAACGTTCATCGACGTCGAGAAAGGCACCGGAATTGTGCATTCAGTGCCGTCAGATTCCCCAGACGACTTAATCACATTGCGCGAATTGCAGAAAGATGAAGCAGTTTGCAAAAAATACAATCTTGATTTTGATGAAGTAAAAGATATTCAACCTATTCCTGTACTGAATACAGAAGGATTAAGCAACATTCCTGCTGCAGATTTACTTGAAAAGTACAAAATAACATCTCAACAACAGTCGCAAAAGCTTGAAGAAGCTAAGAAAGAGCTCTACAAGCTCAGTTTCTATTCTTCAACGTTCAATGACCTCTACAAAGAAGGGTTTAGCAAAAATCTTTCAGGTAAAAAAGCAGCTGATTTCAAAGATTTCATCCGCGATGAGTTGATTGAACAAGGACACGCTGCATTATACTACGAATTGACCGGCAAAGTCATCACGCGATCTTTAACTGAAGCCATTGTAAAGCTCGTCGAGAATCAGTGGTTTATGAAGTACGGTGATGAAGATTGGAAGAAACAAGTTCATGCCTGTCTTGATAAAATGAAACTCTATCCTCAAGATGCAAGTCGCGAACAGTTTGAGTACGTTATTGACTGGCTAAAAGATTGGGCATGTACAAGAGAAGTCGGTTTAGGAACACAATTACCTTGGGAAGAAGAGTGGGTAATTGAAAGTTTGTCTGATTCAACGATTTACATGGCATACTACACATTCGCTCACTTAATTACTGATGTGCCGATCGATAATGTAAACGATGAGCTGTTCGATTACATTCTTTTAGGAAAAGGAAGCAAGCCTGATGTTCCGAATATTGATAGGATGCGTGAAGAATTCGAGTATTGGTATCCATTTGATGTGCGAAACTCAGGGAAAGATCTTGTACAAAACCATTTGACGTTCACGTTATTCAATCATGTAGCTATTTTCCCAGAAGACAAGTGGCCGAAAGGGTTCGGCACGAACGGTTGGATTACTGTCGACGGTGAGAAGATGAGCAAATCACGCGGTAACATGATCATGCTCAAGGAAATGCCAACCAAGTTTGGTGTTGACGCAGCCAGATTAACAGTATTATCTGGTGGAGAAGGTGTTGATGATCCAAATTGGAATAGTGATTTCGCGCAAGCACTCAATAATAAATTTGAATCGCTTGCAACACTTGCTGCAGTAAACTACAACAAAGGACGAGATAGCAGAGAAGAAGTGGATGCGTGGGCAGAATCAAAACTAAACCACATCATACAAAATTGCACAACTGCGATGGAAGAGACTCTATTCAGAACTGGTTCACAACTTGCATTTTTCGAATTAACAAGTGCAATTAAATGGTATTTACGTAGAACCAATAACAATCCGAACAAAGAGATCATCAATCGTATGATCGAATCGCAATTAATTATGATGGTTCCATTCACTCCATTCTTATGCGATGAAGTCTGGGAAACGCTCGGCAAGAAACCGTTTATTTCGACGGAAAAATGGCCACAAGCAGATGAAAGTAGAATAGATTCCGAGCTCGATCAGAAGGAACAGGTCGTAGAAACAGTTATGCAAGACATTTACGCGGTAAAAAAGATTCTCAAAGAGAAAGAAATGACAAAAGTTACGCTGTTTACCGCTCCTGAATGGAAATATCAACTCGTTAAAGAAGCGAGAAAGTCCGGAAGCAGAAACATTGGTGAAGTACTCAAGCAACTTTCCCAGAATAGTGAATTCAATGAGCATACCAAGGAACTTCCAAAGCTTGTTCCTCGTATTTTGAAGACGGGGGAGATCTCATCTCTTCCTGCAAAGCGAGAGCGTGAAGCTCTCGACGGAGCAATTGCATTCCTAGAAAAAGAATTCAGCGCAGAAATTAAGGTTATTGATGCTGAGGATTCAGATCATCCAAAAGCAAACAACGGTTTGCCAGGAAAACCATCAATTTTAGCAGAATGAAACCAAAAAACGTCCTTGTTGTGTATCACGTTCACAATTTTCGTGGATTGGAAACAGTAAAACGCGAACTTAACCGACATAAAGTCAAATTCACTTCTATTGATCGTAAGAATTTAAGCAAACGTTTGCTCCGCAACCGCGACCTAGTGATTGTCGTCGGTGGAGACGGTACGTTTTTACGTACAACTCACATGATTGATACACTTCCTGTGCTGTTGGTAAGCTCAGACGTAACTCATAATGAAGGTTTCTTTGCTCGTGCTGATCGTGAAGATTTTCATAAGAAACTCGTGATGCTTCTCAAAGGAAAGCACAAAGTAACAAAGCTTCCTCGATTGCAAGGTATCATTAATGGAAAGACAAAAACAGTTCCTACTGTAAATGAGCTCTACATTGGTAGCAAGAATCCGTATTACACTTCCCGTTACACGCTTAATCTTGGAAAGAAGTCTGAATACCATAAGTCATCTGGCGTACTTATCTCGACAGGTGCAGGCTCGCAAGGCTGGCATAAGAGCGCCGGGGGTAAGCCACTTCCGCTAGCTACAAAAAAGATTTCTTATTTAGTACGGGAGCCGTACAAAGGACGATTATCCAGCACAAAAATTACAAAAGGAACTGTTTCAGAAAAAATTAAGATCAAAATTGCAAGCGATATGTACATTGGTATTGTTGCCGTTGATTCTTCTTCAAAAGATTACAAGTTCAACAAAGGAGATGTTGTTGAAATTAAGCGATACAAGTATCCGTTGAAGTTTATTGAGTTCTAAAGAAAAGCGGACAGGAATCCCGAATCGACACAAACAATACACTTGAGTTAATCCTGAATTCTCCTCAGCCCCGCGACCCTACAAGCACCAATGAATATGATTAATGCTGCTTGCTTCCGCACCTGACATGGTTCTCAAGATCACCAGTCCTGCAGGACAGAGCGTCAACGTTAAACCCAGGACTCAAACATATTACTTGAGCCTCAACAGGTATTCGACCCCACCGTAAAGTCCGTTTGTGGCAGAACGCAGGACTAGCGCGCCGGTCTATCCTGTCCAAATACAAGTACCAAGAATGCGTTTTTAAAGGTTGCCTATACCTTCAACGCCGGAAGCTCATCATCCAGCACTTCCACTGCTGGGTTGATCTCGTTTACTACAGAAATTGCTTCCAGTTCAAGCCTGAACGATCGGTCGCCAGGAACTATACTATTAGGCACGTGTTGTACCTTTAGCCGTAGATCAAAGGTTGGGCCTGGCTCTCCTTTCCTAGGTTGAATCTGTGCGAATATTTCAGCGAAATCGTGCGTTTCAGGCTCTACAGCCTTTCGAACGCGCTTGCGCAGCGCAATGACACTATCGAGTGCAGCATCCCAGTAGGTCTTGTCATGGTTAATGCTCACGATCTTCAGGATCATAGGCACGTCATCAAGTTGCGAGCAGTCGGGAATAGCGTCTGCAATCTCATATGGATAGAATTGGAATTCGTTGAGGTACGCAGGTACATCTCCCTGAAAGGATACTTTCAGCTGCCTGCATAAAGCTGCGTAGCTGAGCGTAATTTTATACTCTGAACCCTCTGATGCCCCCACCATAGTATACTGAAATCCAAATTAGGTTATAAAAGTTTCCCGATAAAGTTCGCTTAAAGCAGTTGCAGAATCCCATACCCAGCCAGACAGCCAGCAGTCACGAATGGCATCGCTGGGTAGAACTTCCCTTGCTTGGAAAGCGCAAACAGAATACCGAGTCCGATAGCAGCAAACACCGGCACAATGAACACGTGCCAGAACGGCACACCTTCTCGCAAAACAACTCCTGCAAAAATGAGCGGAAATCCAATATCTCCCCCGCCTAATATTGCACTCGTCCCCACAGCTTTTTCTTTTTTAGATTTTGCAACCCGAACCTTAACACCTTTTGGCGCTTTGTACGGCAAGTAAATTCCTGCGAACACTTTTGATTCTGCTTGAAACGTCGCAAGTTTCACCATGTGTTTGCTATGCCAAACCGCAATAATGTCATACACCGAGATTCCCAACAAAAGTATGATTGCAGTGATAACATCAAACAAGCTGACAAAGATCGCCGCTAATCCACCATAAACAAAAAGTTCTGTTGTGTTATGCACATAAACATTTGGTTTCCATGTTTTGAAGAACGCACCCGTAACACCAATCACTCCAGCAATAATCTGCGTCGACATTCCCGGACCAAGTGCTTTTGCAAAGAACGGAAACAATCCAAACGTCAGTGTTGCTGCCATCGCGGTGAAGTACCAGTACTTCCACAAGAATGGAGCAAACTTAATCACCAGAAAAAATAATCCTGTTCCAACCAAAACAGCAACAAGCACCATAACAACAGCTTGATATGGATTTTCTGTTGGCGGTCGCTCAAATCCTAGCGGTAAGTCATTGGTAATTTCTTGCGTAGGATGATAATGCTGAATAATCACCAGTCCAAAAAATTGAGAGAGTAAGAAAATGACAAGAATGAAAGCAGTCATGCCAAACGGATGTTTCATACCTGTACTGGGCCAAACTCTTTTATAAAGTTACGTATTCATTCTGAGCATGGATGTTCGAGAAATAGCAATTTCAGCGTTTGACAAAGAGAATAGCGAGGAGCTCAAGGAACGTTTGATTGCGCTTCTCCCCGAGGAACTGCAGAAGAAAGAAAACATTCTCAAACAGGAACAAGCGCAAGGTTTCAATGAGAAAACCATAAACATTCTCAACATCTCTCTCACAAAAAAGCGCGAAACGCGATTGATGCTTGATCATTTGCTCGAGCTTCTCGGCTCCTCCCGTCTCCAATTAGAACGCGAACTTGATTCACGTTTAGACGACGAACTCAATTTCTTCATTCGCTTGGATAAGGATGCCTGGCGACATGACGAAGTCAAGATTGTCGAGCACGGCAACTGCATCCATATTAAAATAGGGATCATTACCTACCCCAGAAAAAGGGAAGAAGCACTTGTCCAGCTTGCGAGCTGGCTTGAAGCGAAAGGTTTTTAGGTGAAACCGACCCCTTGTGTTTATGAGGGGAGCATGAAGTCTATTGAAGAGTTACAATCACTTACCAAAGAATTACGAGAGGACATTCTGACCACGGTGCATGGTGCAAAATCAGGTCATCCCGGCGGTTCATTGTCAGCAATTGACATTCTAACAGTTCTTTTTTTTGATGAGATGAATTACGATCCTGCTCACCCAGAAAAGCCAGATCGTGATCGGTTCATTCTTTCCAAAGGCCATGCGACGCCAGGATATTATTCTGTGCTCAGCAAGGCAGGTTTCTTTCCGAAGTCAGAGCTCGCGACGTTTAGAAAGCTCGAGAGCAGACTAACCGGTCACCCACATCCAAAAATTCCTGGTGTGGAAATCGCAACAGGATCACTAGGACAGGGATTATCAGTAGGCAACGGCATGGCAATGTGCGCAAAGCTCGATAATCTTCCATACAAAGTATTTGTGCTTATGGGAGATGGCGAGTTGCAGGAAGGCCAGGTTTGGGAAGCAGCAATGACCGCTGGTTTCCGCCGTCTTAATAATATAGTGGCTATCGTTGATCATAATAAGCTCGCTCAAGATAGCAGTGTATCCGAACTCAAGGATATTGAGCCGATCGATCAGAAGTTCAAGGCGTTTGGTTGGCATACCATCCGTATTGACGGTCACGACATCGCTGATATCAAGCGCGGATTCGAGGAAGCACGTTCAATAGACAAGCCAGTTGTCATTATCGCCAGCACAATAAAAGGTAAAGGAGTTTCTTTTATGGAGAACCAACTTGGTTGGCACGGCAAAGCACCGAATGACGAGCAATTACAACAAGCGCTCGCAGAGGTGCGGAATGGATAAGGTTGCAACGCGCGATGGTTTTGGAAAAGGATTGCTAAAGTTGAAAGATCGCAAAGACATTGTGGTCATGGACGCTGGTTGTTCTGATTCAACGCGAACGCAAGAGTTCGGCCGTCATGTTCCTGAGCGTTTTTTCAATATGGGGATTAGTGAGGGCGATATGATTTGCGCCGCAGCCGGTTTTGCAAAATGCAACAAAACTGTTTTCGCAGCAGGGTTCTCTTGTTTCTTGCTAGGAAGAACAATGGATCAAATTACAGTTTCCATCGCGTATTCAAATTCTAACGTCAAAATTGTTGGGAGCCACGCCGGATTAGCTACTGGCGAAGACGGCCCAACAGCTCAAATCATTCAAGATGTTGCATGGCTACGCAGCATGCCGAACATGACAATCATCAGTCCTGCCGACGGGCTTGAGGCCGAGAAAGCAACCATTGCGCTCGCTTCGCATATCGGTCCAGCATATTTGCGTGTTACGCGCCCCGCTGTCCAGACAATTACAAAGGACGAACCATTTGTTATTGGAAAAGCAAAAGCATTGGAAGAAGGTGATGACGTTACGATCATTGGGTCCGGTCCAATTCTTTCTGAAGCTCTGGAAGCTGCAAAGTGTTTACGCGAAACTGGCATTAATCCGACTATTCTCAATATGGCAACAATAAAACCACTTGATGTAGAAGCAGTGCGCGCTGCAGCTGCTAAAACTGGTGCAATTGTAACGGTTGAAGATCATTCCATTTACGGCGGGCTAGGGAGCGCAGTTGCCGAAGTTCTTTCAGAGCAACCGGGTTCTGTGCTGGAGCGAATTGGAGTAAAGGATACCTTTGCCGAATCTGGTAGTGGTCCTGAGCTGTACAAAAAGTACGGGCTTGACGCTCATGCGATTTGTGATGCTGCAAAACGCGCAGTCCAGAAGAAAGTTACAATTTCTGCGTAGAAAGCTTTAAAATGCCTTCTTAATAAGTGTGTACCATGGCAGATGCAGTTGTTACCCCTTGGGATGTATCAGGGGACGTTGATTACGATAAACTCATCAAAGAGTTTGGTACGAAATCGTTAAGCGATGAACTACTTGCACGACTCCAAAAACATACAAAAGATTTGCATTTTATGCTTCGGCGTAAAGTATTCTTCTCACATCGCGATCTTGATTGGCTTCTTAGCAAGCAAGAGAAAGGGGAACAGTTTGTGCTCTATACAGGACGCGGTCCTTCCGGCCATACTCACGTCGGTCACATGCTTCCGTGGATTCTCACAAAGTGGTTGCAGGACAAGTTCGACACCGAACTTTACTTCCAATTGACAGATGACGAAAAGTTTCTCAATTCTGACAAGTTAAGCATGGAAGACACGCATAACTTTGCATATGAGAACGCACTGGACATAATTGCTACTGGATTCAATCCAAAAAAGACGTTTATCTTCAGTAATCAGGATTATGCAAAGACAATGTACAATATTGCATTGAAAGTTGCAAAGCTCACCACATTTTCAACTGCGAAAGGCGTTTTTGGTTTCAACAATTCGACAAATATCGGCATGACCTTCTTTCCTGCTATTCAAGCAGCTCCATGCTTCTTACCGACGGAGTTAAAGGGAAAAAAGACCCCTGTGCTTATTCCTGCAGCAATCGATCAAGATCCATATTGGAGAATTACACGTGATGTTGCAGATCGTCTTGGATATTACAAGCCTGCAGCTCTTCACGGAAGGTTTTTACCGGGATTGCAAGGTCCGAATTCAAAGATGAGTGCATCCAAGCCAGACAGTGCTATCTTCACAGTTGATGCTCCTGAAGTTGCACGTAAGAAGATCATGAAATCATTTTCTGGAGGCAGGCAAACCTTGAAGGAACACAAGGAAAAAGGTGGTGACCCCGACGTGGATACAAGTTGTCAATATCTTTTCCAGATGTTTGAAGAAGACGATGATAAAGTAACAGAAGTATTTCGACAGTTCCGCGCAGGTGATTTAACGAGCGGAGATGTAAAGGGTATGCTTGCAGATAAAGTAGAAGCTTTCCTAAAACAACACCAGAAAAAACGCGAGCAAGCAAAGAAAAATCTTGACAAATTCTTAGTAAAAGACTAATTTTAGCTTCCCAAAAGTTTTTTAAAGGATATCTTAACTTCTTAAGGGGATGTCTGAACTAATCATTACAGAAAAGCCATCAACTGCAAAAAAAATAGCAGAGGCTCTCTCCGACGGTAAACCGGAGAAATTAGTGAAGAATAAAGTTGCATATTTCGAAGTTGAGTATGATGGAAAGCAAATTACCATTGTTTCTGCGGTTGGTCACCTGTTTGGATTAGCTGAAATTAAGAAAACTGGCTTCACATATCCTGTATTTGATATTGAATGGAAGCCAAGTTTTGAAGTAAGTAAAGGCGCTGAATTCTCTAAAAAATATTACGATGTTATCAAAAAAATGGCAAAAGGGAAAGAAATTGTTACCGTTGCTACCGACTATGATATTGAGGGAGAAGTAATTGGGCTCAATATTGTACGTCATATTTGTAATAAGAAAGACGCTCGTCGTATGAAATTCTCGACCGTTACCAAAGATGAATTAGAAGAAGCATACAAAGATGCAGGGAAAACACTAAACTGGGGACAAGCGAATGCCGGCGAAACTCGCCACAAGCTTGACTGGTATTACGGCATTAATGTGTCTCGCGCACTCTCCTCCTCTATTAAGAAGGCAGGAATGTTCAAAATCCTGAGTAGTGGTCGTGTTCAAGGCCCTGCTCTACAAATTATAGTAGAGAAAGAGCAAGAGATCCAGAAGTTCAAGGCAGATCCGTACTGGCAATTAGAGATGCACAGTTCTGTGAAGGCTGGCAAGCTGGAATCTATGCACAAGATCGATAAGTTCTGGAAAGAAGATGAAGCCGACGCTATTCTGAAGAAAACAAAAGGGAAAGATGGGAAAATCGAGTCAGTAAAAAGCAGTAAACGTGAACAAGCTCCACCTACACCGTTTGATTTGACAACATTACAGACAGAAGCGTATCGTTCAGCTGGTATTCCTCCGAAGGAAACATTAGAGCATGCTCAGGATTTATACAGTTCCGGTTACACTTCGTATCCTCGTACATCTTCACAACAATTGCCTCCTTCGATTGGTTTCAAGAAAATTCTTGAAGCGCTTTCAAAACAATCTGATTATACTGAACTTTGTAAAGAGCTTCTCAAGGGAAAGCTTCAGCCTAACAACGGAAAGAAAACAGATCCTGCTCATCCAGCGATCTATCCGACTGGCCAGAAACCAAAACTATTAACCGATCGTAAGAAAAAAGTGTATGATTTGATTGTACGCCGTTTTATGTCGACGTTTGCAGAACCTGCAGTTCGAGAAACATCAACAATCACGATCGATGTTGAAGGCGAACCGTTCATTACAAAGGGAACGCGTACAACTGTGCCTGGTTGGCACACATTCTACGGTCCTCATGTAAAGCTGAAGGATGAAGAACTCGTAAAAGTAACAGAGGGCGAGAAAGTTTCTGTTAAAGAAATAAACAAGCTTGATAAGGAAACTCAGCCCCCACCTCGATACACCCCTTCCTCTATAATTAGAGAGCTTGAAAAGAGGAACTTAGGAACAAAAGCTACGCGCGCTTCTATCATTGACACACTCGAGACTCGAAATTATATCGACGGTAAATCGATTCAAGCGACAAAGCTTGGATTTGAAACCGTGTTTACACTAAAGAAATTCGTTCCTGCTTTACTTGATGAAGAACTCACCCGTTCTTTCGAAGGTCAAATGGAAGAGATTCGAGAAGGAAAAAAGAACGAGGAAGATGTTCTTACTGCTGCTCGTGAACTTCTCACAGATGTGTTTGGCGAATTCAAGAAACACGAGCTGGAAGTAGGAGAGGGCATTCTTACCGCTACGAAAGAAACAGAAGACAAAGCAAATACTGTTGGCCCTTGTCAAGTGTGCGACGGCACGTTAATGTTCAAGAAAGGAAAATTCGGGAGATTCATCGCCTGTTCCAAATATCCTGATTGTGAAGCAACATTCAAACTTCCCTCGAATGCATTATTCAAACCTTCAGATAAAACGTGTGAGACCTGTAATCATCCAGAGATTCTTGTCATCAAGAAAGGAAAGCGGCCACAGACGGCGTGCATTAATCTTGATTGTCCTGATAAGGAAGTTGATGCTCCGGGTCTAGGGGAAAAATGCGAGAAGTGCAAGAAAGGGACTATGATTCTTCGGAAGAGCTTGTACGGCAGATTCCTAGGGTGTGATCAGTTCCCTAAGTGTAGAACACTCAAGCGTCTACAGTAAACATTAAATAGGACTATTTCTCTAAAGAGTGTATGCAGGCTGGAATAGAGGTGACAGTAGGGCTAATTCTCGCTACTATTATTGGTGGTATAATCGGTGTTGAGCGCGAGAAAATACACCGCCCAGCAGGGCTTCGAACCCATATGCTTGTCTGTCTTAGCGCAACTCTCCTTACCCATGCTTCGCTGTTTCAATTTGCAGCCAGTGATAGAATCATTGCTGGTATCGTAACAGGTATGGGTTTCCTGGGCGCAGGTACAATTTTCCGTATAGAAGATCACGTGCACGGTCTAACAACAGCTGCAAGTCTCTGGACTACTGCTGCTCTCGGTATTGCGATCGGGATGGGAATGTATTTGGAAACGTTTGTCGCCGTGGCATTGGTAATGCTTATTCTAAATTTGAATATGATTGAAGCGCATAAGTTTCAGAAGAAATCAAAGAAATCTAGAAAATCTAAAAAGTAAATTGGCTTTTTGCTTCTAATGGTGATGGTGCACTTCCGCCGTGCCATGTAATCCGTGGTCGAACGCGCATATCATAAATGCGTTCATTGACATCATCAAACAACACAGCTGCTCCGGGCACGTGAGGCAGATTTGAAATTGCTTTATCGAGTCCTTCTCGCATGTAACTTTGCATCAACGCCCCTAATGCGTCTACATCAATCTTCGCTGTGAGTCGGTGCGCGATGGTAATATCTGATTGCGTCATAACATCACGATGGATTTGCCCTGGTTGTTGCGTAGCTAATACAAGTGAGATTCCTGGTTGTCGTCCCTCTCTCAACAAAGTTATGAGTGCTTTCGACGCCGGGGTCTCTCCTTCTAACGGTAGGAATTCGTGTGCTTCATCAATCATTAGCCATGCAAGTGGATGTTTGACATCGTCGCTTGAGTCTTCAAGCGGATTGAGTGTGCGTTTCAAGTCTTGAAATTCTTCTTCTCGGCGAACTTTCATGCGGTGGTCAAACAATTTCTGTGCAACCAATCCGATGACCAGTGCGCGTAGCGAAGTACTTCCTCGCATTGATGCATACGCACTCACGTCCAAAACAGTGATTTGTCCGCCTTGCACAAGAGAACTGAAGTCCATTCCTTCCCGATCAAATAATCCCCAAGATTCTGCTTCCAGGAATAAACTCTCTGCAGCATTTTTTGTTGCTTGATTTGATTTTGTATCTTCGTTAATAGCAGCAATAATATCTTTCAGCGAGTAGTTCGCTCCTTGCTCTTTCAATTCTGAAAGCACGCGTCCAATGAGCACGCCTATCTCGCTAACAACAGATTGTTGAAACACCAAACACCAGTCCGCTGTTGTAAGTTCATTTGGTCGTACAGAAAATCCTGCGTCGCTCGGTGTTCTGTCATCATCAGTGTGCACTCCTTTCGGCGTATATACTTTGATGTTGAATGATTTCGGTGCAAGTTCCCATTCCTTCAACAAACTTGCATCCTTCTGATTCTCAAATTTCATGGTCCAGTAGATTCCCATCGTATCCAGCATAACAATTCCGATGTTGCTTTTGATGTCCTCAGGCAAACTCATGATTCCTTCTGCCATTGCCCCCATGGTGTACGATTTCCCAGATCCTCGCTTCCCTGCCACAAACACAACGTGCGCCTTGATAGCATCCACATACACTGAATTAGAGAGCGAGCTCGTCTGCCCCATCTTCACGTAGTGCTTCCCAAGAAAGAATGCCGCATTCGTTCCGTATTTCTCTTTATCCTCTTTGTTACGGCCTATGATGATCTCGTACATATCCTTCTTTTTGTGTCCAGGTTATTTAAAAGTAGTGGAAGCAGCACATTTAAATAGAGCGTGGAAATCATTTTACTCATGAATCAGGAGAAAATCACCCAGGAAGCAAAAGAGCTCATGGATGAATTTAGTGAGGCTCTTGACAAGATTTCTTTGGAAGAAGACATTGGAATTGAACGCGATGATCAGGTGCGCGACCCAAAATTAGAGAAGCTAGATGAACAGTTCCGAGGAATTATGTTTGACAACGCTCCGAATAAAGATAGTGATTTCATTATTGCTGAAAAGAAAAAATGGTAGTTGATCGCGTAGAGCAAGTTCTGAAGAATATTGAAGAGAAGAACGATGATATTAATGCAATTCTTCATTTGAATCCTGATGCGTTAACACAAGCAAAGCAAGTTCAAAAGAAAATCAAAGAAGGAAAAGCAGGAAAGTTAGCAGGGAAGACAATTGTTCTAAAGTCGTGTATCAGCGTAGCAGATCTTCCGGTTACCTGCGCTTCCAAAGTTCTTGAAAATCACAAAGGTACATTTGACGCCGATGTCGTTCGCCGCATCAAGGAAGAAGACGGTGTCATTATTGGCATGGCGAACATGGATGAGTTTGCTTCTGGCAGTTCTGGGGAAAATTCAGCGTTCGGGCCGACGAAGAATCCTTTAGCACCTGACTTGATTCCAGGAGGGTCAAGTTCAGGAAGTGCAGCAGCAGTTGCTGCAGGTTTTTGCGATATTGCTCTCGGTACCGATACCGGCGGTTCAATCAGAAATCCTGCTTCACATTGTGGTATTGTCGGCGTGAAGCCAAGTTATGGTCGGGTTTCACGTTATGGCGTTCTCGATCTTTCAATGAGTCTTGATCAAGTTGGTCCGTTAGCAGCAAACACACAAGATGCTGCGTTAATGATGCAAGTGATCAGCGGTCATTCGCAAAACGATCCGACAACAATCAAGAAGCCAATTCCTAAAGTAAAAAAAGCAGGCAAATTAACAATCGGTGTTTCCGAGGATTTCTACAAGTTGTGCGAAGACGACAGGATCGTTGAGCTCACAAAGCAAAACATTCAGGAAGTTGCAGACAAAACAGACTCAAAAATTAAAGAAGTCAAAATGCCGTATGTCGACCTGGCAATTCAAACATATTATCCACTTGTGTACGTTGAATTTTTCTCCGCAACCAGAAAATACGATGGTCGTCGCTTTGGCAAGAAATTTGAAGAAGCATGCGGCGAAGAGACGTTGCGGCGTGTTCTCGGGGGAAATGAGATTTCCAAAGCAGAGCATGGTGGTATGTACTACAGAAAGGCGCTAAAAGCGAAAAAGATGATTCGTAATGCAGTAGAAAGTGCATTCAAGGATGTAGATGTGCTGATGCTTCCGACAACTCCAATGCTTCCTCATAAACTTGGCTCAAAAATTGATGCAAAAACAATGTATGCGTATGATGCATTTACTATTCCTGCGAATCTCGCTGGTTGCACCGCAGGCGTTATCCCTGCGGGTCTCATCCAGGATGCTCCTGTTGGCGTTCAAGTCATGGCTCCTGCATTTTCCGAAGACGTTCTGCTATCTGTCATGAAATCCGCCGAGCTAGACCTGACAGAAGCTTTATAAATCAACTTTGAATTCTTTGAAGTATGTATCGAACGCAAACCTGCAATGAACTAACCCTTAAACAGAAGGATAAATCTGTAGAGGTAGCAGGCTGGGTTCATTCTCGAAGAGATCATGGCGGTGTGATTTTCGTTGATCTCCGCGATAAGTACGGCGTAACACAAGTGGTGTTTGACCCCTCACATAACAAACAAGTGCATGCAATCGCAGAGCACTTAGGAAGGGAATTTGTTATCCACGTGAAAGGAAAAGTACGCCCTCGTCCGAAAGAAATGGTCAACCCAAAGCTCAATACTGGGCAGATCGAAGTCATCGCAGATCGCATCGATGTTCTCAACAAATCAGTAACTCCTCCGTTCGAGATCAACGATTCGCAAGAAGTTAATGAAGAGTTACGATTACAGTACCGATACCTCGACCTCCGAAGCAACATCATGCAGAACCGTTTGAAGTTGCGGCATGCAGTATCCTTTGCAATCCGCACATTCCTAACAAAACAAGGATTTACAGAAGTGGAAACTCCTGTTTTGGTAAAATCAACTCCAGAAGGTGCACGCGACTATGTCGTGCCATCCAGGGTCCACCCAGGAAAGTTCTTTGCACTACCACAATCACCGCAACTGTACAAACAAATTCTCATGGCCTCCGGTGTTGACAAATATTTTCAGCTTGCAAAGTGTTTGCGCGATGAGGATCTGCGTGCAGATCGTCAACCAGAACACACACAGCTCGATATGGAAATGAGTTTTGTACATCAAGATGATGTTCTTAGCGTCGTAGAGTCACTCTACGCACACATATTCAAGGAAACGATGAACGTTAAACTAAAGACGCCATTCACGCGTTTAAGTTACGATGAATCAATGCAACGGTTCGGAACCGACAAGCCTGATTTGAGGTTTGGAATGGAGCTTATTGATGTTACTGAGGTAGCAAAGAAAGCAGATTTCAAAGTATTCAAGGACGCTCAACAAGTTAAGTGTTTGAATCCTGATCATGATTTTTCCAGGAGTGATGTGGATTCGCTCATTGCATGGGCGCAAGAAAACGGTGCAAAAGGGTTGGCGTGGATGCGCGTAACGAAAGATGGACTCGAGTCATCTATTGTAAAGTTCTTTAGCGATGATGTACAAAAGGAGCTCCTCAAAACTACAAAGGCCAAGCCAGGTTCGATGTTATTCTTTGTCGCCGATAAATCAGCTGTCGTAGCTGAAGTTCTAGGCCGCCTCCGTAACCATCTTGCAGACAAGCTAGACATGCGCGATCCAAAAAAGTTCGAGTTTTGTTGGGTACTTGACTTCCCATTGTTCGAGTGGAACGCTGATGAGGATCGCTGGGATGCAGCACATCACTTGTTTTCCCGACCAAAGGAAGATCATCTCGATTTTCTAGAAAAAGATCCAGGAAAAGTCAAGGCAGATTTGTATGATCTTGTATTGAATGGAACAGAACTAGGTTCTGGTTCGATTCGTATTAACACGCCTGAATTGCAGGAGCGTGTTCTAAAAGTTATTGGCATGCAGCATGAGGAAGCACAAGAAAAGTTTGGTTTCTTGATGAAGGCATTCACGTACGGTGCCCCTCCTCACGGCGGGATCGGCATTGGATTTGACAGAACTGTTGCGTTGATGGCAGGTCTTACAGATATTCGGGAAGTGATCGCATTTCCAAGAAACAAGAAAGCTGAGAATCCTATGGATGGATCTCCTTCTGATGTCGATGATAAGCAGATGAAAGAACTGCATATCAAGACGAGCATTCTCAAAAAGAGTTAATTTATTATAGATTCCTGTCTGTCGTTCTTCTATGATTGAGTTTTTTAGAGTTAAGGGCGAGAAGATACAAACAATTACGCACGATTCGCTTTCCGCAACGAGTCAGTGGATTAAAGGAACGTCTGGTGTGGTGTGGATGCGATGTAGCAGCCCTGATAAGGACGATATCACGATTCTTGCTGAGCTTTCCGGTATTAACCTGGATGAGCTTACCGAATCTGTTGAAGAGGAAGAACGTGCAAAGGTAACAGTGGAGAAGTACGTAGAGATTGTCTATCACGTACCTGTTTCTGATGCCGACGGCAACATCGAGACGATTCCTCTCTACATGTACATAAAAGGAAATTTCTTCATTACAATTGAAAAGAAGACAAATCCTGTACTTGCTACGGTTGCGCGAGCAATGAAAGCAGGCAATCGTCGCTTTTTACTCCGAAAACAACCAGGAGTTATGGTCCAGTACATCCTAGACAAAATTAACGATGAGTATCTGCGGGTTATTGATAGGATTGGTGTTCGTGTTGATCTTTTCAGTGAGAGTCGTGAATTGAGTGTAGAAAACATCCAGAAAATCTATGATTCTAGTGTAACGTTGAGTTATTTCAATCAAGCACTGATCGCTAATATTGAAGTGCTAAACAACTTAAGGAAAAGCTATTTTCCTGGTTTTACAGCGACGATACGTCGAGAATTCGGAGAATTGTATTTTGACGCTCTGCAGATTCTAGATACAGAAAAGATTCAGCGGGAATCGGTAACGAATTTGTTTAACTTGCAATCAGCAATGTCCGCCGTACGGCTAAACAAATTCACCAAGAGAATTACTTTTTTTGCAGTAATTATTGCAGTTCCTACGTTAATCAGCGGTTTGTATGGTATGAACGTGCCTCTTCCATTTGCAAATTCCCAATATACCTTTTTCGCAATCATATTGCTTATTATTTTCTTAGCAGTATTGTCTTTAATGTGGTTTAGATTGACAGAACAATGATTCTCATCTCTTCAAATAAGAACAAGATAGAGGAAATAAAGAGTATTCTCAGCCCAGAGATTGATTTTGAAGTGCGGCAGGTTGAGTATCCTGAAATTAGGAGCTATTCTGCTGAAGAAATTTCTTCAACAGCGGCTAAACAATTAGCAGAAGAACTTCAGGAAACAGTCATCGTCGAAGATTCTGGTATTTTTATTGAAGCCTTGAACGACTTCCCAGGAACGTATAGCAAGACCGTGACCAACAAAATTGGTTTGAATGGCTATATTAAACTCATGGAAGGAGTTGAAAACAGAGCATGTACTTACCGTTCGGTAATCGGGTATTGCGAACCAGGTGAGGATCCGATTACTTTTACAGGAACTGAAAAAGGAACAGTTGCAAAAGCAGTGCTTGGCGACAAAGGGTGGGGGCATGATCCTATTTTTATACCTGAAGGCAGCACACAAACATACGCAGAAACGGGACGACCAAAGGGAATCGGTCTTTTTAGAATAAATTCTACAACAAAGCTCAAGGAATTCTTAACCACCAGAAATAACTGAGAGTAAGGAAATTTTGTCTTCATTTGTAACAGTAACATCTGGAGTGATCAAGGTATCGTTACGTGCAATCAACACCGATTCAGGGTTAATGTCTAAACTTACAAGTAAATCCTTTACTGTTCCAGAAAATTCTTTGGTAACGTGTTTGTTTTCTTTTTCAATAAAAATATCCATACAAATCGGAATATCAGTGCGTTTTTAGTGCTTGTGGTTTTTAAATCCATACTTATCAATACTTAGATATACACCTTGCTTTCGTTTCGATTCTGAACCCCGAAATTCAGGGCTTTCAAGGCCCGAAAGCGCCAATCTTCAGTGGAAACAAGGGGGTGCCCCCAACTCCAGTATTGAGCTCATATAATCAAAGTATTTATAAATGAGAGCTGATTTTTAAGTCTTATAAAGGAGGGACCAAGGGGGAAACCTACTATGACAACAGATCGTGATATTGAAGTCGTGAACATTGTGGTAAGCACATCATTAGAGCATGATGTACCACTCGAGAAGATGGCAGCTACGCTATCAAATACAGAATATAATCCTGAACAATTTCCTGGCTTAGTTTTACGTATTAAAGAGCCAAAGACATCTGCATTGATTTTCAGTTCTGGTAAAGTTGTTTGCACAGGCGCAAAAACTATGGACGAAGTTGATGCATCTATTAAGAAGATCATCAAGAGCCTAGAAAAGATTGGCATCAAGATTACTATTACACCTGAAATTAACATTCAAAACATCGTAGCTTCTGGCAGTGTTGGAATGGATTTGAATCTGAACACACTCGCTATGAAATTGCGAAATGCTGAATACGAGCCAGAACAATTTCCTGGTTTGGTATACAAACTCACTGATTCCGCAGCAGACGTAAAAGCAACGTTCTTATTGTTTAGTAATGGTAAAGTCGTTTGCACCGGAACAAAGTCCGAAGAGGAAGTTCACAGAGCTTTAGAAAAGCTTATTGAAAACCTCAAGAAAGTCGGTAAAAAGTAATCTTCATGGAAGCACGGGAACAAATAGAACGGTTCCAAGAGTTCATTGATGTTCATTACCGTGAAGACCTGCTAACAGCTGCCGGTGAGGGTAAGCGCTATCTGATTGTTGATTTTGTAACGCTTTCTTCTTTTGATCCGGTATTGGCAGAAGAACTCTTGAAGAACCCAGAGGAAGTGATAAAAGCTGCAGAGCTAGCGTTGGAGGAGTTTGAACTTCCTGAAGACGCGGTTACTTTCAGAGCTCGTTTTATTAACATCCCTGTTACCCAGCGAAAAATGATTCGGAACATTCGAAGTTCCGATATGAACAAACTTCTTGTTATTGACGGATTGGTAAGACAAAAGTCTGACGTCCGTCCAATGGTCGTTACAGCCAGGTTCGAATGTCCTTCATGCGGTAATGTTATTCCTGTCATCCAGACAGAAGAAGCATTCCGCGAACCAGTACGGTGCGGTTGCGGTAGAAAAGGGAAGTTCCGTTTGCTCAGCCGCGAATTGATTGATGCACAGGGTCTTGTTCTTGAAGAATCTCCAGAACAGTTAGATGGCGGGGAACAGCCAAAGCGTATGAACGTGTTCTTAAAGGAAGATTTGGTTTCTCCAATCACAGAAAAAAAGACAAATCCCGGAAGTAAGGTGCGTGTTGTTGGCTTTGTAAAGGAAGTTCCTATTCTCAAGCAAGGGGTTAAGCAGACAAAGTTTGATCTTATTATTGAAGCGAACTCGGTAACAGGCCTTGTGGAGGACTATTCTGATCTTGTGGTATCGAAAGAGGAAGAAGATGAGATCATAGCTCTTTCCAAAGATCCTGAAATCTATAAATTAATGGTTGAAGCAGTTGCCCCTTCTATTTACGGTTATGAACGAATCAAAGAATCTCTCATCCTGCAAATGATGGGTGGCGTCCATAAAGTACGGACTGATGGCGCTGAAAGTAGGGGGGACATTCACATTTTACTTGTTGGTGATCCTGGTGCAGGTAAATCTCAAATGTTGAAGCGTACAAACAACATCGCTCCGAAGGCCAGATATGTTTCTGGAAAAGGAGTGAGCGGTGCAGGTTTAACTGCTGCAGTTGTCAAGGACGAATTTCTTGGTGGCTGGAGTTTAGAAGCAGGAGCATTAGTGCTTGCGAACAACGGTCTTGTATGTATAGACGAGATGGACAAGATGACAAAGGAAGATCGTGATGCCATGCACGAGGCAATGGAACAACAAACCGTTTCTATATCGAAGGCAAATATCCAAGCGACACTGATGTGTAAAACAACAGTATTGGCAGCTGCAAATCCAAAGTATGGTCGTTTCGATCCTTACGACGTCGTCTCAAACCAGATCGATCTCCCTCCAACATTAATTAACCGTTTCGATTTAATCTTCCCGATTAAAGACATGCCTGATCCTTCTTCAGATGAGAAGACAGCAGCGCACATCCTTGCTCTGCATAAGAATCCAGAGGTTGAGGAAAAGAAAATTTCTTCTGATCTATTAAGAAAGTACATTGCGTTTGTTAAACAAAACTGCACTCCGCAATTGACAACAGAAGCGCTTCAAGAGATTCAAGCGTTCTACGTGCAAATGCGTAATCGTGGTGGAAATGATGAAAAGGCAATGCGTTCTGTTCCTATTTCTGCACGACAATTGGAAGCACTTGTGCGGTTGGCAGAAGCATCTGCCCGCGTGCGAATATCGCCTACTGTCGATGTAGAAGATGCAAAGCGCGGAATTAATTTGCTAATGTACTGTCTCTTACAAGTTGGTCTTGATCGCGAGACAGGTCAGATTGATATTGATCGTATTTCTACAGGTATCGGTGCGTCTCAACGAGAGCGTATTGGTAAAGTAAAGGAAATCATTCGTAAAGTTTCAGAGGAGCAGGGGGGGCCAGCGCCTATTGAAGATGTCGTGCAAGCGGCAACGGAAGACGGTATGAAGGAGTCAGAAGTTGAGGATGTTATTGAACGTCTCAAACGCTCTGGCGATGTCTTTGAGCCGCGGCGCGGGTTTGTATCATGGACCAAGTAAACTACAAAAGAAGTACTGCTTCGATTACAAGCGTTGATCGTGTACTTTCTGGTCAGTACGTTACCGGGGATGAAGAACCAAATCACGTTCTTTCTGCAGGAAAAAAGTTCTTCCGTGTTAATATTATGGGTGTTATCGTCGGTGTAAACGGCATGGAAGCAGTATTCGATGACAGTACAGGGGTCATTCCACTACGAAGCTTTGAAGAGGATTTCAAAGATTTGAAAGTTGGAGATATTGTTTTGCTAGTTGGAAAACCGCGAGAATACAATAATGAAAAATATATTGTTCCTGAAGTAATTAAGAAAATAGCAAACCCTGACTGGTTGCGCCTCCGCAAGCTCGAACTTGAACGCCAACCTCGCCCTATTGAACCAGAACCTGTTCCAGAAAAGGAGGAGGTTGTGGAGGAAACTCCGATTATCAGCAATGTTGAGGATATTACGACTACAATTCGCAATCTCGACGGTGGAGACGGTGCAGATATCGAAGAAGTCATCAGGGAATCTGGCAAGGATGAAACTCAAATTCAGCAGCTTCTCCGCGAAGGGGAGATTTTTGAAGTAAAACCCGGTAAGGTAAAGGTATTGGAATGATTTCTCGAGAGCATGTTGAAGCGAATCAGGACTATTACAGTTCTTTGTTGAGTGCGATGGTAAGCCAGGAAGTTTTTGAGTTTGGCGATGGCGAAGGACTAACTGAAGATGAAATTGCTGTTCAGGCAATGTATCTAAGAGACGTTCTGGAAGAGTCTCCAGGAACAGCCGAGATGCTATTGGATCGCGCAAGAATCGGGCGGAAGGGGTATAATCCACCACAAATATGAGAAAAGTAATTCTTTACATTGCTGTTAGTCTCGACGGTTACATTGCACGAAAAGACGGCAGTATTGATTGGCTTCCACAGCCCGGAGAAACAGATAGCGATTTTGGCTACAAAGAATTCTATGATAATGTCGATACCATTTTGATGGGAAAGAAAACATACGATCAAGTGCTAACGTTTGGCGATTGGCCATATCCCGGAAAGGAATGTATTGTGTTTTCGCGTGAAGATCAACAAGATACAGAGAACGTAAAGTTTGCAAAGAATCCCGTGTCAACACTAAAAGAACGCAAACAAAAGCCCGGCAAGAACATTTGGCTTGTTGGTGGCTCTGGTTTGAACACTGTTCTGCTTGAAGGTAATTTAGTAGATGAAATAATCATCGCAATCATTCCGAAGATTCTTGGAGAAGGCATTCCGTTATCCGGCAAGATCGAAAAGGATGTTGAGTTCAAGCTGGACAAGTCTGAAGTGTTTGATGGAATCATTATGCTTTATTATATTCGATAATTATTAAAATCACACATCATTCCTTCTATGTATGCCATATAAGTTTTTAGGAACCATTCCAAGTAAACACGCTGATAATAGATATACGGCAGCAAGAGCTATCGCAAAGCTTCCTGAAGGGCTGCAATCGGGGTCGTATCTTTTAGGAAATCCTTCTTTAAATGTGGGCGATGTTGTCGAAGAAGGGTTTCATGCTACAACTGGTACAACAAACCCATTAGCGAGTGCTGTAAAATTACTTTGGTATCGGGTACGTAAACCAGATTGGCCAGAACGAGGTGTGTATGCTGAAATTGATGACCAAGGAAGATTTGTGACAGATCACCTGGAGACATAACCCTTATAAACCGCCTGATTTCTCTCTATACTATGGATTACGAATCAATGCTTGAAGAAGGAATGAAGCAACTTCCAGAGGATGTTATCGAGTCTGGTCGCTTCACGATTCCGAAAGTGATGGGACATATTCAAGGAAATAAAACAATCTTGAATAATTTCCACGCTATTGCGCAAACACTAGGTCGTAAACCAGAAGAATTGCAGAAATATTTGCTAAAAGAATTAGCAACCCCAGGTCAGTTAACTCGATCTGCACTTATTATTGGTGCGAAAGTTCCTGCTTCTAAGATTAACATGAAGATTCAACAGTTTGCTAAACTGTTTGTATTGTGTTACAAGTGCAGCAAACCAGAAACAAAACTAAGTAAAGAACAAAACGTACTCTACATGACGTGTCAAGCATGCGGTGCACGACATCCCGTACGCGCAAAGTTATGATTACTGTAAAAAAATACGATGCTGGCGACGGAAGAACCGTTTTAGCATTGTGTGATTCTGAATTGATAGGTAAGAAGTTTTCTGAAGGAGATTTTGAACTTGATCTAACTTCAGAGTTCTACGCCGGGGAAGAAATGTCTGAAGAAGATGTTAAATTGCTTCTACGGGATACGAATGTTGTCAACTTTGTCGGCCCGCGCGCAGTGCAGTTGGGCGTTGAAGCTGGCTTAGTATCAAATTCAATCAAAATAGAAGGTATTCCACACGCTCAATCTGCTTGAAATATTTCGTCAAGTGCAACTGGGCTTCCTTGGTGAGCAATTTCTGGATGTGTTTCATCCATAGCAATTCTGTCTCCTTCGTATGTTTCAAGGAACCTTTGTGCTCTTCCATATTCGTTATAAGCATGGTTGGTAAGGACAACAGGACCTTTATTGCCAAGGAGTGGACTAAATGTATCAAAGTAGCGGAGTGCTGATCCTAGTGTGTCAGCTCGGAATTGTGTTTCCGTGCGTGTGATTTGAACGTGGACATTGTCATGAGGATTCAGCCCAGTGAGCATTGCCTGTCGGTCATCGGTCAGTACTACTGAAAGACGTCTGACAAGGTCTGCCATTTCATCCGCAGGAATCTCATAGGTTCGTGGTTCTTGAGGCGTTATCATAACCACTCAGCAGTGGTACTAGTATTTAAAGGTATCGGTTATCCGAACCATTTTCCAAGCCCTTCTTGCCTATCCTTCTCCTTGCCAAACAGGTTCTCAATACGTATTTTCGTGAGTTGTAGCACCTGCTGCACATACGGAGATACTTCATGAGACTCTGCCAGGCTGATAGCCGGCTCAAGGTACTTCACTATAGAGCCTTCAGAAACAGTGAATATGATCTTGCCCCTACACGTACACACACCTGTGAGCGGGGGTCTTCGGTACTTCAGATTGCACTTAATACACCGGAACTGTTGCATACTGAACTTACGCAAGTTTCCTTTGATGTCCTTCAGCAAGTGCTTCTCAATAACAAGTTCCGCAACGTCTTCTTTATCAACAGCCCGGATCCTGCGAGCAAGCTCCATCTGGCCTTGCAGTTTTTCCTGCATAGAAGGAAGTGTTTTGTACGCACTCATCAGCACACCACTATTGATGCTAGTAACCGCATGCGTGTATCCCATCCCTTCGTATTGTTGTGGCGTTCCCAAGTGATTCCCCAGCAAATCTATTTTGACATCCCAAGGATCTTTGAATTCTTCTGCAGCTTCATATAATTCCAACGGGTAACTCCAATCAATATCCAATCGGTGCACCATGTCATCAACCTCAGCAGGAACTAAGCGAGACGTCAACACTAAAGGCGCATCCATTGTTCGCGCCCCCCGTGTATCTGGAAGGTACTTTTTTGAAAAGTTAAGCAGTGCATCCATCATGAGGATAACACACGCTTCATCACCGTCTGCATCTCGTCTCATTGCAGCATGAAACATTGGATGTGCAAAGAACGCTTGTGTTTTGCTAAATCCAACAATTCTCCCGACAATACCTGCAGAAATATGTGGAGCCAGTCCAAGTACAAGTTGTCCAACAAGATCTTCTTGTGATTTGATTTTGTAATATGGTTTCTCACCATACAAAGATACCAGAAGTTCATCTACAAATCCTGCCACTCTTGCAAGCGCCAGGTCTGCGCTTTCTTCCGACGGTTGAAGTTCAGAAGGTAGTATCATATCCTGCGGTTTGAGTTCTAGAATTTGGTTTTCATTTTCAAGTTCTTTGCCAAGAATGTCCTTTTCATATCCTAATGAAACAAGTTTCTCAACGCTAGTTCCTGTTTCCTTTGGTGTAAAATGAGTAAGCGGAAGTTCTCCCATGTCATAGCGTGTTGTTCCATCCTTGTTCACGTACACACTGTGCTTAGCGCGGATAATTCCCTTAACAAGATGCTCTGGAATGTGTCCTTTGTTTGACGTTCCCCTAACTCCTTTAATCAAATCAGGATATGTGCGCTTCCCAGTAAGTTTCAAGCAAGAATTAAAAACGTTCTTGATGTCGATTGCACGTCTCTGCGAGGTATCAGCATCTCCGTGCTTGCATTTTTCTTCTTGGAGGGGCCCGCATTCTCTGCAGTAGTATCGCTGTTCTGTTTTATTCCCGCATGTTTCACAAACTTGGAATGGAGAATCTTTTTGGCAAGTGTTACAAAACATAAAAGGAAATTCTGCAACAATCCTGCCTGCTTCAAGCGCAGATTGGAATGATCGTAATCGGCCGCCTTCGTCACCTACTGGAAAAAGAACTTGTGGGCTTCCAGTAAGTCGTCGCATTTTGGCCTTTTCTGGTCGTCCCATTCGTGCTCCAACAAAGGTTCCTCCTTTATCTCTCAAAGTAAATGTAGTGAGTCGATTCAGCGTTTCGAGCACAGTCGCGTCGTTTGCGTGCTGTATATTTTCAATGAGTTCTTGGTTAAATCCTTCAAAGAGTGCAATAAGTGAAATAGCATGCTGCTTCTCAATAACAACAAACTCTGCTGATACCACATGAGGAACACCGATTTGTTCAAGGATCCCTTTTTCCGGTCCGTTAAGCACAACAATTTTTTCAATTTCGCTTTCTGTATACTTCACTTCGCCTTTTGCTAGCCAGCTCACAAGGTTTGCGAGTTGATCATGATTAAGGCTGCTCCAATAGTATGTGTACCGAGGGTGTATGGGAAGTTCGAGTTTCTTACTTACTGCAACACAAGACGATGCCGGAACATCCTCCATTGTTCCTTTTAGGAAAGCGGTCATGTGATCATGTGGAATGCTGCAATGCTGCGCAAGCGATGTTGCGTCTTCTTTCCCAATTTCTTTTGCTTTCTTTTCAAGTTCGCGTGCAAACCATTCTTCACAGTAGCCGACAGGAACAAGAGGGTGCGCACGGTCAAAAAAGTCTCCGTAGCTAACAAGAAAGTCCCCTAAAAATAGAATCTCATCAACGTCCTTTGCAATTTGTTTTGCTTCTATTTCACCGTCCAGTCTCACAACATTTCCGTTCATTAAACGGACAATTGGTCCGTCTATCGATGTACAAGGCGTTATCGCCGCTGCCTTCCCAGGTCGTTCCACTTTGAGTTGAGTTCCAGTAGCAATATATTTGCTAAGCAACGCTAAGGTAGCAGGGTGTATTCCTGCTGCCGAGTATCCAGAGATACGCGTTCGCCCATACCGTAAACGGAATCCTCCTGTTCGGAGTGGATGCGTTAACACTGGTCTTCCAGCAACTAAGTCAGAAATAAATGTGTAGTCAGGGTTGAGTTTCTTTTCTGAAGATCCTTTACTTTTCTTCTTTTTCTGAATTTTCAAGAAATCATTGATCCATTCCCATTCAAGATCAAAATCTTTACCCCATTTATTTGTTTGTTTGGCAACTTTCGGTGCTTTTAGTGCAAGCATGCTCATAACTAAACACACTCCGCCTCGAATACGGTTTGTTTGTATACGATCAAGATCTTTGAAGTTGCTCACTTCCATTTTCTCTGTTGGGTCGCCATCAATTTCAATCGGGCAGTGTGCAGCAAGAAATTGGATTTCTTCATCTCCTGGTTGATATTGTAAGTTAGTAACTCGTTCGTGATAGTCTGTAAGTTCAGTTACGAATCGTGATTGTTCTCTCTCAGAGGGATCATATGCCTCATATCCCATGTGTTTGCGAACATAGTCTGCAATCAACAGGCAAACACTCATCGCTGTCCCTCCTGCTCCTCGGATTGGTCCTGCAAACACAGCTGCAAAGTATTCTTTGCCGTCTTTACGCTTCTTAATTTTAAGTTCGATAAATCCTTCAAGGGCTGCAGATACTATTCCAACAGTGTGGTACGCAAATCCAGTACGTATACCCACTTCCATTGCTTCGTGTTTATCTTTAAATGTGCAGAATTTTTGTTGGGATACTTCCAGTGCAATAATAAGTGCTACTTCCCAAGCTAGTGCCCCATATTTTTTCTCGAGTTCGCTAATACGGTCCGACACACCAGAGTTTACGATTTGTGGTGCCACTGCACCAATCAATCGCTCTACGCGTTCTGCCATGTTCTTGGCAAGTGGAATGTCGACGTGCGGTTCAGGATCAAATCCCTTGCTTCGCGCTCGCTCTGCTATGTCGTAGCATTTCTTAATTTCCTTTTCTATTGATTGAAAATATTCTTCCATTATCCGAATCTTAGTATTTTTGCTTTACGTGATTGTAAGTTAATGAGAGGTACACGTGCAGGTTGAGGGTTGTGTCCAAGTCGCGCTTGAAACGGCGTCATTCCTTGCCAGCAGGAACTGTTAACAAGTGAAATATTCCTGTACATACTCACGTTTGTTCGATGCACGTGCCCAGTATGGAAAATATCTGGAATTTCATTGATGAAGAGAGGATCTGTTTTTGTATCAGGAACATACAGTGTTGAAGTGTGCGTCGGCGCTAAATGCCGTCTTTTCAACAAAAACTTCATAATCAAGTCTGATCTGTCGTATCCTCCTTGTTGTCGGATAGAATCAACGTTCGCAATGTAATAATCAAAGCTATACCCGTGGTACATCAGCACTTTCAGTCCAGGAAACGCTTCTGTTTTCTCAATCGTTACCAGTCCTGGGTTTGAAACAAGTGTGACGTTCGGTAAGGTATGGAGTTTGTCACAAAAAATAGTGTCAAATGCAGGTTGTGGTTCCATTGGAAGCACCGCATCATGGTTTCCTGGAGAAATAATAATGTTGATGTCCTGCGGAATTTCACTCAGTAGTTCAGCAAGTTGATTGTATTGTTCTTGAATGTCTTTAATATGCAGCTCGTGTTGTTGGTCTTGAAAAATTCCTATTCCATCCACAACATCCCCTGCAATAAATATATACGATACCTTCGCTGCTTCTTCGCGTTGAGATGCAGATCCGCTTTTGCCGTTAATCCAATGTAAGAAGCGGTCAAACTCTTTACCCATAAACACATTTGATCCGACGTGGATATCCGATAAGAACAATGCGTTCACATCACGTGGTCCTTTAACAAATTCTTTTGCAACAGGAACCTCGGGCAGTATGATCTCGTTTGCAAAGAATATTCCTTCGCGCGCAGATCCCATGATGCCAACAACTTCATCATGAACAAGTTCCTTGGCCTTCTTATACAAGTCTTGATTGGTCTTTGTAACGATAACTCGCGTCTTTCCCGTCGGGTCTTCAAAAGTTATCATTAAATTATCATTCTTGGTTGTCTGTATTTCTGAAACCATTCCTATAAACGAAACGCGGTCTCCTGTTGTGTTCTCAATACGTGATATCGACATGAGTTGTGTGAGTTCTCTGCGGTTTCTCAACAGTCCACTAAGAAGTTGAAATCTGTTATTGTAGTAGGCAACAAAATCTTGAACAGAACTCTTTTTAGCATGAAATCGATACGAAAAGTCTACGTTGACAATTCCTTTTGTACGCGCAACATCTGAGACAGCGACCTGTCTAGTCGGTTTGTGCTCTAGGTTTTCAAGTTGTTGTGGTGTAACAAGCTCTCCTCGGCTGAGCATGTCAGCTATGAGCTTCTTTTTTTCTTGTTCGTTCATATATTGAGGTGTTCTCGCAGTAGCGAGGATATTTTGGGTTGGATTGTTGTTGGAATAGCAAGAGAAATTTCGCGGGTTCTTCCATAGCGGCCTTTTGAAATAACGCGTGCATTAATAATACCAAACATATCAAGTTCTGCAATAATATCTGATATTCTCCGTTGTGTTAATGGATTGAGATCGATGTTATTGCAAATGTTTTTGTAAAACTCGTACACCTCTCCTGTAAAAAGTAAAGAATTTGCTTTTTGTGTTTGTATGATTGAGTAAAGTGTTGCTTGTACTTGTTTTGGTTGCGCTGCAATAATATCATACACTCTGTCCCGTTCAATTTTGTTCTCTGCTTCATCTACGTGTGTAATGTGCACTTTCGGTGAAGAAGATCTTTCTGCTATTTCTCCTGCAACGCGAAGTAATTCTAGTGCTCGCCGCGCATCACCGTGTTCCCGCGCCGCATATGCTGCACATTTCTCAATTACTCCTGGTTCAAATGCATTCTGCCTAAACGCTGCGTTCGCTCGTTCTGCCAGAATGTCTTTGAGTTGCATTGCGTTGTATGGTTTGAAAATGATTTCTTCTTCAGATAATGAAGAACGAACTCTTGGGTCTAATGAATCGATAAATATCATGTCGTTGGAAATTCCAACCAAACTGATGTGTGTACCTTTCAATTCCTCGTTTATTCGCGTAAGGTTATACAGTGTTTCATCTCCTGTTCTTTTGACAAGCTCATCAATTTCATCCAGAACAAGAACCACATTCTGTCCGTTTTCTTCTACAGCAGAAAAGAAGCATTTGTACACTTCTTCTGTAGGAAGGCCTGTTGGTGGGATGTCTTTTCCGAATTCTCGTGAAAGTTGAGCAAGAAGCCGGTATTCGGTATCTGCTATCTTCTTCAGCTTACAATTCACATACACAATCTTCAGCGGAATCTTCCGTTCCCGCGCAATTTCCAGAATTTGGTTGACTATGTGTTTGATGGATGTGGTTTTGCCGCTTCCGGTCTTCCCATAGAGGAAGGTGTTTGAGGGCCGCTCTTGTTTCAGCACAGGAGCTAATATTCGTGCAAGTTGATTCACTTCATCTTCGCGATGAACAATAATATCAGGAATGTGTGAGCTTTGGAGAACTTTCTTATCTGAGAAAAATGATTCTCGTTCCAAGTAATCATTGAAAAATTTTGATAATCCGTGTTGTTTTTCCTCTTTCTTCTCTTGGATAGCCACCAACCCCTTAATTTCTATTGGAAACCATCTA